>CAMEON010000020.1 GCA_945929845.1 uncultured Clostridia bacterium | reverse complement strand
TGCGACCCCTCGACCCCACGCATCCGCTCGTTTTTTGACTTTTTTACGGCTCCTTGACATTATTTCACTGTAACGACGCCATCTGTGCATTGTATGGCAACAGATTTCGCATACAAGGGGGCGCCTTTTCTGATACTTTTCCATTGGGATTTTGTCCCGTTGAAGGTTATGCTGGTCAGGTTGAAACAGTCAGAGAAGACATCATCACCTATGATTTCCACACTATCCGGAATAACAATATTCGTAAGGCTGGAGCAGTTGGAGAATGCAAGATTCATAATTGAATTCACACTGCTTGGGATTGTGATACTGGTCAGGCTGGAGCAGTTGGAGAAAGCACCTCCATCGATTGCTATGATACTGTCCGGAAGGGTAACACTGGTCAGGCTGGAGCAACCGGAGAAGACGAATTGGCTGACGATTGTCACGCCGTCCGGGATCGTGATGCTGGTCAGGCTGGAGCAATCACTGAATGCAAAGGAACCGATTGACATGACACTGTCTGGAATCGTGATACTGGTCAGGTTGGTGCAACCGCAGAAAGCGAATGTGTCAATATGCCTCACGCCGTTCGGAATGGTGATATTGGTCAGATCGGAGCAGGCACAGAGAGCATAAGAGCCGATTGTTCCCACGCTTCCATCGTCAGGAATGACACCGTTTTTACATATGGCAATCAGCGACCGATTCTTTATCAGACAATTTCCAGTACTGAAAAAAACAGGATTGTTATCACTTACTTTTATATCCGTCAAGCTGGAACAATTGTAAAAGGCTCCAATACCGATACTTGTCACACTATCCGGGATAGTAATACCAGTCAGACCGGAGCAACCGGAGAAGGCATATGCGTCGATCTTGGTTACGCTGTCCGGAATGGTAATACTGGTCAGGCTGGAACAACCGGAGAAGGCGTGCTTGCCAATCTCGGTTACACTGTCCGGAATGGTGATACTGGTCAGGCCGGAGCAACCGGAGAAGGAATACTCGCCGATCTTGGTCACGCCGTCCGGAATGGTGATACTGGTCAGGCTGGAGCAGCCGGAGAAGGAATGCTCGCCAATCTTGGTTACGCTGTCCGGAATGGTGATACTGGTCAGGCCAGAACAGCCGAAAAAGGCATACTTGCCGATGCTTGTCACATTGTCCGGAATTGTAATACTGGTCAGACCGGAGGAACCATAAAATGCATAATCGCCGATGCTTGTCACATATTCAGCAGGAATGATACTGCTCTTACATCCGGCCACCACATTTTTCCTGGATGAAAAGACACAGTTATCTACACTGTAGTAATACAGATTACCTGCGCACACTATGCTGGTCAGGCTGGGGCATTCGGGGAAGGAACTACCGTCGATCTGTTCCACACCACGCGGGATGTATATATCAGTCAGGCTGGAGCAACCCTTGAATGCTTCGAAACCAATGCACTTCACGCTGTCACCAATCGTGACATCCGTGAGACTGATACAGCCTTCAAAGGTGTTTGAGCGGATTTCAGTCAAACCGTTTCCGATGGTCACACGCTTCAGGTTGGAACAGTCGGAGAAGGCTTGCTCGCCGATGCCCGTCACACTGTCCGGGATGATGATGTCGGTCAAGCCGGAACAACCGGAGAAGGCTTGCCCGCCGATGCCCGTCACACTGTCCGGGATGGTGATGTCGGTCAAGCCGGAACAACCGGAGAAGGCTTGCCCGCCGATGCCCGTCACACTGTCCGGGATGGTGAGGCCAGTCATCCCGGCTCTGCCGCTGAAGGCAGAAGGACCGATTATTGTCACACTGCCATCGGAGGGAATGGTACTGTTCCCACATCCGGCAACCAAAATTTTATCGGATGTCTTTATCAGACAATTACCCGCACTGTGGTACAGCGGATTGCTATCACTCACTACAATACTGGTCAGACTGCTGCAACCAGCAAAGGTATGGTCCCCGATCCATGAAACACTGTCCGGGACAGTGATACCAGTCAGGCTGGAGCAACCAGAGAAAGCGTAATCGCCTACGATATTCACGCTGACCGGTATGGTGATATCGGTCAGGCTGGAACAACCGGCAAGGGCATATTTGCTGATCGTTGTGATGTTGTCCGGTAGAGTCAAACTGGTCAGGCTGGAGCAATCGGAGAAAGCATATTTGCCGATGCTCGTCACGCTGTCCGGTATGGTGACACTGGCCAGGCTGGCGCAACCGGAGAACGCATGATCGCCGATTTCAGTGACGCTGTCCGGGATGGTGATGCTGGTCAGGCTGGAGCAATCGTAGAATGCTCCACTGCCGATCCCGACGACAGTATCACCTTCAGGGGATGCCATGGGGATAACGACCTCAGTCACCTTATTCTTGTTTGTATGTTCGCCGAATCCGATGACATAACAGCCACCGTCATCCATGCTGGAAAAGAACAATTCCACAACTTCGGTTGGCTGTTCCTGAGAATCATCGGTAAGCTGTTTCGTATCGGATTCTTTTTCAGATCCGGTTCCGGTCTGGGCCATGTCCCCTGTTCCATTTTCGTCTATAACCGGATTCTCATGATGGTTACAGCTTGCCATGACTCCCGACAGTACCAGACAAAATGCAGTCATCAGCGTGGCCAATTTGATCTTCCTGTTTTTCATGTTCAATGCCTCCTTCGCCCGCCTATGGTGAAATATGGTTATTATATCATCTCGTTTTTATCTTCTTTGAACAATATGTAAATATTCGGTAAATTTAGGGAAACGCTGATTGAATGAGGTGGTACAGATTCGGTGCAGATTTTTTCGTCTGCGATTGCGAAAAACGCAAGATGTACTGGATGTACATCCAGTTTTTCGGCAAGAAGCAGGCGGGAAAAGATGTGCCGAAGATGTGCCGCCGAATCAATCAGCGGTTCCTTAGCCATCCGGCGGGTGGTACACCGCCTGCACGGAGAAATTGTTTGAAAACAGGCATTACCCACCGGATAGCCTGTACGCCCGGAACGGCTGTTGACCTTCGGATACGGGGACTTCAAGTGCCGGCTGGGAACATGAAATGCCGGTTGGCCTGTTGACAAAAAGGCCAGAATGTGGTATGATACCGTTGTCTTTACGACCATTGTCTTTGCGACAGTTACCCGATGTACCGCAGGAGAAGAAAGGCGTGATGCGTGATGGAGCAGAATAACAGGAAAGCATGGCTGTACCTGCTGCCTGCTATGGCGTTTCTGGGTGTGTTCATGGTATACCCGCTGGTGGATGTGCTGGTATACTCCTTTGAGGAGGGGTATAATTTTGCCTCCCAGCAGTATTTCGGGGTGGGGTGGTACAACTACGCCTATGTCCTGCACAACCGGTATTTCCTGCAGGCGGTGAAGAATACCTTCCTGCTGGTGATCATCACCGTGCCCATATCCACGGGGCTGTCCCTGCTCATCTCCATTGGCCTGTCCTCCATCAAGCGGCTCCGCAACCTGTTCCAGACTATCTTCTTCCTGCCCTATGTGACCAATACCCTGGCGGTGGGGCTTGTCTTCATGATCCTTTTCAAAAAGACAGAGTACAGCGACGGGTTGGTCAATCTGGTCATCACCCGCCTGGGGGGCACCCCGGTAGACTTCATTGACGGCCCCTACTGGACGAAAATGCTGGTTCTGTGCGTGTACACCATCTGGATCGTCATGCCCTTCAAGATCCTGATCCTCACCAGTGCCCTGGCCTCTGTCAACGACACCTACTACAACGCCGCCCGGATCGACGGCACCTCCCGCTGGCGGATGTTCACCAAGATCACCCTGCCCATGATCTCGCCCACCATCTTTTACCTGGTCATTACCGGATTCATCGGTGCTTTCAAGGCCTACAGCGATGCGGTGGCTCTGTTCGGAACCGACCTGAACACCGCCGGGATGAATACCATCGTCGGGTATATTTACGACATGCTGTACGGGAACAGCGGTGGCTATCCCTCCTACGCCTCGGCGGCGGCCATCGTCCTCTTTTTCATTGTGCTCACCATTACCTGCATCAACCTGACCGTCAGCAAGAAGCATGTGCACTACTGACAGCGCAGGCATGGAAGCAGCAGAAGAAGCAGTAAGCGAAAGACGAAACCGGAAAGGGAAGTGCCAAAAAGATGAACAGTCAAGACAAGAACCAAAGATCCGCCTATGCGGCGGTGGAAAAGCGGGCACGGGTGGCAAGGACCCTGCGGACGGCGGCGACCTATGTCCTGCTGTCTGTCTGGGCGCTGGCGGTGCTGTTCCCGTTTTACTGGATGATACTGACTTCCTTCAAGAGCTACAGCTCCTATAACGCCGAGTACATTCCCAAGTTTTACGCCTCCTCTCCCACATGGCAGAACTATGTGGATGCCTTTACCACTGTCAACCTGGGGCGGTACTTCCTCAATACCCTGATCTTCACCGTGGCCACCACCGCCCTGATGCTGGTGGTCATCACCCTGGCGGCCTTTGCCTTTGCACGGCTGAACTTCCGGGGCAAGAGCCTGGCCTTCACCCTGCTCCTGGCCCTGATGATGATCCCCACCGAGCTGGTCATCATCACCAACTATGCCACCATCACCAACCTGGATATGCGGAACACCTTCCTGGGGTTGATCCTGCCCTCGGTGACTTCGGTATTCTACATCTACCTCCTGAAGGAGAACTTCGCCCAGATACCGGACGAGCTGTACTATGCCGCCAAGGTGGACGGCACCTCCGACATGAAGTACCTGCTCCGGGTCATGATCCCCATGTGCAAGCCCACACTGGTCACCGTGACCATCCTCAAGGTCATTGAGTGCTGGAACGCCTATGTGTGGCCACGGCTGATCACCGACGATGAGGCATACTTCCTGGTGTCCAACGGCATCCAGGAGATACGGGAGAATGGCTTTGGCCGGGAGAACATTCCGGCCATGATGGCGGCGGTGGTGGTTATTTCCGTGCCGCTGGTGGTGCTGTTCCTGATCTTCCGGAAGAAGATCATGGAGGGCGTGTCGAGAGGGGGGCTGAAGGGATGAAACGGATGGTTGCTTGCATGCTGCTCCTTGCCACGCTCCTGTCCTGCACGGCGGTGCTGACCGGATGTCACGGCAGTCGCCAGCTGGATGCCTTCGTCATGCCGGACAGCTTTGACGAGTCCGGGACATACACCATCACCTTCTGGGCGAAGAATGACACCAACAAGGCCCAGGTGAGCGTGTACCAGCAGGCCATAGAGGACTTTCAGACCCTGTACCCCAATATCACCGTGAACCTGCGGCTGTACACAGATTACAACAAGATATATAACGATGTCATTACCAATATCTCCACCGGCACCACCCCCAATGTCTGCATCACATACCCGGATCACATGGCTACCTATATGACCGGGGCAAACACTGTGGTGCCGCTGGATCAGCTGATGGATGACCCACAGTATGGCCTTGGCGGCAGTGAGGTGCGGTTTGACGGCCCCACAAGGGCGGAGATCATCCCCACCTACCTCTCCGAATGCGTCATCGACGGGCAGACCTACGCCCTGCCTTTCATGCGCTCCACCGAGGCCTGCTACATCAACAAGACCTATGTGGAGGCACTGGGGTACACGCTGCCGGAGACGCTGACCTGGGACTTCATCTGGGAGGTGTCCGAGGCGGCCACAGCCAAGGATGAGGAAGGGAACTACCTTGTCAACGGGCAGAAAGTGATGATCCCCTTCATCTATAAATCCACCGACAACATGATGATACAGATGCTCCGGCAGAAGGGAGCCGGTTACTCTGACAGTCAGGGGAGCATCCTGCTCTTCAATGACACCACCGAGGCACTTCTGTACGGCATCGCCGATCACGCCGCCACCGGTGCCTTTTCCACCTTCAAGATCTCCAGCTACCCTGCCAACTTTCTCAATGCAGGCCAGTGTATTTTCGCCATTGACTCCACGGCGGGTGCTACCTGGATGGGCAGTGACGCCCCCCTGTCGGACATCAGCGAGGATGCCATCGTGGACTTTGAAACAGCGGTCATGACGGTGCCGCAGTTTGATACCGGAAACCCGCAGATGATCTCCCAGGGGCCGTCGGTGTGCGTGTTCGGCAAGCAGGACGATCAGGAGGTGCTGGCCTCCTGGCTCTTTACCCAGTTCCTGCTGACCAACCAGGTGCAGATCGGCTACGCCCAGACCGAGGGGTATGTGCCGGTGACATCCAAGGCCCGGGAGGACAGTGTGTACCAGGATTACCTGTCCCGGGCGGGGGAGGACATCACCACCCACTATGAGGTGAAGATCCGGGCGACCCGCCTGTTGCTTGAGAATACAGAGCATACCTTTGTGACCCCGGTGTGGAACGGGTCTGCGTCCCTGCGGGATGCGGCCGGGCAGTTGATCGAGAATGTGGTCAAGTCCGTCCGCCGGAAGGAGACCGTAGACGAGGCGTACATGGAGAACCTGTTCGCCTCGGTGCGCTCGCTGTACCGCCTGGAGGACGGCGGAGCCGGGAGCAGTGCGGCGGCAGGCAAGGCTGATCTTGGAAAACTGCCTTCCACGGCGGTGATCCTGCTGGTTGCCCTTGGGGTGACATGGATGGTTCTCGGCGGGTACTATCTGACAAATTCAATGAAAAAAAGGCGAAAATCCTGCAATAAAAGTGAAAAAGTGAGAAAGTGACGGCATCTTCCAAAAACCATTGATTTTTCGGACGCTTTGCGGTATAATGTAGAAAACTATGAAAGGGATGGTTATCATAACCATGAAAAAGCTGATCGCAGTTCTTTTGACACTCACCCTTCTGTGCGCCTTCGCCGGTTGTGGCGAGAAAACAGACATCAACGCCAAGTCCGAAGGTGTGCTGACCTATGCGCAGTACACGGATGCCGCACTGGATACCCAGGTGGTGGTTGAGGGCTTTATCCAGGCCAAGCAGGCCTATTCCGAGGAGTACGGCAACACCTCCCTGTACCTGCAGGACGGTGACGGTGCGTACTTCGTGTACCGCATTGCCTGCACCGCTGAGCAGTACGAGTCCATGAAGGTCGGCTCCAAGATCAAGGTTACCGGCTATAAGTCCGAGTGGTCCGGCGAGGTGGAGATCGTCGATGCCACCTTCGAGATGGAGGAGGGTACCTACACCGCCGCCGCTGTGGATGTGACCTCTCTCCTGGGCACTGACGGTTTGGCCGCCAAGCAGAACCAGAAGGTGCTGTTCAAGGGCCTGAAGGTGGAGGCCGCCAATGAGGCAGGCGATGCCTTCCTGTACAGCTACGATGGCTCCGGCCAGGAGGGCAGTGATTTGTACTTCAATGTGTCCCTGAACGGAACCACCTACTCCTTCGTGGTGGAGTCCGACCTGTGCGGCGCAGATACCGATGTGTACAAGGCTGTCAAGGCACTGAAGGTGGGCGACACCATTGATGTGGAGGGCTTCCTCTACTGGTACAACGGTGCCAATCCCCATGTGACCTCTGTGACCGTGTCCAAGTAATTGGCATGAACCGAAAAAGCTCCGGAAACGCTCCGGGGCTTTTTTGGTGCGGCTCAACGGTTCGGAGGGTACGGGGATGCGCCGGGGCAACTTTCTGAAGAAAGTTTCCCCAGACCCTTTCAAAGACTTTCAAAGCAGATTTACAAAACAGCAACAAAACACTTACAAAACAATGACCTGACAGCAAAACGACAGCAACAGCGGTACTGTATACTGTAGGCACATTTGAAATACAGAAAGGGGATCGTCATGAGTACCGCAAATGAAAAGCAGATCGCAGAGAAGATCAGAAGTCAATACACAGAGCGTAAGATTTCCAAGCTGGATGAGCTGAAGGAGCTGGATCAGCGGGTGAAGTGCCCGGCCAAGGTATTCGCCTACCTTTTCGGCTGTGTCAGTGCCCTGGTGCTGGGGACCGGTATGTGCCTTGCCATGAAGGTCATAGGGGATCTTATGGTGCCCGGCATCGTGGTGGGATGCGTGGGCATTGTCATGGCCGCCGTCAACTATCCGATCTATCAGACCATCCTGAAGGCTCGTAAGAAGAGGTATGCAGATCAGATCTTCGCCCTCAGCAACCAGCTGTTGCACGAAGAGTCAAAGAAGTGAAGCGGAAGGAAGAACTTGGCGGAAAGTGGGGAAGCGTTACAGTTCAGTAGAGTACGGGAGAACGCCTGGGGGCTTCTTGATAAGAACAGCAATTGCACTGTACGCAGTGCAATTGCATGAAGTTTGCCATACGGCAAACTTCTGAACCCAGACCCCCAAGAACTTTCAAAACATGTGTATATTCATGTTCAGTGCGCTGTTTAGTAATATTTTTGTTATCGTTTGCCCAGGGGATCCAGCGTTGTTGGTACTGAAAGCAACAGAAACGCCTTCGCGGGGGCCCCTCGCCCCGCTCTACGGCAGAAAAGGGAGCGTACTGCGGGGGGTTAGGTAAACTGTAACCGGGGAGCATAGAGGGGGCGGCGTGTGCCGCTCCCTTTTGATGAAAAAGGCTCCCGCCCCTGCATGAACAGGGACGGGAGTTTTTGACTGAATGGATATTGAGAGGAAGTACCGGATATCAGTACATACCGCCCATACCGCCTGCACCGCCGCCAGCGGCAGCCGCATCGGCCTTGGGATCCGGCTTGTCGGCCACAACCGACTCGGTGGTCAGAATGACAGAGGCGATGGAAGCAGCGTTCTGCAGAGCGGAACGGGTCACCTTGGTAGGATCCACGATACCGGAAGCCATCATGTCGCAGTACACCTCGTTGTAGGCATCAAAGCCGTAGCCGGCCTTGCCGGAGGACAGGATCTTGTCCACCACCACACCGCCGTCGAATCCGGCGTTGATGGCGATCTGACGAACCGGCTCCTCCAAAGCCTTCAGGACAATGCGCACACCGGTCTTCTCGTCGCCCTCCACGGTGTCAAGTACCTTGGCCACATCGCCGATCACATTCAGGTAAGCGGTTCCACCGCCGGGCACAATGCCCTCCTCCACGGCGGCCTTGGTGGCGTTGAGTGCGTCCTCAATGCGGAGCTTCTTCTCCTTCATCTCGGCTTCGGTAGCGGCACCGACCTTGATGACAGCTACGCCGCCGGCCAGCTTAGCCAGCCGCTCCTGCAGCTTCTCACGGTCGAAGTCAGAGGTCGTGGTCTCAATGGCGGCACGGATCTGGTTCTCCCGGGCACGGATATCCTCGGTGTTGCCCTGGCCGCCTACGATGATGGTGTTCTCCTTGGTGACCTTCACCTGACGAGCCTGACCCAGCTGGCTGACTTCCACATCCTTCAGCTCCAGACCCAGCTCGGAGGAAATGACCTCACCACCGGTCAGGATGGCGATATCCTGCAGCATCTCCTTGCGGCGGTCGCCAAAGCCGGGTGCCTTGACAGCCACGCAGGTGAAGGTGCCACGGAGCTTGTTCAGCACCAGGGTGGTCAGAGCCTCGCCCTCCACATCCTCGGCGATGATCAGCAGCTTCTTGCCGCTCTGCACCAGCTGCTCCAGAAGGGGCAGGATCTCCTGAATGTTGGAGATCTTCTTATCCGTGATCAGGATGAGGGCATCGTCCAGAACCGCCTCCATCTTGTCGTTATCCGTGACCATGTAGGGGGACAGGTAGCCGCGGTCAAACTGCATACCCTCCACTACCTCGGAGTAGGTGTCGGCGGTCTTGGACTCCTCCACGGTGATCACTCCGTCGGCAGTGACTTTTTCCATAGCATCGGCGATCAGCTGGCCAATGACCTCATCTCCGGCAGAGATGGTGCCGACCCGGGCGATGTCCTCCTTGCCGTTGACCTTCTTGGAGTTGTTGCCAAGGGAGGCCACAGCGGCATCCACAGCCTTCTTCATACCCTTGCGAAGCACCATGGGGTTGGCTCCGGCGGTCACATTCTTCATGCCCTCACGGACGAAGGCCTGCGCCAGCAGAGTGGCGGTGGTGGTGCCATCACCGGCGGCATCGTTGGTCTTGGTAGCCACTTCCTTGACAAGGGCGGCACCCATGTTCTCGGCCTCGTCCTCCAGCTCGATCTCCTTGGCGATGGTGACACCATCGTTGGTGATCAGGGGAGAGCCGTACTTCTTATCCAAAACCACATTGCGTCCCTTGGGGCCCAGGGTGATCTTCACCGTGTCGGCCAGCTTATCCACGCCACGAACCAGTGCGTTGCGTGCTTCGATCCCATACAGAATATCCTTTGCCATAATTCAATTACCTCCCATTCAAGTTACATTGTGCGTGTTTCAGTTTACGGTTGCGAGGATATCGTCCTCAGACAGGATGGTGTACTCCACACCTTCCAGCTTCACAGCCGTGCCGGCATACTTGCTGGCGATGACCCTGTCGCCGACCTTGACGGTCATGGGGGCGACGGCACCGTTATCCGTGACCTTGCCGGGGCCTACGGCCACCACATCAGCCACCTGGGGCTTTTCCTGAGCAGAGGCGGTCAGGATGATGCCGGTCTTGGTCTTCTCCTCGGCTTCCTCAAACTTGATCACTACACGATTGGACAAGGGATTCAGTTTCATTTTGTTTTCCTCCTTACCATGTCATGGGCGCTCTCGGCGGGCGCCGAAGGCATTCTGTCTTTCTGGATTTAGCACTCAAAGGCTTCGAGTGCCAACCTTTGCACATATTCTACACCAAAAAATAAAAATGTCAACCCCTTTTCCTAAATGTTCACATATTGTTAACATCTATGGGAGGATAAGGAAGTTCTTGCGTCCCCTGAGGCGGCATACCTTCCTCCGGGAGGTGCATGCCTGTGAATATTCTCTCATCTGTAACCACGGCTTTCCTCTTTGCCGCAGGACTATTTTTTCTTTTCCGACTTCGCTTTTTCAACTATGCTCATCCCATCGCCTGTATCAGAGCCATCTTCCGGCGGCCGCCGGGTATTCCGTCCGATGAAAAAGGGAAGGGAAGCAGGCAGGATCAGACCCGGGGGAAGGACATATCCCCCCTGCGGGGACTGTGTATGGCCTTGGCCGGTACGCTGGGCGTGGGCAATATCGTGGGGGTGGCCTCGGCTCTGTATCTGGGTGGGCCGGGTTCCGTTTTCTGGATGGTTTTCAGCGGTCTGGTGGTCTCGGTGCTGAAATATGCGGAGATCGTGCTGGCTGTGCGGCATCGGCGGACGGAGCCGGGCGGGACTCTGTCCGGCGGTGCCCATGACTATATTTTTGACAGCCTGGCTCGCCGGGGGCACCCGGGTGCCGGGCGGTTTCTGGCCGCCCTGTTCGGGGTGCTGTGCCTGGTCAACGCCCTGACCATGGGCTCTGTCCTCCAGATGAACGCCGCCGCCGGGGCCATGGCGGGGAACGGTACCGGCTTTGGCATACCCCCCCTGGTCACAGGTGGGGTGGTTGCCGTCCTGTGCGCCGCCGTGATGGCCGGGGGCAGTCACCGCATCGCCGCCATGACGGAGCGGCTGGTACCCTTCATGACGCTGGTGTACCTGAGCCTGTGCGTGGCTGTGCTAATCCTGCGCCGGGAGCGACTGCCCGGAGTGATCTGCGAGATCTTCCGCTGTGCCTTTCCGGGGAATGACCCGGAGGGCCGCCGTGGACTGTGGGCAGGGCTTTTCGGCATGGTCACTTCCCGGGCGTTGCGGAGCGGTGTCATGCGGGGGCTTGTATCCAATGAAGCCGGATGCGGTACCGCCCCCATGGCTCATGCCGCCGCCAATACCGACAGTCCCGCCGCCCAGGGCATACTGGGCATTGTGGAGGTCTTTGTGGATACCGTTCTGCTCTGCACTGTCACCGCTCTCTGTATGATGGTCAGCGACAGCGGGATGACGCCCTACGGTGCCGACGGCGTCAACAATGCCCGGGCAACCTTTACCTCCGTGCTGGGGAACTGGGCGGGCGGCGTGTTCGCCGTGTCCATCCTGCTGTTTGCCGCCGCTACCGTCTTCTGCTGGGCACACTACGGGCTGACGGCCATGTCCGGCCTGACCGGCACGCTGGGGCATCCGGAGTGGAACCGGAAGGCGGGGCGGGTCTTCACGGTGATCTTTTGCGGTTCCCTGGTCTTTGGGTCGGTGGCCGCTCCCGCCCTGGCATGGGACATGGCTGATGTCGCCATCGGTCTGATGACTATCCTGAACCTGACCTTCCTGCTCCTGGAGCACAGGGAGATCGCAGAGGAGACTCGGCGGTTCCTGTCGCATCCGGCAGGTGATGGATGATCCTTTGTGAAAAGTCTTTGAAGGTGGCAGTTCAGGTAGGGAACGGGAGAACGCCTGGGGGCTTCTTGAAAGAAGCCCCCAGACCCCCAAGAACTTTCAAAATGTGTAATAATCATGTCGGATGCGTTGTTTGATGGTGTTTTTGCTATAATTATTCCAGGGGAGCCAGCGTAACTGTCACATAAAATAACAAAAACGCCATCGCGGGGGCCCCTCGCCCCGCTCTACGGTGGAAAAGGGAGCGCACTGCGGGGGTTAGTTGAACTGTAACCTTTGAAGGGAGGTTCCCCCCCCTGACCGCCACCTGAATTATTTTAAATACCACTTGACAGAAAGTTGAAAAGAGGGTACAATAGTAGCCGTGTGCAAAGTATTACATGAAATGGTACATACCACAGGACGGTATGTGCCGGAAAGGAAGTATTCATGCTACTGCGGCTCTCAAAATGTATCCGGGAATACAAGAAGGCCACCCTGCTGACTCTGCTGTTCATGGTAGGGGAAGCCATCATAGAGACGGCCATCCCGTACATCACAGCCACCTACCTGATCAACAGGATCCAGCAGAAGGGTGATGCCCTGTCCATTACGAAGGACATTCTGCCGGTGGGTCTGGTCATGGTCGGACTGGCTCTGATCTCCTTGGCCTGCGGCGGTCTCGGCGGCTTTACCTGCGCCCGGGCCTCCTCCGGATTTGCCAAGAATCTGCGCCACGACCTGTTTGAGAAGATCCAGTCCTTCTCCTTTATCAACATCGACAAGTTCTCCTCCGCCTCTCTGGTGACCCGGATGACCACCGATGTGGCCAATGTGCAGATGGCATACATGATGATCATCCGCACCGCCGTGCGGAGCCCGCTGATGCTGATCTTCTCGGTGGTCATGGCGGCCTACCTGGGCGGCTGGCTGGCCCTCACCTTCGCTGTGGTCATCCCCGTGCTGGGTATCGGCCTTTTCATCATATCCAAGAAAGCCATGCCCGCCTTCCACCGGGTGTTCCGAAAGTACGATAAGCTGAACGAATCCATTGAGGAAAATGTCCGTGGGATGCGGGTGGTCAAGGGCTTCGCCCGGGAGGACTACGAGAAGGAGAAATTCCGCCGGGCCTCCGATGACATCTGCGGGGACTTCACCCGGGCAGAGCGCATCGTGGCCGTGGACACCCCGCTGGCAAACTTCTGCCTGTACTTCAACATGGTGTTCATCCTGCTGATGGGCTCCTTCATGGCCATACGGCATCCGGAGTCCGGTGTCAACATCGGGAACATCTCCGCCCTTCTGACCTACGGCATGGCTATCCTCATGTCCTTGATGATGCTGGCTATGATCTATGTCATGATCACCATGTCCATCGAATCCCTGCGCCGGATCATGGAGGTGCTGGACGAGGTGCCGGACATGAAGAATGCAGAAAACCCGGTCATGGAGATCGCAGACGGCTCCGTGGATTTTGAGAATGTCAGCTTCAAGTACACCGCCTCTGCCGAAGCGTTCTCACTGTCCAATGTGAACCTGCACATCCCGTCCGGGGCGACAGTAGGCATCATCGGCGGAACCGGGTCATCCAAGAGCACGCTGGTGCAGTTGATCCCCCGGCTGTACGATGTGACAGAGGGCAGTGTCAAGGTAGGCGGCGTGGATGTGCGGAACTACGATCTGACCGCCCTGCGGGACAGCGTGGCTATGGTTCTCCAGAAGAATCTTTTGTTCTCCGGAACCATCAAGGAGAACCTGCGCTGGGGTAACCCCCAGGCTACCGATGAGGATATTGTGCAGGCCTGCCGCCTGGCTCAGGCCGACGAGTTCATCCAGTCCTTCCCGGACGGATATGACACCCACATCGAGCAGGGCGGCACCAATGTGTCCGGCGGACAGAAGCAACGGCTGTGTATCGCCCGGGCGCTGCTCAAGAAGCCGAAGATCCTGATACTGGATGACTCTACCTCCGCCGTGGACACCCGCACCGATGCCCTGATCCGGGCTGGATTCACTTCCTACATTCCGGAGACCACCAAGATCATCATCGCCCAGCGCATCGCATCGGTAGAGCATGCGGACATGATCCTGGTCATGGAGGGTGGACGGGTAGCCTGTGTGGGCACGCACGAACAGCTTCTCGCCACCAGCCCGATCTACCGGGAAGTATATGAACAGCAGACAAGCGGAAAAGGGGAGAGCGAAAATGGAAAGTAAGCATATGAGAAAGAAGAACATCCCCGGCTCCGCAGAAAAAGATCCACAGCGTCCAAAAAGAAAGCTGGATATGAAGATCCTTGCCCGTGTGGTGCGGATGCTGCATGGGTACTACCCGGTTCTTTTGCCGGTCACGGTGGCCTGCATCATTTTCTCCGCCATTGTGGCTACACTCCCGGCCATCTTCCTGGAGCAGGTCACCCGTGCCATTGACTACTGCCTGCGGGAAGGCGTGACATGGGATATAGCCAGGGATATGATCGTACCCAAGGTCATGATCCTGATCGGCTTTTATATTCTGGCTATCATTGCCCTGTCATTGGAAACCCAACTGGAGGCAGTCATTACCCAGGGCTTCCTTAACAGAATGAGAAAGACCATGTTTGAAAAGATGCAGGATCTGCCCATCCGTTACTTCGACACCCATAAGCACGGGGACATCATGTCCTACTACACCAACGACATTGACACCCTGCGCCAATTGGTGGGACAGTCCCTGCCTACCCTTGTCCGGTCTGGTGTGATCGTGGTCAGCGTGTTCTTTATCATGCTGTGGTACAGTGTGTGGCTGACCTGCGTCCTGCTTGTGGGCGTGGTGCTCATGATCCTGCTGTCCGGCAAGCTGGGTGGCGGATCCTCTAAATACTTCGTCCGGCTCCAGCGTTCGGTGGGTGCCGAGGAGGGCTATGTACAGGAAATGATGAACGGGCAGAAGGTGGTGAAGGTCTTCAACCACGAGGATGCCTGCCAGGCTGATTTTGATAAGCTCAATCAGGAGCTGTACGAGGACAGCTACCGTGCCCATGCCTACGCCAATATGCTTGGCCCCATCATCATGAATCTCGGCAACATCTTCTATGTGATCGTGGTGACGGTGGGGTGCTCCTTC
Organism: uncultured Clostridia bacterium; assembly: GCA_945929845.1. Classification (GTDB taxonomy): domain Bacteria; phylum Bacillota; class Clostridia; order Oscillospirales; family CAG-272; genus CAMEON01. Next base: position 20,572 of record CAMEON010000020.1, on the reverse strand, counting down.
CTGCTCAACGGTTGGTTCAACCTGTGCATACGCAGTCTGTTTGACCCGACGGCTACGGCTGTCACCGTGTCGGTGGTGGTGACCTTCCTGTCCATGACCAAGCAGTTCACCGGAAACATCAACCAGGTATCCCAGCAGGTGAACTCCATCGTCATGGCTATGGCCGGTGGCGAAAGGATATTCACCCTGATGGATGAGACACCGGAGGAGGACGAGGGCTATGTGACGCTGGTCAACGCCCGGGTAGCCGAGGATGGCAGTGGCAGGGTGACAGAGACCGATGAGCACACCGGCCAGTGGGCCTGGAAGCATCCCCACGCCGCCGATGGCAGTGTCACCTACACCCTACTGCGGGGCGATGTGCGCCTGACCGATGTGGACTTTGCCTACACGGAGGGGAAGCCTGTGCTCCACGATGTGTCGGTGTATGCCGAACCGGGGCAGAAGGTGGCCTTCGTCGGTGCCACCGGTGCCGGCAAGACCACCATCACCAACCTGATCAACCGCTTTTACGATATTGCCGACGGGAAGATCCGGTACGACGGCATCAATATCAATAAGATAAAGAAGTCGGATCTGCGCCGCTCCCTGGGCATCGTGCTGCAGGAGACCAACCTGTTCACCGGCACCGTCATGGACAATATCCGCTACGGCAAGCTGGATGCCACAGACGAGGAGTGCCGTGCCGCCGCCCGGCTGGCCGGGGCGGATGACTTCATCACCCGCCTGCCCCACGGGTACGCCACCGAGCTGACCAACAACGGTGCCAACCTGTCCCAGGGCCAGCGTCAGCTGATCGCCATTGCCCGGGCCGCTGTGGCTGACCCGCCGGTCATGATCCTGGACGAGGCTACCTCCTCCATTGATACCCGCACCGAGGCCATCGTACAGGCTGGTATGGATAAGCTGATGGAGGGTCGGACGGTGTTCGTCATCGCCCACCGCCTGTCCACGGTGAAGAATTCCGATGTCATCATGGTGCTTGACCACGGGCGCATCATCGAGCGGGGCAATCACGAGAAGCTCATCGCAGAGCGGGGCACCTACTACCAGCTGTACACCGGTGCCTTTGAACTGGAATAAGATCCTATCGACGAAAGGCACGGCGTGACAATGAAATATCAGGAGGTACCATCATGAGTAACCGAACGATCCCTGCCAGCGACCCTTCCCTGCAAAGCTATGTGACGCCCTTCCTGCATGACGGGGAAGAGCTCCTCTGGGTGGGGCAACCCTACGCTTCCACCCCTGTCCGCCCATCGGTTGTGGCGGTGGTTGTGTCTGTGTTCTTCCTTGGCTTCTCGCTTTTCTGGACATGCGGTGCCTTTATCGACGGTGGCTTCTTTGGCCTGTTCGGCCTGCCGTTTCTCGGTATGGGCTGTTTCCTGGTGTATATGACCTTTTTCGGCCATAAGAAGCGGATGATGAATACCGTTTATGCCGTGACAGGTAGCCGGGCGATCATCCTGTGCACCGGACGCAAGGGAACCAACTGCGTTGAGTTCAACTTTGCACGGGTTCAGCAGGTGAGGATGACCACCGGGAAGGGAACATCCGGTACCATCTGCTTCGCTCCGGAAACTCCGAACAACCAGAACGGAAACCTCTGGAATGCAGGGAAGGGCGATGCGGACACCTCCTTCGTCATGATCGACCCGGTGCAGGAGGTGTACCAGCTGGTGTCTGAGTTGATCGCCCAGGCGGGAAACAGTGCAAACAGCTAAACCTATGGGTAGAAAACACTGCCTGAAATGGCAGTTTCTAGGGGACGGTGTGCCCGTCCCCCGGTTGAGTGGCAACGCACTCGTAACAAAAAATCATGAAAATTTAAGAAAACCCCTTGCAAAAGGGGACAGTTTGTGGTATAATACTTCCGTTGCTGAAGCATCCCGGATGCTGGTGTGGCTCAGCTGGCAGAGCAGCTGATTCGTAATCAGCAGGTCGCCGGTTCAAATCCGGCCACCAGCTCCAAATGAAAAAGCCGCGCAGGCGGCTTTTTTCTCTTTTATATCCCATGATCTCTTTGCACACCCGCCTCAATGTCTGTGGGGGTCGGCCAGATACTTCCGCCTGGTAGCTTCCCCTCCCCGCAGGTGCCGTTCCCTTTTGTTCTGAGCCAGAACCCGGCTCACCTCATCGTAGAGCGGACGGTTGACATGCTGCAATATCTGTGTGACATCCTTATGTACCGTGCTTTTGCTGATACCGAACCGCTTGGCCGTGGCCCGGACGGTGGTCTGATTCTCCACCAGGTAGGTAGCCAGAAGCACACATCGCTCCTTGTCTTGCGCCAAATACATCATACCCTGGAACCCTCCGTGGCCGGTTCCTGTTCCGACCGGCTTCAAAACCACTGTATGCGCAATTTGGCATTTTTATCCGTTCTTTTTTCCCGGAACCGACACTTTTTATACAGAGAATACACACCGCTCATTCCACTTATGAAAGGCAGCCTTTTTATGAACCGTCTGAATCAATCCGCCCCCTCTGACCAAAGCCAACCGGGGGAGGCTTTGCCGGCTGAATCCGCCTCCCCGGACATATTTGAGGGCATGACAGCCATCTCCGCTGTCCTTGACCCGGATATCCGCAGCTTCAACGACCGCCGGGTGTTGACTGTCTTCGTGGACAAGACCCGCATGGCGAAAAAGGCTCGGGAAGTGAGCTTCCTGCGGCGGCGGGCGGAGGAGCTGGGCTTCACCGTCCAGCCTGTCCTCCCGGAGGAACTGGATAAGATGACCTCCGGGAACACCCACGGGGGCATTGTAGCCCTCTGTTCCGACCGCACCCTGCCTGACCTGGAGGGGAGCATGGACGGCATCCGCCCGGACGGCTTCTATGTCCTGCTGGATGGCATCGAGGATCCCTACAATTTCGGGTACACCGTGCGCTCCCTGTATGCGGCGGGAGCGGATGGTGTGGTTCTGCCACCCCGGAACTGGATGGGCGTGGCCGGACTTGTGGCCCGCTCCTCGGCCGGAACCTCGGAGAAGATGCCGCTCTTTGTCTGCGAACCGGCCCGGGCGGTGGAGCTGTTCCACGGGGTCGGCTATCGGGTCGCCTGCGCCGGCATCCGGGATGCGGTGGACCTGTACGAGGCGGATCTGCGCCTGCCCCTTCTGCTGGTCATCGGCGGGGAGAAGCGGGGCATCAGCCGGAGCGTGCTGTCAGGCACTGACCTGACCGTTCGCATCGGGTACAGCCGGGAGAACCGATTCCGGGGCTCGCTGTCCTCCGCCGCCTCCGCCGCCGTGCTGGGCTTTGAGGTCATGAGGCAGAACCGGAGGTAATTGTACGGGCGCACCCCGCCCATGACATTTCTTTGAGAAAAGTGCCTTTTGTTCATACAGACAACACAATTCCGTGCTATACTTCCTGTGTATGCAAAATTGCCGTTGCGGTGGATGAGTTTTCCCGGTGCAGTGATATTTTCCTGTCCGCTCCCATATGATACACACAGGACAAGGTGTGGGAGGTATGAGAAATGGACAAGACAACATCCGCCGGGGTCGGCTCCGGCGTTCAAAGGGAGTTGCCCCCGGGGAAAGAAGTGGCTCCCGCCGCAAAGCCGGAGGCATGGGACGACAGCGTTCCTGCCCCGGGAGAAGCATCCGGCGTGCCGGAGGCCCCAGCCGCTCCCTTCCTGGGGACGCTGAACCGAAAGACCGCCCTGCGGGCACTGCTCCTGACCCTGCTTTCCGGGGTCTGTGGGTACCTTCTGGCAGGTGCTTTTCTGGGGACGGAGCCTGCCATCCTGGCCGTGGCGGCTCACCGTCCGTCCGCCGGGCTTGACCCCTGGCTGTTCTGGCTCCGGCTGTGCCTCTCCGCTCTCCCGGCATGGGGCATGCTATGCGTCAGCGGGCTGTGCTGTTTCGGCCCTGCCCTTGCCTCCCTGACGCTGGCCTTCCGTGGCCTGTGCGACGGGGCCGCCCTCTCGGCACTGGCCCTTGCTGTCTCCTGCGGAGACATCCCCTCCGGGGATGCCGTAGCCGCAGGCGGACACCTGATCCCGCCCTTCCTGCTGTACACCCTGCTCCTGTGGGCGGCCAGGGTGATGCTTTTCCAGTTCATCAAGGCCACATCGGACGGCCTTTCCGACCCGGCTACCCAGCTTCGCACCGGCCAGCGGGGACTGTCGCCTCTGATCCTCCGGCACCTGGCTGTTTGTCTGGCTACCGGCCTGTGGGGGATGGCCGCCACCGGGATCTACACGGGCTGGATGTACAGCCTGTTGTGATACGCCTCTCGTATGTTTTGGTTATAAAATTATTGAAAGAAAAGGAATGTCCAGACCATGGCAAAAAGCAAGAACCAATCCGGAAAGAAAAGGCTCCGGCTCCTTGACCCCATGCGGGACGGCCCCGGCGTGGAAAAAGGGGAGGACACCACACCCAACCTGAAATTCTTCTTTGTCAGTCTGAAGCGGAAATTCTGGAAGCTGATCACCCTCAACCTTATCATGCTGGTACAGATCATTCCGCTCCTGATCTGTGCGTACGCCCGCCTGGCCGGGCCCAGCACGCCCACCCAGTACTACCCCCTGTATGCGCCGCTCTTAGGCGCCCAGACGGCTCTGCCTACCTCGGCGGGTACCACCCTGTTCAACCTGTTCTCCGGCCTGTTCAGCGTGCCCATCTACAACACCCCCGTGACCTGGATCATCGGCGGGTTGCTCCTGTTCCATGTAGTCACCTACGGCTGGCAGAAGGTGGGTTGCACCTACATCCTGCGTAACCTGGTGCGGGGGGACGGCGTGTTCATCATCTCCGATTTCTTTTACGCCATCCGCCGCAACCTCAAGCAGGGCTTCTTCATGGGGCTTCTGGACTGCTTCATCATATTCATGCTGGGCTTTGATTTCGCATACTTTTACGGTGCCCCGGCCTCCGGCCTGACCAACTTCATGTATGTCATGATCATCGCCCTGGCCATCCTGTGGCTCATCATGCGGTTCTACATCTACCTCATGCTGGTGACCTTTGACATGAAGATCTTCAAGATCCTGAAGAACGCCCTGATCTTCACCGCCCTGGGCATCAAGCGGAACCTGATGGCCATTCTGGGTATCGTGGTGATGGCTGCGCTGTCCGTTGCCCTGGTGGTTCTCTGCGTGCAGATCCATGTGTACGGCATCATCATCGTGCCCTTCCTGTTCTTCCTGGCCATAGCGGCTTTCATGTACACCTACGCCGCCTGGCCTGTCATCCAGCGGTACATGATAGACCCGGTAGACGGTGGTAAAAATACGCAGGTACATGAGCCTGCCCCCGAGGACAGCATCCCGGAAGAGACCTGATCCTCCCCGGATCAAGCCGGTGCGCAGAAGCGCACCGGCTTTTTGGCTATAGATTGATTCTATAGCCAATCATATTTTTTCTGTATTCCCCCTATGGGTCTGAAATGAGGAGACTTTCCTTGACAAGGGCAGTTTTCTTTGCTATAATAAGAGGTATTGATACGATCGGTTTCTTGCCGTCATGCCCGGAAAACGGGTGCGGCAGGACACGAGAAAGGTTCACAGGCATGAAAGTCACAGATATTCTGAAACGAAAGAACGCAACACTGTCCTTCGAGGTATTCCCCCCGAAGACCAGCGACAAATTTGAAAGCATCTCCCGAGCCATCAGCGATATTGCCGCTCTGCGCCCGGATTTTATGAGCGTCACCTACGGTGCCGGTGGAGGCACCTCTGCCTACACCGTGCAGATCTCCCGGGACATAAAGGAAAAGTACGGTGTCAACTCCGTGGCTCACCTCTCCTGCATCTCCTCCACCCGGGTGGATGTGGCAGAGAAGCTGGCCCTTCTGCGGGCGGACGGAATAGAGAATATCCTGGCCCTGCGGGGTGACATACCCGCCGATTTCGCCGGCAATATGGAGTACCGGTATGCCAGCGAGCTGGTGGAGGAGATCAAGGCGTACGGCGGCTTCTGCATCGGCGGAGCCTGCTACCCGGAGGGTCATCCGGAATCCGAATCCCTGTTCTCGGACATTGACAACCTGAAGCGGAAGGTGGAGGCCGGCTGTGACTATCTGGTCACCCAGATGTTCTTTGACAACGATATTTTCTACAGCTTCCTGGCCAAGGTGCGGGACGCCGGCATCTATGTGCCTGTCATTCCGGGCATCATGCCTGTCACCAACGCCAAGCAGATCAAGCGCACCATGGCCCTGTCCAACAGCATCCTGCCCACCCGGTTCCGCCGCATCGTGGATCGGTACGGCGATAACCCGGCGGCCATGCGGCAGGCAGGGGTGGCCTACGCCACGGAGCAGATCATTGATCTGTACGCCAACGGCATGAAGGCGGTGCATGTGTACTCCATGAACAACGCCGCCGTGGCTCGGGCCATCAAGGACAACCTCTCCGAGATCGTGGTATGATCCATATACTGAATGGCAAGGCGGAGGGCATAGACCGCCGGGAGGTGCTTCGTTACCTGGGATATGGGGGCGTGTCCGACATCTCCGGCATGGAGGCGGTCTATGACCAGTGTGAGCAGATGCTCCTGCCTGTCCTGTCCCCCCGGGCGTGCTATGCCCTTTTCCCGTTGCGCTTCGATGAGGCACCGAATGGTACCGTCCTGGATCTGGGCTTTGCCAGAACCGCCTCCCGTTCCCTGGCTGTGAACCTTGCCGGGTGCGACCGGATCGCCCTGTTCGCCGCTACGGTCGGCCCCGGCGTGGACAGGCTGATCGTGAAATACAACAAGCTCTCTCCCGCCCGGGCGGTGATCCTGCAGGCCATGGGAGCCGCCGCCGTGGAGTCCTTCTGCGATGAGGTCAACCGGCAGATCACGAATGAATACGGTGCCACAAGGCCACGCTTTTCCTGCGGGTACGGGGATCTGCCCTTGACCCTGCAACGGAATATTTTCGAAGCCCTGTCGGTGACAAAGCATCTGGGCATCACGCTGACAGAGGGGGATCTGATGATGCCCTCCAAGTCGGTGACAGCCATTGTAGGCATCAAGAAGGAAAATTTTAGTAAGGAAACGGATGTATGACATTTCTGGATAAATTGAAAACGCAGACGCTGGTGCTGGACGGCGGGATGGGCACCCAGCTTCAGGCCGCCGGGCTTCCCCTGGGGGAGCTGCCGGAGGAATGGAACCTGACTCACCCGGATGTGATCCGGGACATTCACCGGGCCTACCTGGAGGCCGGGTCGGATGTGGTCTATGCCAATACCTTCGGGGCCAACGCCTTCAAGTATGGCGACAGGACGGAAGCCGTGGTGGCGGCGGGCATCCGGTGCGCCCGGGAGGCCCTTGACGGGTACCGGGATCGCTATGTGGCCCTGGACATCGGGCCGCTGGGGAAACTGCTCAAGCCCTTGGGAGACCTGGACTTTGAGGCGGCGGTGGACTGCTTTGCCCGCACCGTGCGGGCGGGAGTAGCCGCCGGGGCAGACCTTGTGGTGGTGGAGACCATGAACGACACCTACGAGCTGAAGGCGGCCATGCTGGCTGTCAGGGAGAACTGCAACCTCCCCCTGCTTGTGACCTGTGTGTTCGGCGAGGACTGCAAGATGATGACCGGAGCCACCCCGGAGGCGGCGGTGGCACTGGCCGAGGGGCTGGGGGCGGATGCCGTGGGTCTGAATTGCTCCCTGGGGCCACGACAGATGGTAGAGATGGGGGCTGTGTCCCGCATGATCGCCTGCGCCAGCCTGCCTGTCATTGTCAAGCCCAACGCCGGGCTTCCCCGGGAGGAGAACGGCAGAACCTTTTACGATGTGGGGCCGGAGGACTTTGCGGCTTCCATGCAGGAGATCCTGCGCCTGGGTGCCCGGGTGGTCGGTGGTTGCTGTGGAACTACGCCGGCGTATATTGCCAAACTGGCTCCTCTGGCTCACGGGACTGTTCCGGCAACCCTGCCGGACAGGGGGCTGACCGTCATTTCCTCCTATACCCACGCCGTGTGCTTCGGCGGGGCACCGGTGCTCATCGGGGAGCGCATCAATCCCACCGGAAAGAAGCGGCTGAAGCAGGCCCTTCGGGACGGGGATATGTCCTACATTCTCGGGGAAGCCGTGGCGCAGGCGGAGCGGGGTGCCCATGTGCTGGATGTCAATGTAGGTCTGCCGGAGATCGACGAGGTCACGGTGCTGACCTCGGCCGTGACGGAGATCCAGTCAGTCACCGATCTTCCCCTTCAGATAGACACCTCCGACCCTGTGGCCATGGAGCGTGCACTCCGCCGCTACAACGGCAAGCCCCTGATCAATTCCGTCAACGGAAAGCGGGAGAGCATGGAGGCTATCTTCCCGCTGGTCAAAAAGTACGGCGGCGTGGTGATCGCTCTGACGCTGGATGAGGACGGCATCCCGGAAACAGCGGAGGGCCGCATCCGCATCGCCCGGCGGATCCTGACGGAAGCGGAAAAGTACGGTATTTCCAAGAAGGATGTGATCTTTGACACGCTGGCCATGGCAGTCAGTGCGGACAGTCAGGCCCCCCAGGCGGCCATCCAGGCTCTGCACTACATCCGCCATACCCTGGGCGTACAGACCTCCCTGGGCGTGTCCAATGTGTCCTTCGGGCTTCCCAACCGGGATTTCATCAACAGCACCTTCTTCTCCATGGCACTGACCATGGGTCTGTCTGCCGCCATCATGAACCCCAACTCCCAGGAAATGATGAAAACATACCGGAGCTTCTGCGCCCTGGCCGGCTATGATGCCAACTGTCTGGACTACATTGCTTATGCCTCCTCGGTACAGGCGACGGCCTACACCGCCCCCGCCCCCGGCACCAAAGGCACCTCCCAGCCCCAGAATACCCTGAAATACTATGTGGAGAAGGGTCTGAAGCAGGAGGCGGAGGCCTCAGCCCGTGTACTGCTCCAGACCGTCCCGCCTCTGGATGTCATCAATGGGGAGATCATTCCGGCACTGAATGAGGTGGGCAAGGGATTTGAGAACAAGACGCTGTTCCTCCCCCAGCTACTCATGAGTGCAGAGGCGGCCTCCGGTGCCTTTGAGGTCATTCGCACCTGCTTCGGCTCCGCCAGCCCGTCCCGGCACCTGAAGATCGTGATCGCCACGGTCAAGGGGGACATTCATGACATTGGCAAGAACATTGTCCGGACGCTGATGGAGAACTACGGCTTTCAGGTGCTTGACCTGGGCAAGGATGTACCGCCCCAGGACATTGTGGATGCGGCCATATCCAGCGGTGCCATGGTGGTGGGTCTGTCGGCCCTGATGACCACCACGGTGGCCTCCATGGCGGAAACCATCCGCCTTTTGAAGGAGCAGTACCCGGCCTGCCGTACCCTGGTGGGCGGTGCGGTGCTCAACCGGGAGTACGCCGACATGATCGGAGCCACCCGGTACGCCAAGGATGCCATGGAGTCCGTCCGCTACTGCGAGGAAGTGGAAGCCGAGCTGTACGGCGCTCCGTAATGGCAAGCCCTCTTGCCTTGAGACCATCCAATAAAATGAGGCAACAGACCCCCGTGGGAGAGTCTGTTGCCTTTTCTCTGTTGTGTGACTTATGCGTTTATGAGGCCGGTTGGATCAGCAGGATGGCACAGTAGGGCTTCTCCGGCATGGTGACCGGGATCCCCTGCTCCATGAGCGTCCTGCCGTCCGCCGTCACCGACACAAGGCCGTCCAGATCCGTCACGGTGTAGGTCTTGTCGGCTTCCAGCCCTTTGAGCCTGAGCTGAAGTGTCAGGGTGCTTGACCCCTCCCCGCAGTACACCGAGGCATAGCCGGACGCCGTCTCGGGATCATAGAACGCCCAGGCGTTCCAGCGATCCTTGTCCAGCGAGTACTCCGTCAGTTGGTAGTAATCGGAGAAGAAGTACCCCCGCACCAGTTGATATTCGTCATACCCCTGCTTGAGCAGATCCCAGTTCATATCCTTGGCAATGGGGCTGGGCGCCTTGAGCATACACCAGGGGGCGTAGTTCATGCGGATCTTATCCAGCGAGAGCTGGTACACCTCATTCTTGAAGTAGGGGAACCAGGCGAACAGGGCCTGTGTCATGCGAGCCTTGGTGTCATAATCCTCATTGTTCCCGTCAAACCAGTCCGAGTAGTGGAGGGGAACCGCCCGGCGCATGGTCTCCAGGTCATTGCGGCCGCCGCCGGAGGCGCAGGAGTCAATGATCAGGTTGGGGTACCGCTCAAGGAGGGCATCCCACAGGGCCAGGTAGCCCTGGACATAGAGGTTCTCCGTCATGCCGGTACGCCCCTCCCCGTCATGGGCACGCCAGGCGGAGGCCGGGTCGTTGTTGAAGTCCTGCCTGTACACAGTAACCCCGGCGGTGTCTATCACCTTGCAGATCTTATTGAATATCCAGGTACGGCAACCCCCGTCGCCCAGGTTCATCAGGTAGCCCTCCAGCCAGGTGCCCACCAGGGTCTTATCCAACAGCCACTCCTCCTTGAAGTCCGGCTGGTTTGCCAGGAAGGTCTCCTTGTCAAGCCGGACATTCTCCGGCTCAAACCACAAAAGGAACTGCATATTATGGCTCTTGCAATACGCTCCGATGGTAGCCATCCCGTCCGGGAAGCGGGTCATGTCCATGTCCAGTGTACCGGTGGACGGCCAGGAGACCGACTCCCCGGCGGCTCCCGTGTACCAGCCTGCATCCATCCACAGGCTCTCCAGCGGAATGCCGTGCTTCTCGTAAGCAGAGAGGATCAACTGCATCTTAGCCGTGGTCTTGCCGGAGGACATACCGCCGATGCCAACCGTGGTCGGCGTGTTCTCCCCACCGGGCTTGTGCATGACATCCTGGATGAAGAAGTGCCGCCAGGTGTTGGTCTGCTCATCCGCCGACAGGTGCTCGTAGGTGACGAAGGCCATCAGCGGCGTGCGGATGGTCTCGCTGGGCGCAAGGTATGTAGCGATCTGGCTCTGCCCGGCGGTCAGGGAGACCGCACAGTCCTCCCCCGACTTGTTGCATACGAAGTTCGCCTTCCATGTCCCCGGCCAGCCGATGGCGATGAAACTGCCGCTACCGTTGCCATCCTTGTCCTCGTCCATAGAAAGGTTGAAGTACGGGAAATCCCCATGGGTAGGACGGCCGGACTCCGACCCCTTGTTTACCCGTCTCTGCCTGGTCAGATTGATAGCATAGGGGGTATAGGTTCCGCCGGCGTCTCCGGCGATCCCGCTGAGCACCGGAGCCTTCCCGGTGAAGGTCAGGTCGAATTGCAGATCAGCTACCACGGCGGAATCCGTGTCCCCGTCATTGGTCAGGTACACCACATACTCGTAGGCACGCTCGGCGGGGTACACACACCCCACCAGACGGAAGGTCAGGGGGATGTCCCCGTGGCGCAGTTCCACCTCTGTCATGATGCCATTCTCTACCTCGCTGCTGGTCTGTGAAGCCACCGAAAAGCCGGCAAAGCCCCGGTACGCCTTCCCATCATAGGAGAAGGTAAGGGGGAAGCTGTTCAGATCCTTCATCAGTGCGTCATAGGCCGGGACAGCGCCGGTGGGATCCGGTGCAAAGATCTCTGCCGGGGCCGTGCTCTCCTCCGGCCTGTCTGTTTCCGTAGTCATGTTCGTTTCCTCCTCCGGTACAGTCGTTGTTGGATCGGTGTCCGGCTCCGGGGTGACTGCCTCCGTCCCGGACACCTCATGGGTCTCCGCCTGTGTGGCCCCGCCATGGCAGGACGGCAGGATGACCAGCACAGCGACAAGCAAAAGGAAGGCGAAGCATACAGTCAGCTTACGCATGGCGGCCACGCTCCCCTCTCCGCATCCTGGCGGCCAAGGACAGCCCCAGGGCCGCAAAGCCCAGCGCCACCACGGCCCACAGTCCGGCATGACCGGTCACACCGGATCGGCAACCTCCGGCGGAGCCCGTCGTTTCCCCGGTATCCACTGGCGGTTGCGCAGGTGTTTCTGCGGGGGGATCCGTGGGTGCCCCGACCGATGTGGCTGGCTCCGGTTCGGTGACAGCCTCCGATTCGGTCGCCGGTTCGGTGACAGCCTCCGATTCGGTCGCCGGTTCGGTGACGGTCTCCGGTTCGGTCACTGGCTCGGTAACTGTTCCGGCGACCTCTGTCCCGGTGTCGGGCACGGTCTCAGGCATAGTGGCCTCCTCCTCCCGGAACAGGGCCTCCACCTGGCCGCTCTTTGAGAGCACGGCACCGCCCCAGGTGCCCCAGCCTCCGCTGATGGCCCCGCCTTCGGAGGCGATGGCCAGCCGGAGGGTCTTAACCCCGGTGATGTCGCACTGGACATAGGCCATAGGCTCGCCGTAGTGCATATTCTCGCTGGTGAACAGTGCCTTACCGTCCGCAAACACGGCAAACTTCACATTGGCCATGGAAATATCGTACACCGACAGGGTCTCGCAGATCCCGTAGTAGGTGGCGAACACGGTATAGCCCAGCCCCTCAATATTCACCTCCACATAGGAGGTCCAGTCGCCGGAGCTGGCGTGCATCCCCACGCCCTTTTCAAAGAATCTGCCGTCCGCCGTCCAGATCTCCTCATTGGCGGTGTTGGCATCCCGCATGACCTCATTCCCGGCCAGGGTGCGGGCATCCGACCAGTAGAGGTCGCTGATGTAGGCGAAATCCCCTGCTGCTACCTCCGGGGACTGTGTGATCTCTTCCATAGGCTTCTCCTTCTCTGTTTCCTCTGCTGGCTGGTTCTCGGTCAGGCGGGCATCGCCCCACTCGCACCAGTCGCAGGCATAACTGCCCTCGTTATCCATCTCCAGCCGCAATGTTTGCACACCCTCCACCCGACAGGTCAGGAAGTAGGGCTCTTCCCCGTACTTCATGACCGGGGAGGAGGCCAGCAGAGCACCGTCTCCGTACACATGGAAGGAGGCACTACCCCAATCCAGGAACACGCCGTCCGCCGACTTGGACTGCATCCCCACAGAGGCGGCAAAGTAGGTAGCTTGACACCCGGATATATCCAGTTCCACAAAAGCACGCCGGTCCGGTAGGCAGTGCAGGCCCAACCCTCTTGCGAAAGTGGTCTTCCCAATGGTGATCACATCTCCGGAGTGGGCCTTGTTATACCCCACCGTGTCCTCCAGGGCGGCAAAGGATGTGACCAGCTCGGGATGGTCGCCCAGGTACAGCACCTGTCCCTCCTCCCCTGTGGCCGCCACGGACAGCATGGGTACGCAGGTCAGCAGGAGCGGGACAAGCAGGGCCACAGCACACAACCAGGCAAGGCCTGCACGGCAAGGGAAGCGCATGGATTTCATATGAGCGTCCTCCTTTTTTACACAAAATATTCACTGTAAAAGAGATACTAAAGCGTGTGCTCTTCCATTTTTTCTTGTGAACTTTTGCTATTTGTTCCATTATACACTTGCATTTTTTTCTTTGTCAATGCTATAATATAGTGAAAAATTGAAATTATTCGTGCTTATGGGGCTGTCTCAAGTTTGGGAATTACCGCCAATCGAACAGCAACCTATACAAAAACATTTGCTTGCCAATAGCGGTATGCAAGTGTTTTTTGTTGAACTGTTACAAAAAAATTTTCTAAGGAAACACTGATTTAATGAGGTGGTACAGATTCGGTACAGATTTTTTCGTCTGCGATTGCGAAAAACTCAAGATGTACTGGATGTACATCGAGTTTTTCGGCAAGAAGCAGGCGGGAAAAGATGTGCCGAAGATGTGCCGCCGAATAAATCAGCGGTTCCCTAAAAAATCAATTTGAGACAGCCCCTTGGAGGGTGTTCATATGGAAGATCAGATGTACCACGAAGTCAGATTCATGCGCTATGCCTACTCTCTGGCTGACCCCAACACCACCGGGGAGGTGGCGGCTAAATGCCATGCCCTGGCCTCCCCAGAGCGGTTGGCCATCCTGCGTATGCTCTATGATTCAGCCCACACGATCTCGGAGATCGCCCGGGCCATGCATATGTCTGTCTCCACCGCTGTCTTCCATTTGAATATCCTGAAGCAGGCCGGGTTGATCGAGATCCTGCTCATGCCTGGCAAGCGGGGGCAGGTTCAGCTCTGCCATACGGTTTTTACCTCCCTGCACATATACAACCATTCGTTGGAACCGTCCTCGGATGCCACAAGGTTCGTGCAGGACATTCCGGTGGGCCTATACACCGCCGCTGAACCGGAGTTTCCCTCCGGCTTTTGCACCCGGGAGGAGCAGATCATGTTCGACGACGGCAATATCTTCACCCCCCGCCGGGTGGAGGCCATGTTGCTTTGGGCCAGTGCGAGCTTTGTAGAGTATACGGTCAGCAATATCCATGCTGCCGTCCCCTCTGCCGCATAGAGGTGACGCTGGAGGTGTGTTCAGAGATCATCAACTACAGGATCGGTTGGAAAAGCAACATCACCCTGTGGCTCAACGGCCGGGAGCTGGTCACTTTCACCTCCCCCAGCGACTTCGGGGGAAGGCGAGGCAGGCTCAATCCGGACTGGTGGGACGACACCAGCACCCAGTACGGGGAGCTGAAGCAGGTCACGGTGACGGAGGAGGGGTGCTTTTTCTGCGGCGAGCGTGTCATGAGTGCCCATGCGCCGACCGTGCGGGATTTTCAGGGAGCCAGGACTCTGATCCTGCGGATCGGGAATAAGCCGGACGCCCAGTACAAGGGTGGTTTCAATCTGTTCGGCCGCAGCTTCGGCGATCACCCGCAGGACATCCATGTGGAGATACAGTATGGCGACAAAGCATAAGGAGTGCATTTCCAATCATGCCTGACGATGATCTGCCACAAGACTCCTTCTACTGATGTGTAACAAAAAAGGGGCTGTCTCAAATTGATTTTTTGGAAAATTTTTTTGTAACAGTTCAACAAAAAAACACTTGCATACCACTATTGGAAAGCAAATGTTTTTGTATAGGTTGCTGTTCGATTGGCGGTAATTCCCAAGCTTGAGACAGCCCCATCTATCATGGTGGAAACGAGGGGACTCGAACCCTTGACCTCACGGATGTGAACCGTGCGCTCTAACCAGCTGAGCTACGCTTCCTTGGAACGATTCATATTATACCACACTTCACGCAAAAAAGCAACCCCTTTTTCAAAAAAAGTTTGAAATTTTTTCAGCATTGAAGTTACAGTTCAGCCGGGTGGCCGTGGAATAACCGTATCACATGATATTCCGTACAGGTTTTACAATTGTAGGGGCAGGTTCCATATCCGTCCGAAATGTAAAGCATGACACATATGAAGCATGAGGTTATGCGATTGTTTCAAAGCCACCCGGCTGAACTGCAACAATATTTCACCTGTATGTGCCTGCACATCTTGATTTTCGGCCGGAAGTGTGGTAAAATAGGTCTCGAAACTGAGAGAAGGAAGCCTTGGGAAAAAGGCCGGAAGTAAGAATGAATTTATGTGACATCCGCACAGTCAGGGACATCATGTCCTTATACAACCTGACCCCCCGCAAGGAGTTCGGGCAGAATTTCCTGACCAACCCGGCTGTGGTGGAGGACATCGCCGCCGCCTGCTCGGACACGAAACAGGCCACGGTGCTGGAGATCGGGCCAGGCATGGGGGTGTTGACACGGGAGCTGGCCTGTCGCTACCGCCGGGTGCTGGCCGTGGAGATCGACCGGGGTCTGATCCCCGTCCTGAAGTACACCCTGAGCGACTGCCCCGAGGGGGTGGTCACGGTGCTGAATCAGGACATCATGAAAACAGACCTGGCCGCCCTGCTGGCCCCGTCCTTTGCCGAGGGGCCGGTGTCGGTGTGTGCCAACCTGCCGTACTACATCACCACGCCCATCCTCATGCGCCTGTTGGAATCCGGCCTGCCCTTTGACAGCATCACTGTCATGATCCAGGCCGAGGTGGCGGACAGGCTGTGCGCCGGGGCAGGGGACAAGGCTTACGGAGCCATCACCGCCGTGCTCAACTACTACGGGCAGGCCGAGAAGTTGTTCCGGGTCAGCGCAGGCAATTTCATTCCGGCCCCCAAGGTGGACTCCGCCGTGGTGCGCATCCGGCTGTACCGGGAGAAGCCTGTACAGCCACGGGATGAGAAGCTGCTCTTTGACACCGTGCGCTTTGCCTTTGAACAGCGGCGCAAGACGCTGGTCAACGCACTGTCCGCAGGCTTCTCCGACATTCCGAAGCAGGCGATACAGTCCATGATCCAGGACGCCGGACACCGCCCGGACATCCGGGGGGAGCGGCTGGACATTGCGGCCTTCGCCGACCTGGCCGACAGGATCGCGGCGTACCGGGCGGACGCCTGCGCCAAGGGATCCGATACCTGAGGCGGGAGGACGATACGACAGGTATGGAACCGACCATCCTACACGAGGACAGGCATTTGCTGGTAGCCGTCAAGCCGCCGGGTATGCCATCCCAGCCGGATCCCTCCGGCCAGCCGGATCTTTTCACGACCCTTGCCGCCAGCCGCCCGGGTCTGCGCCTGCTCCATCGGCTGGACACCCCCACCGGCGGGCTGATCCTGTTCGGCAAAACACCGTCCGCCGCCAACCTGTCCGCCCAATTGCAGGATCATGAACACTGCATCAAGGAGTACCTGTGCGTCCTGCCCGCCCCGCCAGAGGAGCCGGAGGGAACGCTGACGGACTACCTCTACCACGATAAGCGAACCAACAAGACCTTCCCGGTAGCCCCGCCGGGCGAGGGAGCTACGCCGCGGCAAGGCGTGAAGCAAGCCCGCCTGACCTACCGCACCCTGGCCACAGACGGGGAAGGGAACACCCTTTTGCGGGTACGCCTGCTGACCGGACGCACCCACCAGATACGGGCACAGTTTGCCGCCCGGGGGCTTCCCCTGTTGGGGGACGGCAAGTACGGCTCCCGTCGGAAGTTGCCCTGCTTCGCCCTGTGGAGCTGTCGCCTGACCTTTACCCATCCTGCCACCGGGGTACCTGTGACTTTCACAGCCCCGCCGGATACCGGCAAGGCACCCTGGGATGCTTTCGGGGCGGAGGCATACGCACCCTGAAGGCCAAACCGAAACCTGTGAAAAAACAGGCGGTACCTGCGGATAGCCATGCAGGAACCGCCGGATAAAAATACATGTAAAAAGGAGAATTATCATGCCATTTCCGAAGAATTTCCTCTGGGGCTGTGCGACCAGCGCCGGACAGATCGAAGGCGGCGCCCTGGAGGACGGCCGCACCCCCTCCATATGGGACACCTTTGCAGCGAAGCCGGGGAAGACCTTCATGAATCAGATCCCCACCGTGGCCTGTGACAGCTACCACAAGTTTGACCGTGACCTTGCCAATCTCAAGGCACTGGGAGCCAACGCCTACCGGATGTCCATCTCCTGGTCCCGGGTCCTGCCGGACGGGGTCGGCCAGCTCAATGAGAAGGGCATGGACTACTACAAGCGTTGCTTTGAATCCCTGAATCAGGCCGGCATCACGCCCTGCGTCACCCTGTACCACTGGGATCTGCCCCAGGTGCTGGAGGACAGAGGCGGCTGGGTCAACAGGGACTCCATCCAGTGGTTCGGCGAGTATGCGGAGAAGATGTTCCGGGCCTTTGGGGATGTGGTGCCGCTGTGGGCCACCATCAATGAGCCCATCGCCACCTATGTGGGCTACGCCTGCGGTGCCTTCGCCCCGGGATATACCAACGAGGTCTGGGGCAACCAGGCTCGTCATAACATTCTGGTCGCCCACGGGAAGGGCGTGGAGGCCTTCCGGGCGGTGAATCCTGCCGGAGCCAAGGTGGGCGTGGTCATTGACATCTGGAAGCGTCACGCACTGACGGATTCCGAGGCTGACCAGGCACTGATGGTGGATCAGGACGAGCGGAACTGGAAGTTCTACACCGATCCCATCCTGGCCGGGCACTACTCCGACTACCTGCTGGAGCACTTAGAGAGGGAAGGCACCCTGATGAAGATGGAGCCCCATGACTTTGCGCTTACCTCCCAGCCTCTGGACTTCTTCGGCCTGAATGTCTACAACCGTGTGGTGGTCACTACGGACAAGAAGGCGGAGGCGGACTTCTCCCAGGGCGGCAACTTCATGAACAACGCCGCCGAATACTATCCCAAGGCCGTCTACGACGCCGTACACCTGCTCCATGACCTGTACCACATCCAGTGCCCCATCTACATCACCGAGAACGGCACCTATGCCAACGGAGAGGAACCGGTGGGTCCGGACGGTATCATCGAGGACACCGACAGGATCCGGTACATCAACGGATTTTTGACCTGGCTGGAAAAGGTGATCGACGAGGGGTACGATGTCCGGGGCTACTTCCTGTGGAGCCTGATGGATAACTTTGAGTGGTCGGCCGCTTACAATTCCAAGTTCGGCATACAGAAGACCAACTTCGAGACCGGAGAGACCACCTGGAAGAAGTCCGCCTACTTCTACCGTGACTTCATCCGCCGGGCCAGAGGGCAGGGCTGAGCATCCGCCCGCCCTGGAGAAAGGAAGCCGAAATATGGAAAAAACCTTTACCCTTGCGTCCCTCAATATCTGCTCTGCCCACTTTACCGCCGGGCGTTACACAGAGGAAAACCTGGCAGCCCTGGCCGGGAAGATCCGGGAGAGCGGGGCGCAGGTGGTCGCCCTCCAGGAGGTGGATCAGGGGGCAGAACGCTCGGAGCGGGTGGATATGCCCGCCCGGCTGTCGGCCATGTCCGGCCTGCCGTACCAGTATTTCATCAAGATCCGGGATTTTCAGGGCGGGGCATACGGCACAGCCATCCTGTCCGGCTACCCCATCCTGGCCGCCGAGACCATTCCGTACCCTGTGACCGTGGCCAAGCAGGGAACCTCCTGCGGGTATGTGACCCTTGACCTTGGCGGCTTGTCTGTCACGGTGTTCAACACCCACCTGTCCGTGGAGAGCGAGGAGGCCAACACCGATACGCTCCGCTGTCTCTCCGGCGTGCTCCGGGACTGGCGGGCTACCCACACCGATGGGTTTGTCTGCTGTGGGGACTTCAACACCACGGCGGAGAAGATCCTGCGGTACATACCGGATGTCCGTACCGCACATACCGGCCTTCTGACCTACGCCCACATCAATTCCATCGACCACATGATCTATACCGATCCGCTGGTGCTGTCCCATGTCCGCCTGCTTGACACCTGCACGGACAGGACGACAGACCACAGCATGCTTCTGGCAGATGTGATGGTGACGGATCGAATGGGAAAGTAAAGAAGTAAAGTGAGAATAGCAATGCCTTGAGGCCCCATTGCCTTTTCCCTGCTACAAGTAGGGAGAAGGCAGGGGCTTTTTCATAGGGTCGGTGCTACAGTACAAGTGCTTGACTATGACATACCTGCCTTATCCCATGCCCTGTATAGATTTCTTGCGCCCATCCCCCCCTTCCCCGGCGGGGAGAGGGAGATTGGGGATTTTTTCGCCGGGGACTGCCGTCCTCTTCTCCGAAGGAGGAGGGGCACCCCTGTAAATGCGCCCGGTGTGGAATGTTATCCTACATCCGGTCAGTACAGCTGCATCCGGCGCAATAGAGGCGGGGATGCAAGGGGCCGCAGGCCCCTTGCGAAAAAACTTAGGCTCTCCCCCTTCCCCGGCGGGGAAGGGGGTCGGGGGGATGGGGCTTAGAATCTATACGGGGCATGAGATTATGCAGATATGTCCCGGTCAAGCACCTGAACTGTAACGCGGTTTGTTCCAGAATGATACAATTTTTATTTAAGGTCTTGACAAATGAGAAAAAATATGGTAAAATGAGGGCGATGGAATGACAATCATTTCCGCATATCATGTATTAGAAAGAAGGTAATCAGATGAAAAGGTGTGTTAAAGTGTTCCTGACGGTCCTTCTTTTCACACTCACTCTCACTTTCTGCTCGTGCCAAACACAGAAGCCGGGAGATGATGAAAGCGAGTCGCTGACGGTTTCCTCTGTATCACAGGGAAACACACTTGTCAATGTGGAACCGCAAGAACATACAAGCCATTCCTTTGCCACCTATGATGAACTGTATCGTATTCTGACAGGTCGCAACACCGGTTTGAGTGACACACTCTCCTCTGAATCGGTAAATTATGGCACAGTGTATACAGCTACCCTGTCATCCATGACAACCGGGAGCATACAAGTCGTTGCTCCGCAGGTAAACGGGAAGCCTGTGGACTTGCGGAATCAGGAGGGATATGCGAACATAACGCTCATGACAAATGAATTGTACAATCTTCCCTGGATCTGGTACCATTGTAGGGTGAACGGGTACGATCTGTCCGTGAGAGTGGCTTACCCGGAGGTTCTGAACAATGTGCAGGTGAACAGTGCCAATACCTGCCGTGAGGTGTTGGCTGTGATCGCTCCTGATGCACCCTCCCCGGATAATTATCAGCAGTATTCCGCATACCAGAACATATATGAAAGGGAGCTGACTATAGCCGGCGGTGAGCGGGTGACTGCTATGGTATCCGAACTGAAGGACAGCGATCAGGTGTATGTCCAGTTTTATCAGGACGGGATGCTGGTCGTCCTGTATGCTGATGCGGACTTGTTTACAGACAGCTTCTGGATGTCCTTCTGCGTGGCAGACTATCAAGAATGAAGTTACAGTTCACCTACTCCCCCACAGTGCGTTCCCTTTTCCACCGTAGAGCGGGGAAAGGGGTCAGAGCAAAGCTCAGCGAAGGCGTTTCTGCTGTT
>CAMEON010000019.1 GCA_945929845.1 uncultured Clostridia bacterium | reverse complement strand
TGATCTGCCCCTCGGTGATATAGCCGGTCAGGTCGGGGATGGGGTGGGTCTTGTCATCCTCCGGCATGGTCAGGATGGGGATCATGGTGATGGAACCCTCAGAGCCCATCTTCCGCCCGGCCCGCTCGTACATGGTGGCCAGGTCAGTGTACAGGTAGCCGGGGTAGCCCCGGCGGCCGGGCACTTCCTTCCGGGCGGCGGAGACCTCACGGAGGGCCTCGGCGTAGTTGGTGATGTCGGTCATTATGACCAGCACATGCATATTGCACTGGAAGGCCAGGTACTCGGCGGCGGTCAGAGCCATACGGGGCGTGGAGATACGCTCAATAGCCGCATCCGAAGCCAGGTTGATGAACAGCACGGTGCGGTCAATGGCGCCGGTCTTGCGGAAGTCGGAGATGAAGAAGTCCGCCTCCTCAAAGGTGATACCGATGGCGGCAAAGACCACGGCAAACCGGGAATCCGAACCCCGCACCTTGGCCTGCCGGGCGATCTGAGCCGCCAGATTGGCATGGGGCAGACCGGAGCCGGAGAAGATAGGCAGCGTCTGACCCCGTACCAGTGTATTCAGACCGTCAATGGTGGATATACCGGTCTGGATGAACTCGGAGGGGTAGTACCGGGCGGCGGGATTGATGGGGGAGCCGTTGATGTCCAGGGACATATCCGGGATCAGGGCAGGGCCATCGTCGATAGGCTCACCCATGCCGTTGAACACCCGTCCCAGCATATGCTCCGACACCGGAAGCTCCACGCCGTGTCCGGTAAAGCGCACCTTGGATTCGGCCAGGTTCAGTCCGGCGGAGGATTCAAACAGCTGAACCAGCACATTCCGCCCGTTGACTTCCAGCACACGGCACCGGCGCACCTCTCCGTTGGGCAACTGGATCTCGCCCAGCTCGTCATACTTGACACCGTCCACCTGCTTGACCAGCATCAAGGGGCCAGCCACTTCCTCAATGGTTCTGTACTCTTTTATCATGATTGACAGGATCTCCTTTCACCAAACCATCTCAGGACTGCCGGGCGGCGGACACCAGCCCGTTCAACTGTTCCGTCATCTCGGCTTGAATACGCTCTGCCGCCGCCTTGTACTCGGCATAGGGCACGGCCTTGAACCGGCCAATGTCCTCACGGACCGGCAGGTTGGACACCGCCTCCACATCCGCTCCGTCGGCGATGGCCCGACGAGCCTTGTCCTCAAAGGCAAAGACCAGCTCCATCATGGTGAACTGCTTATCCAGGGCGGTGTAGCTGTCCTCCCCCTCGAAGGCGTTCTGCTGGAGGAAGTCCTCCCGGATAGAGCGGGCTGATTCCATAGTCAGTCTGTCATCGGAGGACAGGGCATCCATACCCACCAGCTTGACGATCTCGTCCAGATCTGCCTCCAACTGGAGGGTCTTGAGACACCGTCCGGTGTACTCCATCCACTTGCCGGACACATGCTCGGCAAACCAAGGCTCCAGGCGATCCCGGTACAGGGAGTAGGAGTTCAGCCAGTTGATGGCCGGGAAGTGACGGCGGTACGCCAGGGAGGAGTCCAGACCCCAGAAGACCTTGACGATACGCAGGGTAGCCTGGGTCACAGGCTCGGATATATCGCCGCCCTGGGGGGACACGGCTCCGATGGCGGACAGAGCACCCTGCCGCCCATCCGCACCCAGGCAGACCACCTTACCGGCCCGCTCGTAGAACTGGGCCAGCCGGGAGGTCAGGTAGGCGGGGTAGCCCTCCTCGCCGGGCATCTCCTCCAGACGGCCGGACATCTCACGGAGTGCCTCAGCCCACCGGGAGGTGGAGTCTGCGATGACAGCCACCGAGTAACCCATATCCCGGTAATACTCGGCGATGGTGATCCCGGTGTAGATGGAAGCCTCCCGGGCGGCCACCGGCATATCCGATGTGTTGGCGATCAGCACCGTGCGCTCCATCAGCGATTTCCCGGTGCGGGGGTCGGTCAGCTCCGGGAACTCCCGCAGCACATCCGTCATCTCGTTTCCCCGCTCGCCGCATCCGATGTACACCACCAGGTCTACATCGCTCCACTTGGCCAGCTGGTGCTGAACTACCGTCTTACCGGAACCGAAGGGGCCGGGCACACAGGCGGTGCCGCCCTTGGCAATGGGGAACAAGGCATCAATGACCCGCTGTCCGGTGATCATGGGCTCCACCGGCGGCAGCTTTTCGGCGTAAGGCCGGGACACACGAACCGGCCACTTCTGCATCAGGGTGATGTCCTCAATGGTGCCGTCCTCCAGCTTCAGCTTGCCGATCCGGTCTGTCACCCGGAAGTCACCGGAGTACAGCTCCATGACCGTGCCCCGCTTCTTGGGCGGGCACATGATCTTATGCAGGATCACATCCGTCTCCTGCACCGTGCCGTACACATCCCCGGGACCGACCTGGTCGCCGTAGCCCAGGGCAGCCTCAAAGTGCCAGGTGCGCTCCCTGTCCAGGGCCGGCTCGTCAATACCCTTCTGGATATTGGAGCCGTACCGCTCACACATGGTGGACAGCGGACGCTGGATGCCGTCATAGATGCTCTCCAGCAGGCCGGGGCCAAGCTCCACCGACAGCGGTGCTCCGGTGGACACCACCCGGTCGCCCCGCCCCAGTCCGGCGGTCTCCTCGTAGACCTCAATGGAGGCTCTGTCCCCGTGCATCTCTATGATCTCGCCGATGAGCCGGTTCTGACCCACCCGCACCACATCAAACATATTGGCGTTCCGCATACCCTCGGCAATGACCAGCGGGCCGGAAACCTTGAGAATCTTTCCTTCTACCACTTTCGTTCTTTCCTTTCCCTTGGCTTATTTGCTGTCCTTGAACAGGATGTCCGCACCGACCGCCCGCTCCACAGAGCTCTTGATGGCGGCCATGCCGTAGCCGGTAGAGCCCTCCCGTCCGGGAATGACAATGATGGCGGGCAGGGGCGAATCCTTGTATGCGGCGATCTCCTCTTCCAGGGCTTTGGCGTAATTCTCTACGATGAATATGATGGCATACTCACCGCTTTTTGCCAGCCTATGCAGGACACGACCCGCCGTAGCGGCATCCTGTGCCTCGTGCACAGAAAAGCCAATGGCCATATAGCCCATCACGCAGTCCCGCTCGCCGATGATCGCGATCTTATACATAGCTCTCCCCCACTCTCTCCCGGATGACCGCAATGTCCAGTCCGGCCTCCTTGGCCGCCAGCACCATGCGGATCTTCTTGACTGCCGCCTCCCAGCCTACCAGGTACCCGGCCAGCACCGGGGCTCCGAAGGCGACTCTGGCCCCTTCTTTGACAATGGACATCCAGCAGTCGTCGGCGCACCGCTCCACATCGGCCGGGGTCTTTTCCGTCTTTTCAGCGGCTCGGGCAAAGGAGGCGTACCGGGACGCCGCCAGCCGCTCCCACAGGAAGGTCTCGCCGGTGTCGTACGCCTCGGTGAACAGGGACAGCGGCAGATCCCCGCCGGGCAACAGGGTATCCAAAAGGAAGCTACGTCCGGCATCGCTCTGTCCGATCCGCAGCATCCGCAGGCAAATGACGGCGTTGAGCAGGTCTATCTTTGCCCTCAGCCAGGAAAGGAGAGTGGGGTCGCCGCTCTCCTCTGCGGTGGCCAGCATATCCCGGTAGCAGGCCTTGTCCAGGTTGGTGTCGATCTGCCTGGGGTCACTGCTCTTGGCGTAGGCCTCCTCTGCCGCCGTGGCACCGGCGGCCATGGCCGGGGGGAACGCACGGAAGTCGCCCTCCCGGACAGCGGTCAGCACCCCGTCCGGGGGCACTGTACCGAAGTCAAACAGCATCTGGCGCACCTCCTCCTCCGGGATCCCCCGGATGCGGCACTTGATGGCCAGCTTGATATTGTTGCAGTCGTAGGGATACCGGAACCAGACGAACACCCGCCCGTCCGGTGCCGCCTCCTCCACATCCCGGTAGGCATCCCGCAGAAGGCCGGAAAGGGCCTCCTCCACGGCCTGGGAGAAAGCCTCCCCGCTCCGGTCGGTCTGCCCGCCGGAGAGGTTGTTCCCCTCCCGGGAGAGCACGCCGTACTCAGCCAGCCGGGAGAGGATCTCCTCCCGGCCTCTGGCCTCCATGAGCACATTCAGCTTTTCCCGCCCCACGATGCGGTTCTCCAGGGCACGGATACGGGCTGTCCCGTACATATATTCAGTTTCTCGCATACTTATGACCACGCCCTTTCTGCAGCGGTTCGGCCAGCTGTCATGCCCGCTTGCCGAACAGGATGTCGGCCACCTTCCCCTCGGTGCGGTGGCGCACCTCGGAGAACATCATGCTCAGGGAGCAGTTGGACTCCACATCCCCGCACCGCAGGATCAGCCCCCCGCTGATGTCTGCCGTATCGGAGGCCAGACGCACCCGGCGGAAGTCTGACAGCCCGGCCTTGGCGGCCAGCCCGTTCTGCACCTCATCCAAAAGGTACTGCCCGAAGTTCTTCCGATCCCGGCTGTTCAGGAGGATCTCGTAGGCCTCCGGGGAGACATCCTCCCCATACAGGCGCAGGTTCTCCTTCTCGTCCTCCAACTGCCGCCGGAGGGCACCCTTCAGCATACCCGCCAGCAGTTGCTTATACTGCTCCGCCGGCAGGTTCCGTATCTCCTTTTCTGCCCGTTGGTAGGCCTCGTCCAGAAGGCGGCTCCGGGTCTCCAGGATCACATTCCGCTTGGCGATGGCCGCAGAGGACTTGCCCCGGGTGATGAGGGCGGCGCACTCCCGTTCAGCCGCCTCCCGGAGGCGGGCATCCTCGGCATCGGCCTGTTTCTTATACTTTTCCCTCACCGCCTGACACTCCGCCTCGGCCCTGGCCATGGTAGCCCGGGCATCGGCCTCGGCATCGGCGATGATCTTGCCGGTTACTTTCTCAAGCCCTGTCATGGTTATACCTGTTCCTTCCGATTATCAGCTGACAGGGAGACTCAGCCAGGAAAGTTGAACACGACCAGCAGGGTGATAAGCAGGGAGAAGATGGCGTAGGTCTCCACCAGAGCGGCGGAGGTGATGGCGTGTCCCAGCTCGCCGGGGCGCTTGGACAGCAGGTTGATACCGGTAGCGGCGACACGACCCTGCTTGATGGCGGAGAAGAAGCCGGCCAGTGCAATGGGCAGGGCGGCCATGAGGAAGTATGCACCCTGAGCCATGGTCAGATCCTTCATCCCGCTGAACAGACCGATGTTGTTCAGGATCAGGAAGGCGGCCACCATGCCGTACACACCCTGGGTCATAGGCAGAGCCTGGAGAGCCAGTGCCTTACCGAACATATTGGGGTTCTCGGACAGCAGGCCGCCGGTGGCCTCGCCCACGATACCCACGCCCTTGGCAGAACCCATACAGGGCAGAGCCACAGCCAGAGCCGCACCCAGGAGAGCCAGGTTGGTACCGGAGAAGATCTCCGCCAGGACAGAGGACAGCGTCGTGGTCTTCACGGTAGCATCCGTGGCGGGATCGGCTTCCTCAGCGAAGGCGGTCAGCGCACACAGGGACAGGGCGAACAGGACAGCCGCAAAGGCGGCCAGGATCTTTCTTGCAGTTGCAGAGGTTCTTTTCATGGCAGATTGCTCCTTTTATTTTGCTTATTTTTTGAACACCGAATGGGGGAACGCCGGACTTACGAAGGGGTCACGGTAGAGTCGGAGTCTTCAAGAGGGGTCTCTTCCACTGTGTATTTCTCGCTGGGCAGGGCAGGCTGGAAGGGCTCGCCGCCGTCCACAAAGAACTTATTGAAGAATTCCAGATATTGCAGTCGGCTGGTGTGGACGAAGGCACCCAGCAGGTTGATGGCCATGTTCAGCATATGGCCGAACAGGAGCACCAGCACCATGACCAGGAAGCCGCCCACCGTGGGGCCGCCCATGGTGGCGATCAGGTTGACCACCTGGGCAATGACACCGGCGGCCAGTCCCAGTGCCAGGATCCGGCAGTAGGACAGCAGGTCGGAGGCGTAGCTGACAATATCGTACAGGCCCTTCAGACCCATGAGGAAGCGCAGGATGGGGTTCTTCTTGTCCCGTCCGGCGGTGGCGACGATCATCAGGGCACCGACGCCCAGCGTGATGTATCCCGCCAGGGGGACTACAAAGATCAGGCCGATCCCGGCGAACAGCACCCACCAGGAGCCGATGTCAAAGATGGCATCGAAGACCTTGCCCTCCTTGCAGAGAAGCACGAACTTGACCGCCATACCGGCCAGCAGGTGGATGGCACCCATGATCAGGGAGATCACCAGGAAGACCATCGGCTCCTCCAGGGGGTTGAGGGACACGGGTGAGCCGCCCAGGGTAACGATCAGACCGTTGAACAGCGGGACAGCCTCCTTGGCCGCCTCCATGCTGTCGTACAGACCCATCATGTTCACCATCAGGGCGTAGGGCATATCCCCGAACCAGCCGCCGAATACGAAGCCTAAGATCATGCAGGAGATACCGCAGTAGCCGAACATATTCAGCGACCGCTTCATTCCCTGTTTCATGTGGAGCAGCTTGGGCCCCAGGAATCCGGCCAGCACCAAGAGGGCACCATACCCCACATCGGCGAACATCAGGCCGAATATGACGAAGTAGAAGATGCTCATGATGAAGGTGGGGTCATAGGTACCGTACTTGGGGTAGGAGTACATGCCCACCACCCACTCGAAGTTGGTGGCATAGCCGTTGTTCTTCAGCAGGACCGGTGGTTCCTCCCCGGCGGGCGGCTCCTGCATGTCGTAGGCGCAGTCCAGCTTGTCCAGTGTCGCCGCCACCTGTGTTTCTCTCTGGGCGGGCACCCAGCCCTCCAGCAGGCAACAGACGGTGGTCGTGGCCAGCTTCTGCTCCTCCCGGAGGGCAAGCAGGGTGGTCATCTCCACATCATACAGTCGCTCCACATCCGGCACAAAGGCGGACAGCTCCCGCAGGCGGACATACCGTGCGGCGATCCGGTTCTCCAGGATGCCCCGACGCTTGGCGGCCTGCTGGCGAGCCTCCCGGGCGGTGCCGTGCACCCCGGCGGCGGCAAAGTTGATCCGCAAAAAGCCCAGTGGGTTCAGTGCCCGATTCACCGTGTCCTCGTCCTCCTTCAGGAAGATGAGAGACACATACAGACCGCTCTTGTCCCGGAAGACCTCTCCCACCCCGGCGTGAGCCGGGCGCAGGGCATCGTCCACGGCGGACAGGAGGGTACCGGCCGGCAGTGACCCCAGCCATATCAGGCAGGTATCGGTGGATTCCACATCCAGGGGGGCATCATACTCCATCCATGGCTCCAGGGAAGCCATCTGGTTGCGGAGCCGGGTGTCCTCGGCCCGATCCCCGTCGATCTCACTTTGCAGGCGCAGGGTCTCCCGCACCACATCCCAGGCCCCCTCGTAGGAGCCGGTCAGGGGGTAATTGTCTTTTCCCCGATCCTCCGACCCGGCGGTGGGACGGCGCATGGGTTTGGCTTTGGTGGCATGGCTGTCCAGGATGGGGATGGCATCCGACACATCCTTGACCCGACCCTCTGCCGCCACCCGGGCGGTGTCGCAGTCGTTCCGGCGCAGGTACGCCTGTGCCGCATCCCCGACGGCGGTCGCACCGTCGGCTACGCTGTCCTCGGCCTCGCTGTCCGGGGGAACCTCCCCGCCCAGCGGGGTGGTGCGTATCTCCACACAGCGGAGTCGCATCAGCTTTCTGACCAGTGCATCGGCATCCTCCGCCGGGGTCAGCACGGTCAGCTTCTTCATCACACTTACTGACATGAGTCAAACATCTCCCACACAATCACACGGACGGCCTCCTGCATCTTTCCGTCGGCTTCCGCTTCCAGTGCCGCTCCGTCCTCGCCGGCCTCTGACCGGCTCCTCTCGACCAGAGCCTCCGTCTTCTGCCGGACATTCTCCAGCCTGGCCTTCAGCTCCCGGGCGGTGGCCTCTGTCTGCATGGCCGCCTCCTCCTCACAGGTGCGCTGGTTCTCCTCTACGGCCTTCCTGGCGTTGGTTTCTGCCTCATCCCGGATCCTGGCGGCCTCAAGCTCAGCCTGACGAACCCGTGAAATCGCTTCCTTGGACAAGGATCGCTCCCTCCTTCCCGTTCTGATCTTTTTCATGGAGTCTTCGAAAATAGGTATTACTTTATTGTATCACATTCTTTTCTTTTTTTCAAGAGTTGCCGCACATTTTTTTCAGATTTCCGGGGGTACGGGGTTACAGTTCACCTGCCCCCGCAGTTCGCTCCCTTTTCCACCGTAGAGCGGGGCGAGGGGTCCCCGCGAAGGCGTTTTTGCTATTTCGGGTATCAGTAACGCTGGCTCCTCCGGGAAAACGACAGCAAATATATGACAGAATAACGCTCCGAATCATTCACAATACCTGTTTTGAAAGTTCTTGGGGGTCTGGGTTCAGAAGTTTGCCGTACGGCAAACTTCATGCAATTGCACTGCGTACAGTGCAATTGCTGTTCTTATCAAGAAGCCCCCAGGCGTTCCCCCGTACCCTACCTGAACTGTAACATTCCATCGACCATCACTCCCCATGATTCTTGATCCGGATGTTGACAAACCCCCCCTGTCGGTGTATAATAAATGGGAAAAACGAAAGAAGCACGGAGGATCGCATCATGTGCGGAATTGTAGGATATATCGGCGAGGAGCAGGCGGCTCCCATCCTGCTGGACGGACTGTCCAAGCTGGAGTACCGGGGGTATGACTCGGCGGGGCTGGCCGTCCGCAACGGCGACGCAGAGGCGGAGATCGTCAAGGCCAAGGGCAGGTTGAGAATCCTGGCCGAGAAGACCAACGACGGGCAGAGTCTGATCGGCACCTGCGGCATCGGGCACACCCGCTGGGCCACCCATGGGGAGCCAAACGAGACCAACGCCCACCCCCACTGCTCGGACGACGGCAATGTGGTAGCTGTTCACAACGGGATCATTGAGAACTATCAGGAGCTGAAGGAGAAGCTGTTGCGGAAGGGGTACACCTTTTACTCCCAGACGGACACCGAGGTAGTCACCAAGCTCATTGACTACTACTACCGGAAATACAAGGTAGGCCCCATTGACGCACTGTCCAAGACCATGGTGCGTGTCCGTGGATCCTATGCGCTGGCGGTGATGTTCCGGGACTTCCCCGGGGAGATCTATGTGGCAAGGAAGGACAGCCCTATGATCATCGGGGTCACTGACCACGCCGCCTACCTTGCCTCGGATGTGCCGGCTCTGCTGAAATACACCCGGCAGGTCTACTATATCGGCAACCTGGAAATGGCCCGGCTGACCGGGGGGGCCGTTACCTTTTACAATCTGGACGGGGATCAGGTGTCCCGGGAGAAGACCGAGATCACCTGGGATGCCCAGGCGGCGGAAAAGGGCGGTTTCCAGCACTTCATGATGAAGGAGATCCACGAGCAGCCCCGGGCGGTGGCGGACACCATCCAGTCGGTGGTGAAGCCCTGCGACCCCGACAAGGGGGAGAGCGGCCCCTTACGGATCGACCTGTCCCCGGTGGGTCTGACCGATGAGGAGATCCGGGACATCTCGCAGATCACCATCGTAGCCTGTGGCTCCGCCTACCATGTGGGCGTGGCCGCACAGTATGTGATCGAGGATCTGGCCCGGATCCCCGTCCGGGTGGAGCTGGCCTCCGAGTTCCGGTACAGGAATCCCATCCTGAACCCCCATGATCTGGTCATTGTCATCAGCCAGTCCGGGGAGACGGCGGACAGTCTGGCCGCCCTGCGGGAGGCCAAGGCTCGTGGCAACAAGGTGCTGGCCATTGTCAATGTGGTGGGCAGCTCCATTGCCCGGGAGGCAGACAAGGTGTTCTACACCCTGGCCGGGCCGGAGATCTCCGTGGCCACCACCAAGGCCTACAGTACCCAGCTTGTGGCCTCCTACCTGCTGGCTATCCAGTTCGCCTATGTCCGGGGAGCCATCACGGAGGAAAAGTACGGTGCCCTGCTGGCCGAGATCCGGACCCTGCCGGAGAAGATGGAGAAGATCCTGGAAGGCAAGGAGCGACTCCAGTGGTTTGCGGCCAAGTACGCCAACGCCAAGGACGCTTTCTTCATCGGGCGGGGCATTGACTACGCCATCTGCCTGGAGGGCAGTCTCAAGATGAAGGAGATCAGCTATATCCATT
The DNA here is from genome assembly GCA_945929845.1 of uncultured Clostridia bacterium. GTDB lineage: Bacteria > Bacillota > Clostridia > Oscillospirales > CAG-272 > CAMEON01. Next base: position 25,923 of record CAMEON010000019.1, on the reverse strand, counting down.
CGGAGGCCTACGCCGCCGGGGAGCTGAAGCATGGCACCATCAGCCTGGTGGAGGACGGCACCCTGGTCATCGGCGTCCTGACCCAGTCCGGGCTGTATGAGAAGACCGTCAGCAACATGGTGGAGGTCAAGAGCCGGGGGGCCTACCTCATGGGGCTGACCAGCTACGGGCACTATGAGATAGAGGACACTGCCGACTTCGTGGTGTATATCCCCCGGACGGACGAACACTTCACCACCAGCCTGGCTGTCATCCCCTTGCAGTTGCTGGGGTATTATGTCAGCGTGGCCAAGGGTCTGGATGTGGATAAGCCCCGGAACCTGGCCAAGAGCGTGACGGTGGAGTGACAGGCTTGTGCTCCCTGCCGGGTGCCGGGAATGAGCCACAAACCGTATGCCAAAAACCGTATGTGAGAAAGGAAACGATACAATGTTAACAGAAGGAACCAAGGCACCAGATTTTACCTTAACCGACAAGGAGGGTCATCCGGTTTCCCTGTCGGACTATGCAGGCAGGCGGGTGGTGCTGTACTTTTATCCCAAGGACAACACGCCGGGATGTACCCGGGAGGCCTGCGCCTTTGCCGCCGCCTATGAGGGCTTCCGGGCCAAGGATGTGGCCGTGATCGGGATCAGCCGGGACAGTGAAGCCTCCCACAGGAAGTTTGCGGAGAAGTATCACCTGCCCTTCGTCATCCTGTCCGACCCGGACACCACCGTCATCAAGGCCTACGATGTCTGGCAGGAGAAGAAGCTGTACGGGAAGATCGGCTTCGGCGTGGTGCGTGCCACCTACATCATCGGGGCGGACGGCGTGATCCAGAAGGTCTTTCCCAAGGTCAAGCCGGACACCCATGCGGCCGAGATCCTGGCATACCTGAACGGGTGAGCAAGCCCCGCCGGCATACCGTGGCCGGATGACGGGTAGCCCTCCGGCGAAAAAGAAAAAAGGGAGCTTTGCAGGAAAGTTCCCTCTTTTTTCATGATTGCAGGTATATCACACGGTCAGCCGATTCACTGGATGAAGTACGCCCCGCCGTCTCCGCCATTGCTGTTGTCGCCCCTGTTTCCGCCGAAGGTACCGTCCGGCGTGCCGTCAAAGGAAGTCCCCTGGGTGTCATTATGGTTTTCCGTGAATGCCGCCGGGGTCTTGCGACTGGCAACGAACAGCAAAATGGGCATGGATGCAGACACCAGAATGGACAGCAGGATGAAGGCCACGGCGTTGTCCGGGCTGAAGAGTCGGTAGATGTGCCACAGGGCGATGAACTCAAACACCAGTTGCACCATCGCAACCGCCATAAGAGCCAGGAGCAGCAGCATAATCAGCATGGCTACTCCCCCCGTCATCTCCCCGTCCGGCGAACCGATGGAGGCGGCAACAGCCACGCCCATGAGACCGAAGCTCAGCACGGATAAAACCACGAACAGGATGGGTAGCGTGTGGCGATAGTGGGTAGCCGGACGACCGCTTACCTCGGCGTCCTTGTCAGCTACATACCCCAGGGCATACAGATTGGCATAGGGGATCCATGCCAGCCAGGGGTACGGTGCCCCGCAGACCTTGCCCATGCGGTGGAGTGCCAGACCCTCCATGATGTAGGCAAACAGCCCAATCAACAGGGCAAAAATATACACAACGGCCATAAATCCTACGATGGCTATGGAAGCATCATCGAGCGGAAATTCTTCGAGCATGAAAATCAAGCCTCCCTTGTATTTTTCTTTCAGATGTTAAGGAACCGCTGATTTATTCGGCGGCACATCTTCGGCACATCTTTTTCCGCCTGCATCTTGCCGAAAAACTCGATGTACATCCAGTACATCTTGAGTTTTTCGCAATCGCAGACGAAAAAATCTGCACCGAATCTGTACCACCTCATTCAATCAGCGTTTCCTTAAAGTCAGAGGTTCGGTTCCCCCTGCGTTGGGATTGTGCCCGCCGGTGTCTCACGCCACCCCTCTGTGCCATCTTGCGCCTACATTATATCATGGCAGTACATATTTGTCAATAATTTTTACTTTATCTTTGGTTGTTATCTGCTATCTGTTATCTGTTATCTGTTATCTGTTATCCGCCATCTTCCACTCCGAGCGTGTCCGAGGGCTGGGTGTGGACAAAGGTGAGGCACAGCAGGATGGCCGCTCCCAGCGGGAAGCAGAATACAGTCAGTATCTCAAAGAGCACAGCATACCGGGGACTGCGTGCCTTGAACAACGGCCACAGTGCCTCGCTTTGCAGGATGTGCAGGATCAGGCCAAATAGAGCCACCACGCCGATCAGTATCGCGGCAATAAGGCATGCCACGGCAAGCAATGCCATGAAGCCGATAGCAAGTGCCACCCCGCCCCCGGTTGACACTTCTCCCTCCTGCTCGGACAAGTAGTCCAGGTAGATCCCCGCAACCTCCTTCTGAGACCAGCTGAGAATCAGCATGCACAGAACAAGTACCACCGTCAGCACCACCGACCAGGCGGTCAGGCGGCGGGTATGCCGGTGGATCTGCTCCGGCTCTGCCGGCAACGGTCCGCCGCTCGCCGCCACACAGGCATCCGACAGGCGGCCCAGCATACGAGCCTGTCCCACCGGCAGGCAGGCCGTCCACCCGTGGGACAGGCCGGACGCCTTCGCCATCCGCCACAAAGTCGCCGACATCATCACCCAGCCCAAAAGGAAAAGCACAACCACCAATGGAGGTAGTATGCGGGAAATAATCAGTTTATCGGTCAGCCAGCCAAGACCCCCGGCCAACACATGCTGTGCCACAAAATCCGCCGCTTTCTGAAGAAATTCTGTCATTCTGTACACCTCCTTACATACCTCCCCGGATCGCCCTTCCCTTCCCGGGTCTTGTGCGTCCGGCGATCCGAGTCAAAAAATTTTAGGAAACGCTGATTGAATGAGGTGGTACGGATTCGGTACAGATTTTTTCGTCTGCGATTGCGAAAAACTCAAGATGTACTGGATGTACATCGAGTTTTTCGGCAAGAAGCAGGCGGGAAAAGATGTGCCGAAGATGTGCCGCCGAATCAATCAGCGGTTCCTTTACAACAGATAACCGTCATACGCATGTATACATAAAAACGCTCCCAAAACGCCACACTACTCTCGGACGGCCATGTCTGTCTTTCTGATCCGTTCCCGCCAGTGCTTCCGTTCCGGTGCGGAACCGTGCGCATGGCCCGCCCAGACCCGCGTCTGCCTACAGACGGACGCAGAAAGGACTGGTTTCATCCTATGATCATGGATCGTATTGCCCTGATCCTGTCCATCATCGGCGCACTGAACTGGGGGAGCATCGGCCTTTTCCAGTTTGACATCGTAGCCTGGATCTGCGGTGGTTCGGCTTCCCTTCTGGCAAGGATCATTTATACCGTCGTCGCTCTGGCAGGTGTCTGGTGCATTTCCCTTCTGTTCCGCACCAGAGAAACCTTTGACGAGCTGGAGGATCCCCAGTAAGGAAGGGTGCAGAGGAAGACCGCCTGCGGGCTGTGTGCTGTAGCCTGTTGGCTGTCGTATGCGGGTTGCGGCCTTCCTCTGTCCTTTTTCTGTCTGTGCCCAGTGAAATGTGTACAGGTTGCGCCCCTACTTCTTCTCGCCCTTGATGGCGTTCCAGTATGTGGCGGCGGCCTGTTCGGTCTTGTTGGGGCCGGGGGTGTAGTACTGCCGACCCAGCAGGTCATCCGGCAGGTACTGCTGTTCCACATAGTGATTCTCGTAATCGTGGGGGTACTTATAGCCCTTGAACAGCGGGCTTTGCAGGTGCAGGGGGATGCGGGCACCCTTCCCTGCCTCCACATCCTGCATGGCCGCCTCCAGGGCGGCATTGGCAGAGTTGGACTTGGGGGCGGTAGCCAGGAGCAGAGCCGCATGGATGAGGGGGATCCCCGCCTCCGGCATACCCAGCTCCCGGGCGGACTCACAGCAGGCCCGCACCACCGCCGCCGCCTGGGGGTAGGCCAGGCCGATGTCCTCGCTGGCAATGACCTGCAAGCGGCGGCAAAGGGAGAACATATCTCCCACCGCCAGCATTTTGGCCACATAGAAGGCGGTGGCGTCCGGGTCGGAGCCACGGATGGACTTTTGCAGACAGCCCAGCAGGTCATAGTGGACATCGTCGCTGAAGTTGTCCACCCCTGCGTCAAAGGCCTTCACGCATGCCTCGGTGATCTCGGCCCCCGGTTCAAAACCGGCGGCGAAGTATGCGTTCTCCAAGAGGCCCACCGCCCGTCTCACATCGCCGCCGGCTCCCTCCGCCAGTGCCAGTCCCACCTTTTCCGGCAGGGTCGTGGAGGTGCCGCCCTGCCGGTTCAGATGATCCAGTGCCCTGTGGAGCATGATCAGGCAGTCTGCCGGGCGCACCGGCTTGAACTCAAACAGGGAGGAGCGGGAAATGAGGGCGTTGTACACATAGAAATGGGGATTCTCCGTGGTGGAGGCGATGAGGGTGATGCGGCCATCCTCCATGTGCTCCAAGAGGGATTGCTGTTGCTTGCGGTTGAAGTACTGTATCTCGTCCAGGTACAAAAGAATGCCCGAAGCACCGAAAGCCCCGCCGGTCTGGGTCAGAATGTCCTTGACATCCGACAGGGAGGCGGTGGTGGCGTTGAGCCTGCGGAACTCCATGCCTGAGGCGGCGGCTATGACGGAGGCCGCCGTTGTCTTTCCGGTTCCCGGAGGGCCGAAAAAGATCATGTTGGTCAGCCGCCCGGCCTCTACCATGCGGCGCAATACCCCGTTCTTTCCGAACAGGTGGGGTTGCCCCACGATCTCGTCCATTGTTCTGGGGCGGATCGCATCCGCCAGCGGTGCCTGTATCATCTGCCCACCTCCGACTTTCATCCTTCTTATATTTCTCTCCCATTATATCACACCTTTCCGCCTTTGTCAATGTTTTGAAAGTTTCCAGGGGCTGGACTCTGGCTGAAACGCAGCTTATGATTGGTTACAGTTCACCTACCCCCGCCGTGCGCTCTCTTTTCCATCGTAGAGCGGGGTCAGGGGTCCCCGCGAAGGCGTTTTTGCTATTTCGGGTAGCAGTAACGCTGGCTCCCCTAGGATAATTATAACAAAAATACCATTAAACGCCGCATGGAACATGAATATATACATGTTATAAAAGTTCTTGGGGGTCTGGGGGCTTCTTACAAGAAGCCCCCAGGCGTTCTCCCGTACCCTGCCTGAACCGTAGCCTAAAATTGAATCTTTTTCGGAATTTTTTTGTCAAAGCTATTTACAAAACGGATTTTTTATGATATAATAATTCCAATCAAAGAATTCCGGAGGCGTACCATGGAAGAAACCTATCTTGAGAGAATCAAAAAGCTGAAAAGTGAACGGAAGATCACCAATGATAAGCTGTCCGAGATGACTGGCATCCCTCTGGGTACATTGTCCAAACTGTTGGCCGGCATCAATGATTCGCCCAAGCTGACAAACATCATCGCCATCAGCCAGGCTTTGGGCTGTTCCCTGGATTGGATGATCACCGGGGTACCGGAAAACACCAACAATTATACGCTGACTCCGGAAGAGATGGATCTGGTGGAGGGCTACCGCCTGCTGGACACCTATGGCCGTGCGCTGACCTTTACGGTCGTGGAAAAGGAGCGGGATCGTGTGGCACAGCAAAAGGCCGCCGAGGCTCTCATGCTCCACGATGCGGCCAGGAACCGCAGTGCCCGTGCCAGAAGGCCAGCCCACACCGCTGCCATCCTGTCCGAGGCCGCCGAGACGGCTCCCCAGGGCAGACCGGCATCCTTCGCCGAGTCCAACGCTGACCTGGCCAGCATGGAAGGGTACCCCGCCTCCTCGGTGTATCCTCTCCCGGACAGCAACAGCCACATCCTGCCCATGGACAGGCGGTCGGACGATCTGCCTGCCGGATTGCGCCGCCGTCGGATCCCCATGTACGACCTGCCAGTCTCCGCCGGTGTAGGTGAATTCCTGTCCGAAAACAGCCAGAGCCACACCGATATTACCATCCCCGACAGTCCCCGCACCATGGAGGCTGACTATGCCCTGCGTATCTCCGGCAACAGCATGGAGCCGCGGTATCGCTCCGGCGATGTGCTGCTCGTCCAGACCGCCGAGTCCGTGGAGGAGGGAGAGCTGGGCATCTTCGTGCTGGACGGCTCCGGCTACTTCAAGAAGTACGGCGGAGACCGCCTGATCTCCCTCAACGAACAGTATGCGCCCATCCTGCTCAAGGACTTCTCCTCTGTCACCTGCTGTGGCCGGGTGGTCGGGAAGCTGAAGAAGAAGTGAGCGTTCGGCCTGTCCGGCAGTCGGCCTCTGCACCGATCCATCGGCGGATCCATAGGGGATGTACCGCATACACCTGAAGAGCCGGAAAAGGGATTCTCTGTCCATGAGAATCCCCTTTTCCTTTTATGCGATTCCGTTTCATGCCTGCCTGTTTTGAAAGTCTTTGAAGGGGTCGGGGGGTCGAGGTTTGCCGTATGGCAAGCTTCCTGCACTTGCGTGCGCACCGTGCAAGTGCTGTCTTCAGAAAGTCCCCCCGGCGTTCCCTCCGTTTCCTGCCTCCGGCGGTTGCATTTCCACCCCGAAGGCCATGTCCAGCGCCCGAGCCAACAGTGCGCAGGTCAGACGAACCACCCGGTCGCAGTCCCGGGGGGACACAATGAACCGTCGGCCTGTCTCCAGCACCCGGTGGAGTGCCGGATCCACACCATCCGCCCCGATCCCCGCCTTTTCCAGCGCATCCCACACCAGCGTGGAGGAATCCACCACGGTTGGCACGCCCAAAGCCAGCACGGGACAGCCCACCGTCTCCCGGTCAAGCCCCAGCCGGCGGTTTCCGATCCCGGCTCCGGGGGCCACGCCCCTGTCGGACAGCTGCACCGTGGAGGCCAACCGCTCACAGCTTCGTGCCGCCAGCGCATCCACCGCCACCACCAGATCCGCTCCCACCGTCACCGCCGCCTCCTTGACCAGCTCCGCCGCCTCAATGCCTGTTTGCCCCAGGACGCCCGGCATGAGGGCGGACAGCTCACAGCAACCCAACGCCCGGTACAGCTCCCCGTGGGAGGTGCGCAGATGCCGGGTCACTGTCATCCGGCTGACGGTTCCCGGCCCCACCGCATCCGGGGTGATGTGCGCGTTGCCCAGCCCGGCCACCAGTACCTTTGTGTCCGGCCCCGGTGCCCTGCCCAGCATGAGGGCAGACAGTGCCTGCAATTCCCCGGCAAGCACAGCGGCCAGCGGCGTCAGATCCTCCCCGTCCCGCTCGGTGATGACACCGCAGGAGATGGTCACATACCGCCCGCCGTCCGCCTCCCGACTCCGGGAGACTGTCACCGGCCTGCCACCCACGGTCTCCGTCCGGCTGTGACTCTCTGCCACCGCCCGCCCCGACTCACAAGCAAGATCCGTCCGGGCATTGTGCATATTCACCATGGCATCGGCAGGCAGTGCCTCCTGTCCGGAAGCGGCACCCGCCGCCCCCCGGGCTTCCCTGTATGCGATCTCTTTCATTCTCATTGCTTCTCTTCCTTAATCCATTATACTGGCGTGTAGCGGGGCGATCCGGTTGTCGCCCGGTATATCCCAGGCTTCGCTTCCTTATATTCTGTGCCAGACCGGGCTATGCTATACATTTGTCTCCATACACAGCTTCCCCGGCGGTTCCCGAAGCATCATTTTGCACAGTTTTCCGCCTCCGCCATTGTGCAATTGTCCGAAACTGAAAAATCTCTGCATTCTCTTATTGATTCAAACAGGAATGTATGGTATAATGATGTGAGAAAACTGTACGGGCCGCCGTGTGCCCGCACCACGAGGAGGAAATAACGAATGATGAAGCGAATCGTTGCCCTGCTTCTTTGTGCTGTGACTGTCATGGGCTGTTTTGCCGGATGCAGCAAAAAGGACTCGGAGGACAAGGGTCAGTACATCACCATGTACCTGACCGATAATATCTACGACCTTGATCCGGCTAAGGCTTATCAGAATGAGGCTCTGTCTCATGTGGTGGGTCTGCTGTTTGACACCCTGTTCACGCTGGACAAAAACGGCAAGGTGAAGAAGTCCCTTGTGGAAAAGTATTGGTTCACTGAGGATGCCAACACCGAGGAGTATATCCTTAACCTCCGTCTTCGCCAGACCTACTGGTCCGACGGTACGGCTGTCTCCGGCAATGATGTGGTGTACGCCTGGAAGCGTCTTCTGGAGGTAGATGCCTCCTATGAGGCCGCCTGCCTGCTGTTTGACATCAAGAACGCCCGTGCCGCCAAGGAAGGCGATTGCTCCATCGACGATGTGGGCATCTATGCCACCGAGACAGACCTGGTGGAGATCCGCTTTGAAGAGTCCGTGGACATTGACCAGTTCCTTCTGAACCTGACTTCCGTGGCACTGGCTCCCCTCCGCAGTGATGTGGTGGCCAAGAGCGATGACTGGGCCAAGAAGGCAGGCACCATGGTGTGCAGCGGCCCCTTCAAGCTCTCCCGTGTCAATCTGAAGGAAGTTTCCGATGTCAGCTACGAGGACATTTACTGGAGTGAGAAGACCACCGACGAGGAAGAGGGAGAGGACATTCTGTACGGCGATGCGTCCAATCCCAAAACCTACCGGGAGACTGTCATCACCGACTTCATGCTGGAGCGGAATGCGTACTACTACCGCGAAGCCGCCGAGGAAGAGGCACTGGATGTTACCGTCAAGCCCTACAAGATCTGCGTGGACTGCTCCCTGACCGATGAACAGCTCCTTGAAGCCTACAAGGAAGGCATGGTTCTGTACATCGGCGATGTGCCCCTGGCTCTGAGAAATGATGAGACCATTCAAAAGGCCGTGGAGGTCTCTGAGAACTCTCTTTCCACCAACTCCATCTACCTCAATGAGAACGCCATGATCGACGACGGCAGTGAGGAGGGCTATGCCCTGTTCGCCAACGAAAAGGTGCGTCAGGCACTGTCCATGGCCATTGATCGTCAGGCGTTGGCCGACGCCGTGGTGTACGCAGATCCCGCTACCGGCCTTGTGCCCACCGGCGTCTTTGAAACCGGTGCCAGCCGCAAGACTATGTTCCGGGATGCCTGCAAGACCGAGTATCAGTACCTGAAGACGGATCTGTCTGCCGCCAAGCAGCTTCTGTCCGAAGCCGGCATCAACCCCGGCAAGTACTCCTTCACCCTGACCTACGCCGCCTACGATGAGGTACACACCGCCATTGCCGAAGCCGTGGTGAAAGCCTGGAACGAGTTGGGCTTCCATGTGGAGCTGAAGAAGCGGGGTACCATCGCCAACAACGACTACTACAAGTACACCGACTCCGTGCCTCTGGATCTGTGTGATGACCTGTATGCCGAGGATCTGCGGAATGGCACCTACGAGGCCATCCTGCTTGACTGCGTGGCCGCCTCGGTGGATCCCTTCTCCATGCTGGCACCCTTCGCCAAGGGATTCTCCGGTATGGGTATGGATATGGACACTCCCGGTGAGTATGAGATCCCCACCCATATGACCGGATACGACAATCAGGCCTACAACGAGCTGATCGAAGCCATCTTTGCCGAGAAGGACATTGCCACCCGGGCTGACAAGCTCCGGGAAGCCGAGTCTCTTCTGATGAACGATCTGCCTGTGATCCCCCTGATCTTCAACAAGAGTGCCACTGTGACCAACTCCCAGTTGAAGAATCTGACCTCCACCTACTATGTCAATGCCATCTTCACCAAGGCCAAGATCAACAAGTACGACAGCTATCTGGCCGCCGGTAAGGCTTACATCAACGCCAACTTCTCAGAGATGAAGTTCACCGAGTGTAATGATTGCGCCTACAAGGACTTCGAGACATTCAAGAGCGCCAACACTGTGTATGCCCAGTTCTACCTGGACGAGAAGGAGAAGAAATAATTCCCCTCCGTGGCTTTCCGCATCCCCCCTCCCCGGGGGGATGCTTTTTCAGTTCTCCCGTGCCCTACCTAAACTGTAGTTACAGTTCAGGTAGAGTACGGGATGCGGTGGGGAACTTCTTGAAAGAAGTTCCCCACACCCCTCAAGAACTTTCAAAACAGGTATTGTGTATGATTCGAAGCGTTATTCTGTCATATATTTGTTGTCGTTTTTCCAAAGGAGCCAGCGTTGCTGATGCCCAAAACAGCAGAAACGCCTTCGCGGGGGCCCCTCGCCCCGCTCTACGGCGGAAAAGGGAGCGCACGGCAGGGGTAGGTGAACTGTAATAAACTGAAACCGTTGTTTCATGGAAAAGCAGAAATTTTTTCATATGCCCGTAGACAGAGCGACTATTTTGTGATATAATAGGAGAAGTTACAGAGAGCAGGGCACCTGCCGTGTCCTGCCCGTCAGAAAGGAACCGCTTGCCCTATGCAAGTTCAAGCATTGAATCCGGGATCCGGCTTTGGCTCCAACTGCTACCTGCTCACAGACAACGGTCACGCCGCCGTGGTGGATCCCAGCGCATCCTCCGCCTCCATCCTGGCCGCCGCCCGTGCCGCCAACTGTACGCTGGATGCCGTGTACCTGACCCACGGCCATTTTGATCACATTCTCTCCATGGATACCCTGCGCACCGCCTGCCCCGGCCTGCCGGTGTATGTGCATCCGGCGGACGCACCCATGATGACGGACGGCGAGAAGAACGCTTTCACCGTGTTCTTCGGGCAGGACAGACGCTTCACCCCCGCCGACCGGTACCTGGAGGAGGGTCAGAAGCTGTCGCTGGGACAGGGTAGCCTGACTGTTCTGCACACCCCCGGCCACTCGCCGGGATCCGTCTGCTTTCTGAACCGGGAAGACGGCTTCCTCCTCACCGGCGACACCCTCTTTGCCATGGATGTGGGTCGCTGTGACCTGTGGGGCGGGGATTATTCCTCCCTCCTGGCCTCCCTCCGGCGGCTGAAGCAGCTTGACCGAACCCTGACCATCTATCCCGGCCATGGGGAGAGCGAGCGTCTGAGTACCGCACTTTCCTACGCACTGTATGACTGAGAAAGGGTTACGGTTCCTACTCCCGCAGTACGCTCCCTTTTCCACTGTAGAGCGGGGTCAGGGGTCCCCGCGATAGCGTTTCTGTGACCTTCGGTATCAGCAACGCTGGCTCCCCAAAAAGCGATATGACGATAGCGTTCCGAATTTCATACACAGCACTTGTTTTGAAAGTTCTTGGGGGTCTGGGTTCAGAAGTTTGCCGTATGGCAAACTTCATGCAATTGCACTGCGTACAGTGCAATTGCTGTTCTTATCAAGAAGGGCCCCAGCGTACTCCCCGTACCCTGGCTGAACTGTAACGAGAAAGGATCTTACCATGAGTATAGACTATCAAAAGCTGGCCGACCTGCTCTTCCCACAGGTCACTGACACCCCAGAGACACTGGAGTCCCGCTTCCCCGCCCGCTCCCTGCCCGAGGGGGCTAAGGTCACCCGCTTTGCCCCCAGTCCCACCGGCTTTGTCCACTTCGGCGGCTTGTTCCCTGTCATGGTCGGCGAACGCCTGGCTCACCAGTCCGGCGGCGTCTTCTACCTGCGCATTGAGGACACCGACGGGCGCCGGGAGATCCCGGGTGCCGCCGAGGCACTGATCACCACCCTCTCCCAGTACGGCATCCATTTCGACGAGGGAGCCATCCTGGGGTCGGACGGCAAGATCACCGATGTGGGCCACTACGGCCCCTACAAGCAGAGCCTGCGCAGCCCCATCTACCATGTGTACGCCAAGCAGTTGGTGGCCGCAGGACTGGCCTACCCCTGCTTCTCCACCGAGGAGGAGCTGGAGGCTATCCACAACACGGACAAGAAGGCGGAGATCAAGAGCATGGACTGGGAGAACCAGGCCACCGCCCGCCGGGAGGAAATGCTGGCCCGCCGGAGCTTCACCATGGAGCAGGTGGAGGCTGAGCTGGCCGCCGGGCACCCCTTCGTCCTGCGCCTGCTGGCCGATGGGGACGGGGAGAAGAAGCTCACCTTCACCGACCTTGTCCGGGGAAAGCTGGACATGCCGGTGAACGACGAGGACTTCGTCCTGCTCAAGTCGGACGGCATCCCCACCTACCACTTCGCCCATGCGGTGGACGACCACCTGATGGGCACCACCCATGTCATCCGGGGAGAGGAGTGGCTTCCCAGCCTGCCCAAGCATCTGCAGCTGTTCCGCTACCTGGGCTTCAAGGCACCCAAGTATATGCACATTTCCCAGATCATGCGGCTGGACGAGAACGGCAGTAAGAAGAAGCTGTCCAAGCGGGATATGGGTGCCAATCTGAATGATTATGCCAGCATGGGGTACTGTGCGGATGCCGTGGCAGAGTATGTGTTGACCCTGCTCAACTCCAATTACGAGGAGTGGCGCACCGCCAACCCCACCCTGCCCTACACGGAGTTCCCCTTCAACATCAAGAAAATGAGTGCCTCCGGCTGTCTGTTCGACTTCAACAAGCTGAACGATGTGTCCAAGAATGTGCTGTCCCGCATGACGGCGGACAGGATGTACGAAACAGCCACAGCCTGGGCTGCTACCTACGACCGGGAGCTGTACGACCACCTGACCCGGGATCCCGCCTATGCCAAGTCCATCTTCGCCATCGGACGGGGCGGAAAAAAGCCCCGCAAGGACTTCACCGTCCTGCGGGATGTCAAGCCGTACCTGGACTTCTTCTATGACGACCTGTTCACCGTAAAGGATGCCCTGCCGGAGGGCACCGACTCTGCCGATGTGGCCGCTACCTTTGCCGCCTTCAAGGCCACCTACGACCCGGCTGACGACATGAACACCTGGTTTGACAAGGTCAAGGCCATCGCCACTGACCTGGGGTATGCCGCCGACATGAAGGCCTACAAGGCTGACCCCACCGCCTACCGGGGCAGTGTGGCGGATATATCCGCCTACCTCCGTCTGGCTGTCACCGGGCGGCAGAACGCCCCGGATCTGTACACGGTCATGCAACTCCTGGGTCGCCAGCGCACCTTTGCCCGGCTGGATGCCTTCCCCCTGTAATTCTACATTCCCTACTATACAAAGGATACGGATATTATGGAAAATAACAGATACGAGATTCCGGATGAGACCGGAGACGAAAGCCGGAATGACACGGCCAACTTCATTCACGACATCATCGACGAGGATCTGAGGCAGGATCCCACCATCAAGGTGCATACCCGCTTCCCCCCGGAGCCAAACGGGTACCTGCACATCGGCTCTGCCAAGGCGATATTCATCAATACGGACACGGCCAGAAAGTACGGCGGGCTGTTCAATCTCCGCTACGACGACACCAACCCCACCAAGGAGAACGAGGACTTCGTGCGCTCCATCCGGGAGGATCTGGAGTGGCTGGGCGCCACCCCCACCGGCGGCGTTTTCTATGGGTCGGATTACTTTGAGAAGTGCTATGAGTTTGCCGTTCAGTTGATCAAGCAGGGGGATGCCTATGTGTGCGACCTGTCCCGGGACGACCTGGCGGAGTACAAGGGCACCGACCGGGCGGAGGCCAGCCGGGAGTCCCCCTACCGGAACCGCTCCGTAGAGGAGAACCTGGATCTGTTTGAGCGGATGAAGAACGGCGAGTTCCCTGACGGGGCCAAGACCCTGCGGGCCAAGATCGACCCCTCCTCCAGCAACACCTACCTCCGTGACCCGGTGATCTACCGCATCCGCCACATCAGCCACCATCGGCAGGGGGACAAGTGGTGCATTTACCCCATGTACGACTTTGCGCACCCCATTCAGGATGCCCTGGAGGGGATCACCTACTCCCTTTGCTCCAGCGAGTTCAAGAATCACCGTCCCCTCTACGAGTGGGTGGTGGATCACATCAACTTTGAGCACAAGCCCAAACAGCGGGAGTTCGGCCGCATGAATGTGACCTACACGGTCATGTCCAAGCGGTACCTGCGGGAGCTGGTGGAGACCGGCCGTGTGGACGGCTGGGACGACCCCCGTCTGCCCACCCTGTGCGCCCTGCGCCGCCGGGGCTACACGCCGGAGGCCATTTTCGCCTTTGTCCGCAGTGCCGGCATATCCAAGGCGGACGCTCTGGTAGACATCCGTCAGCTGGAATCCTGCGTCCGGGACGACCTGAATGAGCACGCCCTGCGCCGGGTCTGCATTGCCCATCCCCTCCGTGTGGTGGTAGACAACTACCCCGCCGACCGGGAGGAGCTGATCACCCTGCCCAACCACCCCCAGCATCCCGAGGCTGGCACCCGTACCGTCCCCTTCACAAGGGAGCTGTACATTGATGCGGATGACTTTGCCGAGGTGCCGCCGCCCAAGTTCTTCCGGCTCAAGCCGGAGGGTGAGGTGCGCCTGATGGGCGGATATATCATCAAGTGCGGCGAGATAGAGAAGAATCCGGACGGCTCCGTCAAGCTGATCCATGTGACCGCTGACCTGGAGACCGGCAACGGCAACCCGGCCGATGGCCGGAAGATCAAGGGCACCATTCACTGGCTGTCCGCCAAGTACGCCCTGCCCACCACCCTGATGCTCTATGATCGCCTGTTCACCATCGAGAACACCGCCGAGGTACCGGAGGGGAAGACCTACATGGACTACCTGAACCCGCAATCCCTGACAAAGATCGAGGGTGCCATGGTGGAGCCGTCCCTGGCCCAGGCCAAGGCCGGCGACAGGTTCCAGTTCGTTCGCTTTGGGTACTTCTGCAAGGACACCAAGTACGACAATACCTTCAACCAGGTGGTGTCCCTGAAGGATACTTTCGTCAAAAAGTGATTTTTCCCTTACACAGGTATACAGTTATGCCGGGAGCTTCATTCAAAGGAGACTCCCGGCGTTTTCTCTGTACCACCGACTATAACGGTACGCTCTTTCTTACCCTTCCCATTTCACTCCGGACTTGATTTCGTTGCCAATTTCTGCGTTCGGGCCATTGAGCATACACATATCCGATACGAAACGGCGACAGAGCAAGTGCGGATCCAGCGGTGTTGGATACACAGGCCCCAACTGGTGTGTCACCGTCGCACGGCCCCACAGGGCTGCTCTTTCCATGTACAGTATGCCGGACAACACGGTGCCTGTGTCCCCGTACATATCTGTGGTATCTGCTCCCTCTCCTTTTTCACTCTTTTCGCTGTCGGGTGCCATACTTTGCTGGCCTCCGATCATCAACGGAAACTGGATCTGCACATATGGGTATGCTCCGCTGGTTTCGTCTGTCATTGAGATCCTGTATTTCATCTTCCTCTCCGGTGAGTATGCCCGGGCAATGCACATACAGATGATCAGCCAGGCTTCCCACAGCATTGGCTTGTACACCTGGATCCCGACCGGACGGGTCGTGATTTCCTCGACAGCTTTTTCAACGGTACAGCCAATGAAAACGGACACGGTTTCTATCCAGGACATCAGACTTTCCGGGCTGATCAGTCGGTCATCCCCACTATCCACCGTCATGTCCATCACTTCCCGCAACCGGCGGAAGGAGCCAAGGACGGTTTGGAAGGTTGCATCATCCACGCCTTCCCTCACTGTGCCGTACTTCCTGATGGTTTCGGTTGCAAGACAGGGTGCCGACGGATACAGGATCTCTGTGGCCATGCTCTCTATGCAGTGATTGACGCACCGGGCTACCGAATCCCTTGGCCCATGAAAATGGATCAGAAGGCCAAGGCCGGTATCCCTCATATACCGCTTGGACAGAAGCCCCACCCCTTGTTCTGTCATGACAAATAGGGGAGCCATATCAGAGCTGACAAGCCACTTCTCCGCCTCCGGGATCCGCTGGATATCAGAACCCACCGCCCATGCGTCTCCCGGACAGCGGGAGGCGATGACCCGCCCCGGGTGGCTCCATGTGTCGAGGAAAGCAAAGCTGATGCCGCCCAACCGTCCGAGAGGTGTGCCCGGATCGGTGGGCATACATGTCTCCCATAATTCTCTTTTGAATTGCTTTGTCATTTTTCTGATTCCTTTCTGCCTGCATATTCTGATTCGGGTCGGAGAGGGAAGGAGTAACTGTAATATTACAGTTCACCTACCCCTGCGGTGTGCTCCCTTTTCCACCGCAGAGCGGGGTCAGGGGTCCCCGCGAAGGCGTTTTTGCTATTTTGGACGACAGTAACGCTGTATCCCCTGTGAAACGGTATCAAAAATATTACAGAATAACGCTCCGAACAGTACGCAATACCTGTTTTGAAAGTTCTTGGGGGTCTGGGGGCTTCTTTCAAGAAGCCCCCAGGCATTCTTCCGCATCCTACCTGAACTATAACACTGTAACAAATTGTTTTTTTATTTCTGTGCTTCATGACTTGACAGGAGCATTTTCTTGTGCTATAATAGCAGTAATGAACAGGACAAGATGAAATGCAAGGAAAGCCAAATAGTCCACAGGAGGATGTACATGATGAAGAAAAGATTGATCGCACTGTTTGCCGCTACTGCCATCCTGCTCGCCAGTTCGGCTACCGCTTGTACCAAGAAGGGTCAGGATGATCCCAAAGATTCTAATACGGAAGCCTCTACCGTCAACCCCTTCCCCGGCACGGTGGACGGCAGTGATACAGCATACCATGAGTCTGTCAGCGGCCAGGAAGCCACAACCAAGGCTCCTGAGGTGGACAACACTTCCGAGCCGAACGCCGTCTTTACCGACATCAACAAGAAGCTTTTTGTCTTTACCGGGGTCGCTACTGTCCGTACCGATACCGTGATCAGTGCTACCACCGGCTGTGGCTGGCCCACCGAGGGCACCGTGCTGGATGCCACTGGTGAAAGTAAGAACTGGTACCGCATCAACTACGGCGGAAAGACCTGCTACATCGCCAAGAGTGTGGTCATTGACTACGCCGTGATCCAGGCCTTCACCGAGGTCAACGAGACTGTGACCATCTCGGACAATGTGAATGTCCGTTCCGCACCCTCCAGTGAGAGTAGCACCAGCATCCGGGGCGTGCTGAAGAAGGGTGCCACCGTGACCCGTGTCGGCGTCAGTGCCAATTGGAGCTGCATCCTGTATCCGGTGGTTTCGGAGACCGAGACAGACGCTTCCGGTGCGCCCAAGACCGAATACAAGCGGTACTACATCAGCAACGATTGCATCGCCTCTCCGGAAACTGCCCCGGAAACAACGGCACAGACCTCCGCAGAGACCGGTGCGTGACAGCCTGACTGCCTTCCATTACTCAATGCCCAGGTATGCCGGAAGCTCCGGGATCCTGTGTATCAGCGGTTTTCCCAACTGGGAAAGCCGCTTTTCTGATTGGTGGCCTCCTGTGTACAGTACACAGTCCACTCCCACGGCATCAGCCACTTCCGCATCATGAACGGTGTCCCCTACGAACAGAGGCACCGCATCCGGGTGCCGCCCGGCCCAATCCTGAGCTACCTCCCGCTTACTGCCTGCGTGGATATTGTCCAGCCCCAGAATTTCCTCAAAGTGATCCCTGATCCCCAGGCGGTTCAACTGGTTCAGCAGTTGGTTCACCTCCGTGGCAGAGATCATCACCTGCACGATCCCCGCCCGCTTGATCTTCTCCAGTGTCTCTCTCACCCCCGGCATCATGGGGCACTGCCCTTCCCCGGCCAGGTAATGCGCCACCCATTCCGGAGCCAGCACGGTGTAGTAATCTTCCTTATCAAAGTTAAAGCCCAGGGAACGGTAGTACGCAATGATCGGGAACCTGAATATCTCCCGATAGGCCGCCGCATCCGGAATGGGGGTCAACCCCCTCTTTTCCAGCATTTCATTCACACAGCGAATGCCCAATTCTACATCGTCCAGCACCGTCCCATTGAAATCCCACACGATGTGTGTATACTTTCCTTTTCTGCTTTTTTGCCTTGCGTCTGTCATTCCTGTACCTTCCAGTATTGCCTTCATATACGGGAAAAGGCGCCCACACAAAAGAAGTGGGTGCCTTTTCCTTATTTCTTCCAAAGAGATCCGTCAGATGTGCCGGAGATGTTCCGCCGAATCAATCGGCGGTTCCTTAGCTCTTTGTATCATCTGCCTTGGTTGCCGCATAACCGTAACGGTTCAGCCAAGCATTATACACCGTGAAGGGGCTGGCTCCGCTGGTGTCTGCCTGCTGATCCGGAACCTCCGGCCCCAAGGGCTGGTTTGGATCGTAACTTCCGTTCATAGCCTTGGTCAGCTTCACATCACCAGCGCTGTTGGAATAGATACGCTTGAAGCCGTCCTCGTCGTTGCCCATCAATTCCGTCAACTCATCCAGATTGTTGCATTCCTGGATCAAAGCCAGAGCCTCCCCATTCAGCTCCTTGATATGATTGATCAGGGCTACATCCAGGTCATACTCACTGTCCTTCATCTCTGTGTTGAAGTCAAAGCCCAGGAGCGGGTTGATCAGAGAGTCGTTATTCTGAATTTTGGCATATTTCCATGCATCCGGGCCGTCTTCCTCGGACGGTCTTGCGATGAAGCAGTTACCGGTCTTTCTGATGTCCATCCGGTAGGTGCCGTACTCGCTCTCCGGGCTGGTCAGCAGGTGGGCGGTTCCATCCTCGTTCACTTCGTAATGCTGACCCAGAAGACCGTACTGAAGCAGATTCCGCAGCTCGCTGTTGGTATTCAACCGGGTGACGATCTCCATGGATCTGGCCAGGTATGGACTGCCGGAATACACAGCGAACATATTGCCGTACAATTCTGTCTCGCTGGCCTCCGGATACTCTGCAATGATCACATAGTAGGAACGACCGGTGTCCGGATCCACATACACGCCGTTCTCCTCATACTCCTGCTTGATCCGGGAGTCACCCTTCACAAAGGACACGGCGGAAAGCTGTCCTTCCTGAGGCTCTCCGTAGTAATTCTGATATGCGTAGTTCATCAGGGTTCCATACAGCTCCCTGTACGAGGAATCAGTGAACAGGCTGGTAAAGTTCAGATTGATACCGCCACGGGTACGGGTAGCCGCATCCGTCTTCAGTGCGCCCAGGATGGAGAAATCAGAATCCTGGCTGTAGGAGTAGTTGTAGGTGGCTCTGGGGTTACCGTCAGCATCCACGGAGGTAGCAACGGTCTCATCCCAGATGTACGCATGGTTCTCGTGAACGGCGGGCACGGGATTGCCGTCGTCATCGTACTTATCCCCATACACGACATTGCCGTCCTCGTCCCGGAGGAAGCCGCCGTCCTCATCCCGGACAGGCTCCTGCTCGATGGCGCTGGTAAGGATAATACGCTTGTCGTTTTCGGGGGTCACAGGCATGCCGTCCTCGTCCACCAGGTACATAGCCCCGGCCAGGTCTGCGCTGTACTCGTAGCTACCCTTGGTGTTCTTCATCCAGCCGCCTTCCTCGTCAAACAGGTAGCGGTAGTTCAGCACATTGCCGTCCTTATCCACGAACTGGCCGTCCTCGTTGGTCTTGTAGACCATGTTGGCCACCACGCTGGGCACCACACGGGTCACGGTCTTCTCAACCTCAGAGGTATTGCCATCCTTATCGGTGACTTGCTCTGTTACCTTTGTGGTATACTGCTTGTACAGCACATAGCTACGACCTCTTTCCTCGTCGTAGTAGGTATCATACACCGACAGGTCGTTGTAGTCCAGATCCCAGTACCAGACCAGCATCTTGAGGCATTCCTCAAAGCTGGAGGCCAGGGGCACCACATAATTGGGGTCGTCCGGAGACAGGTCGCCGTTGCGGTTCTTCATATCATTGAGGAACACGGAGAGATCCGTCACATTGGACACGCCGTCGATCTTGTTGTAGTACTCATCGAACAGAGCCTTATCCACCATCATGTATGTATAGTTGCCGATGGGCACATTGTTGGGGATGGCATACACACCGCCGTCGATCTGAACACCGTTCAGCAGGGAGGGGGAAATATAGTCGGTCAGCTTCCGGGAAGCGGCAGAAAGCTCCTCGCTCAGGGAAGACAGCCACTCGTTATTGTAGTACTCCATGTACTTGTCATAGCCGGAGATGTAGAAAATATCCACCTGATTTTCCTTCTCATCGGGATACTTGATCTCGGCGATGCCGTACTCGTTGAGGATGGTCTCCTCCTCCGTCTCGGGAAGATCCTCGTCCTCCTCCTCTTCCACCTGGTAGAACTTGGCGTACTCAGGGTGAGCGGCATAGAAGTCAGCCGTCAACTGGGCTGTGGTCTTGCCATCCTCGCCCTTATGGGCCTTGAGGTACATACGGAGTTCCTTTTCTGCCTGTTCCTTCAATTGCTCTTCCGCCTGCAGGGCATTGATACAGCCCTCCAGCTTGGCGTAGTATTCATCCTCTGTGCAGAACTTGATGACCACATTGGTCTTGTACAGGGATTTGGTGATCTTGGTAAATGCCTCGTTCACCAGCTTTTTGGCCTGCTCTGTGGTATCCTCCGAGGTCATCACCCACATGGTGATGGTCTTCGCAGAGTTATCCACTGCATCGCCTTCTTCCTCATCCGTCTTCGTGGTGTTACAACCGGTCAGGATGCAGGGCAACAGCATGGCAAAGCAGATCACCAGGCATATCAATCTCTTCTTGGACATAAATAGGTACTCCTCCCTCTCAACAATGGCGTGCCGGCCGCCCGGCGGGCAAACAGCAAACGGCGGACGATTGGCCAAACCGATGCTTATACCCCTACATTTTACACTAATTTTGTGAATATGTCAAGATAAAATTATGAACACTTCGGGAAGCCTTTAAAAATCCGTTTGCGAGAGCGATTTTCCCGGTGCAGACCCGGGTCATTTTTGATATATAATGCACAAATCAGGCAAATCAAGATTGTGCGCTCTGACATCATTCTTGGTCGTTTTGCCTGTTTTCACGCCCCAAAATTTTTGCAAAACAACGAAAAATTTGCCTTCCGAGCCGCCGGGATACGGCAGAACAGCCCCCTGACCGGGGTACCCCCTGCGCCCCTTTTTCAGTCCAGGAAGCCCTTCAGATGCCGGGCACGGCTGGGATGGCGGAGCTTCCGCAGAGCCTTGGCCTCGATCTGGCGGATGCGCTCCCTGGTGATGTCAAACTCCTTGCCTACTTCCTCCAGGGTGCGGGTGCGACCGTCGTACAGGCCGAAGCGGAGCTTGATCACATGCTCCTCCCGGGGGGTCAGGGTGTGCAGTTCCCGCTCAATGACCTCCCGCAGGATGGTCTGGGAGGCGGCATCCGCCGGGGCGGGGGTATCCTCGTCCTGTATGAAGTCACCCAGGTGGCTGTCCTCCTCCTCACCGATCGGCGTCTCCAGAGACACCGGGTCCTGGGCGATCTTCATGATCTCCCGCACCTTCTCGGCGCTCATGCCCATCTTCTCCCCCACCTCCTCGGCGGTAGGCTCACGGCCCAGCTCCTGGAGCATCTGCCGGGAGTAGCGGGACACCTTGTGGATGGTCTCCACCATGTGGACAGGGATCCGTATGGTGCGTGCCTGGTCGGCAATGGCCCGGGTAATGGCCTGGCGGATCCACCAGGTGGCATAGGTGGAGAATTTATAACCCTTGGTGTAGTCGAACTTGTCCACCGCCTTCATCAGTCCCAGGTTGCCCTCCTGGATCAGATCCAGGAAGTACATTCCCCGGCCCACATACCGCTTGGCGATGCTGACCACCAGGCGGAGGTTGGCCTCCACCAGCTTCTTCTTGGCATCCTCATCCCCGTTGACCATCTTCTGGGCCAGCTCCAGCTCCTCCTCGTTGCCCAGGAGCTTCACCTTGCCGATCTCCCTCAGGTACAGCCGCACCGGGTCATCCACCAGCCCCTCCTGATCCAGGATACGCTGCATATTCTCCCCGGAGCCGAATTGCTCCACCTCGTTCTCGATCTCGTCCATCTCGGCGGTGGGGATATTGCCGGGCAGGTTGCCCTCCAGGGACTCATAGAAGCTGTCGATGCGGTCTATGTCGTAGCCCATCTCCTCCATGGCCTCGTCCAGATCCGAATCCGACAGGGCACCTCGTTTGCCTTTGGCGATCAGATCCTCCATGCGGCTCTTCTTTTCCTTATCCGGATCCGTCTCCCCCTTCTTCTTGGGGGCAGTCGTCTTCTTCTGTGCAGCCACAGCGGCCTTATCGGCGGCCGCCTCAGACTCGGTTTCAGAACCCCCCAGAGGCAGATCCAGATCGTCATCCACACAACCGTCCAAACCGTCCTCTGGCAGTTCAAACCGGCTCAGATCCGGCATATCGTTGTCGTTCAGTTCAATACTCATGTTTTTGTTTTCGCCTTTCTATTTTTTCAACATTATGTTTATAAATAAACATTTCGTTTATTATCCTACTTTTTCTGCTTTCTTTTCTCGGCCAGCAGACGGCCTATGTCCTCCAGCGGTGTGGCGTCCTGTCCGCCCTGCCGCTGTTTCTCCTCCCGGAGCGTGTCCACCGCCGCCCGCAGAACGGCAGTGCCATTCTCCGACAGAGCCCGGCGGTTCTGCTCCAGCTTAGCCAGTCGTCCCATCTCGTCCGGGGTGAAGAACTGACCCAAAAGGGAGAAGTCATACCCGCCGTCCTCCGTCTCCAGTGCCATGATCTGCTGGAAGGCACGGCGACCGAAGGAGGTGATGAAGTCCTCCCCGGTCAGGGAAATGGTTCCCTCTTTCACCGCCCGGCGGTGCTCGCCGTACAGGAGTAAGAGGCCAATGATGGCATCCTCTGCGGCGGCACCCCGGACATTGCCCGCCGCCTCCGGATTGATCTTGTCCCCGATGCCCAGGGCGGAAAGCTGGGCCATGTGCCCGTTCTCCCGCTTAGCCTCCTTCACCCGGTGGGCGATCATCCGCTCCACATCCTTCCGCAGGCTGTCTGCGGGCAGATCCAGCTTTCGGGAGATCGCCTGGATGTATACCTCCCGCTCGGCGGCGGAATACACCCTGGCCACCACCCCGCACAGCTCTTCGGCGGCCTTGATCTTCTCGTCCGGCTTCTCCACATCGTACCGGGAGAGCACGCTGTTCAGCTTGTATTCAAAGCCGGTGCGGCTCTTTTTCAGCAGTCCGGCGAAGCGATCCGCTCCGAATTTCTTGATGAACTCGTCCGGGTCCTTGGCGTCCTGCATCACCAGCACCCGCACATCCAGCCCCACCTTTTCAAATATGCCCATAGCCCGCTGGGCGGCCCGCTGTCCGGCGGCGTCGGCGTCGTAGGCGATGACCACCTGCTTGGTGTACTTGGCCATGAGCCTGGCCTGCTCATCCGTCAGGGCGGTGCCAAGGGAGGCCACCGCATTCTCGAATCCGGCGGCGTGCAGGGAGACCACATCCATGTTGCCCTCGCACAGGATCATCTGCTCGGCGCAGTGGTTCCTGGCGAAGTTCAGGGCGAACAGGTTCTTGCGCTTCTGGAAGCCGGGGGTGTCGGAGGAGTTGAGGTACTTGGCCTTGGAATCCCCGCCGATGTCCCGGCCGCTGAAGGCGATCACATTCCCGGCCATGTCAAACACCGGGAACATGATGCGGTTGCGGAAGTAGTCATAGGCTCGCCCGCTCTGGCTGATGCCGCAGAGGAAACCCTCCTTCATTTCAGCCTCGGTGTAGCCCTGTTGCTTCAGCACCGGCAACAGTGCCTGAAAGTCATTGGGGGCATACCCCAGGCCAAAGCGACGGATGATGTCCGGCTTCAGCCCCCGCTGATCCCGCAGGTACGCCATGGCCGGGGCGCCCAGCACCGGGTCGAACAGGCACTGGCGGAAGAAGCGGGCGGCGGCCAGGTTCATTTCAAACAACCGCCGTCTGGAGATCCCCCGGCGACCGCTCTCCTCCCCGCCCTCCTCCGGCAGATCGATCCCGGCTCGCCTGGCCAGGAATTCCACGGCCTCCGGATATTCCAGGTTCTCGGAGCGCATAATAAAGGTGAAGGCATCTCCCCCGGCCTCACAGCCGAAGCAGAAAAAGCTCTGGGTGTCCGGGAAGACTGTGAAGGACGGCGTCTTCTCGCTGTGGAAGGGGCACAGCCCGTTGTAATTGGAGCCGGCCCTCCGGAGGGTCACATAGGAGCCGATCAGATCCACAATGTCCGACCGATCCTTGATGGCTTCGATGATCTCACGGGACAGTCTCATTCGTGCAGTCCCCTCCATACCCGGGGAACGAACAGCTCCTCGTAGGTCTCGATGGCGTAGCGGTCTGTCATGCCGGATATGAAGTCGCAGACGCACCGCCCCACCGGTTCGCCCTCCTCCATCAGCCGCCGGTACAATGCCGGCATCCGGTCGGGGTGCTCGGTGTACCAGCCGAACAGGGTCTTGACCAACTCCTTGGCTTTTGTCTCCTCCCCCTTGGCTACCGGATTGGTGTACACCCGCTCGAACAGGAAGGTGCGCAGGCGGTCGGTGGCGTCCTGCACCTCCGGGGTCATGGATATGACCGGCTTCCCCTCGCTGGCTTCCACCACCGCCGACACCATGGTGTTGATGCGGGCACTGTGGGTGTTGCCCAGCACCCGGCACAGGTCTGCCGGGATGTCCTCCGGCCGGAGGATGCCCGCCCGGCAGGCGTCGTCGATGTCGTGGTTGATATAGGCGATCCGGTCGGCGTACTTGATCAGCACCCCTTCCAGGGTGGAGGCCAGCTGACTGCCCGTGTGGTTGACAATGGCATCCCGCACCTCCCAGGTCAGGTTCAGTCCCTGCCCGTCATTTTCCAGTCTGTCCACCACCCGCAGGGACTGGCGGTAATGGGCGAAGGTCGGGTCATAGCAGACCCGCAGAGCCACCTCCCCGGCGTGGCCGAAGGGCGTATGCCCCAGGTCGTGACCCAGGGCGGCGGCCTCGGTCAGATCCTCATTCAGACGCAGAGCCCTTGCCATGGTGCGGGCGATTTGACTGACCTCCAGCGTGTGGGTCAGGCGGGTGCGGTAATGATCCCCCACCGGTGCCAGGAACACCTGGGTCTTGTTCATCAGCCGCCGGAAGGACTGGCAGTGGATGATCCTGTCCCGATCCCGCTGGTACTCGGTGCGCAGGGCGGAGGTGTGCTGGGGTCGCTGTCGCCCCCGGGAATTTTCCGTACGGGCGGCATAGGGGCCAAGGAGCAACGACTCCCGCCGAGCCAGCCACTCGGACACCGTCTCGTCCGGGCGGTCCGTCGGACGGTCCGTCGGACGGTCCGTCGGACGGTCCATCGGATGATCTATCGGACGATCCGTCTGTTGCTGTTTCTGATCTGCCATATCACACACCTCCCCGCAATCTTCTTCAATCGTTAAGATACGCATGAAACAGCCTTTTTACTTCTCTTTTTTCAAGGAATTTCGTGGGTTTTTGCATTTTTGCAAAAGGGCGCAGCCCGTCCGGACTGCGCCCATGCTGTTTCCTTACCTGTAATCAAACCGCTCCCCTGTCACCTCAGGTTCGCACCGCCCGGCGGTGGCCTCCCGCACGCTGGCGGCAAGCGACCCGGCTACCGTGGCCTTGACCGCCAGCGTCAGCGTCACCCGGTCGGAGAAGTCCTGTCCATCGGTCAGGGCACCGAAGCGGGGCAGGAGCGGGAGCAGCTTCTGGTAGTCGCCATAGGTCACGGAAAGGGTCAGGAAGCTGTACTTTTCATAGGTGATCACATGGGCATCCTCCAGCGCCAGGCGGGCGGTGTGGCTGTACGCCCGCACAAGACCCCCTACCCCCAAAAGGGTACCGCCGAAGTACCGGGTGATGACCACCACCGCATCGGTGGCCCCGCTCTTGCGGATGGCCTCCAGGGTGGGCAGGCCGGAGCTGCCCTGGGGTTCCCCGTCGTCGGAGTACCGGGCGGCGGTGTCCTGCCCCAGACGGTAGGCCCACACATTGTGCGTGGCGTCGGCAAATTCCTTCTGCCGAGCTCTGATATACGCCATGGCCTCCTCCTCTGTCTTCACCGGTGCGGCATGGCCGAGGAAGAGGGATCTCTTCTCCTCATACTCCCCCGCCCCTTCCCGCTCCAGGGTGGTGTACAGCACGGCTTTCTCATCGGCACTCATGGGCTGTCCTCCTTTCGCATACCTGCGTCATGTGCGGTCATTCCCGCTCTTTTCTGTTAG
>CAMEON010000018.1 GCA_945929845.1 uncultured Clostridia bacterium | reverse complement strand
ATGTGGAGGTAGCCACCACCCGCCCCGACACCATGTTCGGCGACACCGCTGTGGCCGTCAACCCCAACGACGACTCCACCAGGCACCTCATCGGCAAGACGCTGATCCTGCCCATCGTGGGTCGGGAGATCCCGGTCATCGCCGATGACTATGTGGAGATCGGCTTCGGTACCGGTTGCGTGAAGATCACCCCCGCCCATGACCCCAACGACTTCCTGGTGGGTCAGCGGCACGGGCTGGAGCAGATCAAGGTCATGAATGATGACGCCACCATGAATCACTACGCCGGCAAGTATGAGGGTATGGATCGCTATGCCTGCCGGAAGGCGTTGGTGGCAGATCTGGAGGCCCAGGGCTACCTGCTCAAGGTGGAGCCTCATGTCCACAATGTGGGCACCTGCTACCGTTGCGGCACCACCGTGGAGCCTATCACCTCGGATCAGTGGTTCGTGAAGATGAAGCCTCTGGCGGCACCCGCTATTCAGGCCGTGGAGGACGGCTCTGTCCGCTTCGTGCCGGATCGGTTCTCCAAGAACTACTTCAACTGGATGAACAACATTCTGGACTGGTGCATCTCCCGTCAGCTCTGGTGGGGGCACCGGATCCCCGCCTTCTACTGCGATGCCTGCGGCGAGATGACGGTGTCCAAGGAGGACATCACCACCTGCCCCAAGTGCGGCGCACCGGTCCGTCAGGACAGCGATGTGCTGGACACCTGGTTCTCCTCCGCTCTCTGGCCCTTCTCCACTCTGGGCTGGCCGGATCAGACGGAGGATCTGAAAAAGTACTACCCCACCAGCGTGCTGGTCACAGGCTACGACATCATCACCTTCTGGGTCTCCCGCATGATCTTCTCCGGCCTTGAGCACATGGGGGAGAAGCCCTTCTCCACTGTCTTCATCCATGGACTGGTGCGGGATGCCCAGGGTCGCAAGATGTCCAAGTCACTGGGCAACGGCATCGACCCGCTGGAGGTCATCGCTCAGTACGGGGCGGATGCTTTGCGGTTTGCCCTGGCTACCGGCAACTCCCCCGGAAACGATATGCGGTTCTCGGATGAGAAGATGGAGGCCGCCCGCAACTTCGCCAACAAGCTGTGGAACGCCGCCCGGTTCGTCCGCATGAACCTGACCATTGACCAGATCACCCTGCCGGAGGTCGCCCGGCTGGCTCCGGAGGACAAGTGGATCCTGCATCAGTTCAATAAGCTGACCGACAGCGTGGTGACCAACATCGACAAGTACGAGGTGGGTGTGGCTCTGGCCGCCCTGTATGACTTCACCTGGGATGTGTTCTGCGACTGGTATATCGAGCTGGCCAAGGCACGCCTGAATGATAAGGGAACGGAGGGCAATCTGGTCTGCCAGCAGGTCATCTCCTATGTCCTTTGCGGCATCCTCAAGCTGCTCCATCCCTTCATGCCCTTCATCACGGAGGAGATCTTCGGCTCCCTGCCGCACCTCCCCGGCGATGCCGAGAGCATCATGATCTCACCCTACCCCACCTACCGGGAGGATCTTGTGTTTGTGGAGGAAGCCGCCGACATGGAGCGGGTGCTGGAGCTGATCCGGGCCATCCGTAACCGCCGGGCGGAGATGAACATCGCCCCCTCCCGGAAGGCCGCTCTGTTCATTCAGACCCGCTACACCAATACCTTTACCCCGGCGACCGAGCCTTTCTTTGTCCGGCTGGCGTCTGCCTCCAGCATGACAGTGACAGCGACAGAGGAGGGATCCTTCTCCCCGGAGACGGTGTCCGCCGATACCTGCGTGCAGGTGGTGACTCCCTCGGCCACCGCCTACCTGCCCCTGTCTGACCTGGTGGACTTTGAGAAGGAGAGAGCCCGCCTGACCGCCGAGATCGACAAGGTGGAGAAGGAGGTGCAGCGGCTGGAGGCCAAGCTGTCCAATCAGGGCTTTGTGGCCAAAGCCCCCGCCGCTGTGGTGGAGGGAGAACGGGCGAGACTGGCATCTGCCCGGGAGAAGCTGACCGCCACCAAGGCCGCCCTGGCAAAGCTGGGGTAAAGCCGGACACACACCGTGGGGGCGTTTCTAAAGAAGGGAGATGTCACAATGAAGCAAATACCCTTGCATATCCACTACGATTTTTTACCCAGCCTGGCCCGGAGTGACAGGGACTTTGACAAAAAGATCCGTCAGATGAAGGCGGCGGAGGTCTCCACCCTGTGGCTGGACTGCTTCCTGGAAGGAGCCTGGGACTCCGACCCGGAGGATATTTACCGGTTGCGGCAGAGGTTGCTGGGGGAGGGCTTTGAAGTCCAGGCACTGAATGTCCCCCTGGGACATGGAGGTCAGGCTCTTGACCCGTCCCAGCCTATGAAGCAGTCCATCCGGGAAGGCTGGCCCTGCCGGGTGGATGCCGCCGGGCATCCCTGGCCCAACACCACCTGCGTGAACCAACAGGTCATTGACGACAGCCGGCAGGTGGCACAGACGGTGAAGGAATTGGGCTTTACCAGGCTGTTCTACGATGACGACCTGCGGATGGGGGTATGGGGTCCCCAGGTGCAGGGTTGCTTCTGCGACGACTGCCTGCGCCGCTTCTACCGCAAGTACCCCGCCTACGACGGCATGAGCCGGGAGGACATCCTGCGGGGCTTTGACAGTGACCCGGCCCTGCTGGATGCCTGGGAGACGGTGCAGTGCGATTCCGTCATGCGCTTTCTGGAGGAGACCACACCGGAGGGGCTGACCCCCTGCTTCATGATCATGCACAACGGCGACCGCCGCCACGGGCTGGATGTAGCCCGCATGAGTCAGCGGTTCCCGGATGCGCTGATCCGGGTGGGGGAGGGTCACTTCGGCGACGACAGCTTCCTTCATCCCCTGGGCTGCCCGGCTATTGAACGCTCCATCATGACCCACCTGCGCCTGATCGGCTCTGTGGAGCGGGCGTGCAGTGAGAGCACCACCTACCCTGTGGGGGCACTGTCACCGGAGAACTGGATCCGGAAAATGCGCCTGGAGATCCAATGCGGCCTGCGGAATATCTTCCTCATGAGCGGGACTGTCTTCCTCACCGAGCCCTACTGGGAGGCTCTGAAGAAGGCTCTGCCGGAGCTGAAGGAGCTGGCACTGACCACTCCTTTGCCGGAGCTTGAAAGCCTGATGCCGGAGGACGACTTCATCTGGCATCTGTAAGAAAATGAATATTTCTGTATTTGAGAAAGGATTGTATCATGTCTGAAAATTGTAACCATGACTGCTCCTCCTGCGCCGCCGCCTGCCCCTCCAAGGGGGAGGGCAATGGAACCCAGCGGGAGAATATGTACGAGAAGCCCAACCAACTGAGCGATGTGAAGCACATCATCGGCGTGGTCAGCGGCAAGGGAGGGGTGGGCAAGTCCCTGGTGACCTCCATGCTGGCCGTCCTGATGCAGAGGAAGGGCTACCGGGTGGGCATTCTGGATGCCGACATCACCGGCCCCTCCATCCCCAAGGCCTTTGGATTGGATAAACCGGTGGAGGGCGACGACCTGGGTATGATCCCGCCTGCCACCACCACCGGCATTGAGGTCATGTCCGTCAACCTGATGCTGGACGATGTGACCAGCCCTGTCATCTGGCGGGGGCCGGTCATTGCCGGTACCGTCAAACAGTTCTGGACAGACACCATCTGGAAGGACATTGACTACCTCTTTGTGGACTGCCCTCCCGGAACCGGGGATGTGCCCCTGACCGTATTCCAGTCCCTGCCGCTGGACGGCATCCTCATTGTGTCCAGCCCCCAGGAGCTGGTGTCCATGATCGTGGAAAAGGCCGCCAACATGGCCCGGATGATGCACATTCCCGTGCTGGGGCTGGTTGAGAATATGAGCTCTGTGATCTGCCCCGACTGCGGCCGGGAGATCAAGGTCTTCGGCGAGAGCCATATTGAGGAGATCGCCCTGAAGTTCGGGTACCCGCTCCTGGGTCGGATCCCGCTGGACTACAAGCTGGCCGCCCTCTGCGACCGTGGTATGATCGAGCTGATGGAGAATCACTATCTGGATGCCGCCGCCGATGCTCTGGAGGGCGGATGTCCTGTGGAGAAAGAGAAGGATAAGGAGTGACCCTGCCTCTGTGGCAGGTGTCCGGGCATGAAAGGAGCTGTCCATGAGCCGACTGAGGCGGAGGCGGAAGCCTCCCGCAAAGAAGACACATACCCGCACCCCCCGGGCCGCCGCAGGCCGCCTGGGGGGAGGGCTTGCTCGTCTGTGGCGGGCTACCCGACGGGGGATGAGCCGTCTTGGACGGGGACTTGCCCGTCTGTGGCAGGCTACCCGGCGTGGGATGAGCCGCCTGGGGCGGGGACTTGCCCGCCTGTTGCGGGCGGCCCGGCCGGTTCTGCTCTACCTGTTGCTTGTGTGTGTGCTCACCGGGGTGCTGGCGTTGACGGTCAGCGGGAGCATGGTGAAGGTCACTGCAGACCGCATCCTGACAGAGGAGGAGGCCGGTGTCCAGGCCGCTGACCGACCCTTTGACTGCATTCTCATCCTGGGGGCGGGGCTTCGGGATGACGGCAGTCCCAGCAGTATGCTGGAGGATCGGGTGCTGACCGGATGCCGAATATTCCTGTCCGACCCGGCGGGCTTCGGGGCCATTCTCATGAGTGGGGATCACACCGGGGACTACAACGAGGTGGCCGCTATGCAGGCTCTGGCTGAGGAGGCGGGGGTGGACAGTGATCGGATATGGCTGGATCCCAAGGGGTACTCCACCTATGAGAGCGTGTACCGGGCCAGGGAAGTGTACGGTGCCCGCCGGGTGCTCATCGTGACCCAGGAGTATCACCTGTACCGGGCGCTGTACATTGCGCAGTCCCTGGGGCTGGATGCCTACGGCCTGTCGGCTGACCGGCGACCCTACCGGGGGGAGCTTTGGCGGCAGTGCCGGGAGGTGCTGGCCCGGTATAAGGATTACTTCACCGCCGGGCGAGAGGAACCGATGTCCACAGACACCGGGGCCGTACTGCCCTGATCATAGGAGGGAAACAAGGAGGCAGAGCTATGGTTTTGTGCGGGATCGACCGGGTGACAGAGCCGGCGTACGCACCCCTGTTCCGGGGGAAGCGGCTGGGTCTTGTGTCCAATATGTCCGGTTTGTCGGTGGTTCACGGCTGGAAAAGCCCCCTGGATGTACTGCCCAAGCTGTACCGGGTGGAGGCACTGTTCGCCCCGGAGCATGGCTCCCGGGGGGTGCTCGGCCCCGGGGAGCAGGTGCACAGCGGTCGGGATGAGCTGACCGGGCTGTGGTCCTACTCCCTGTTTGAGGACATGGTTTTTTTCGTGGGGGCAGGGAAGCAGGAGAACGACCGAGCCTACATGCCCGCCGCCGAAGCACTGGAGCGGGTGGATCTGATGGTATTTGACATGCAGGATGTGGGCTCCCGGTACTTCACCTATGCCTCCACCCTGTTCTACACCATGCGGGCCTGCGCCGCCTGCGACCTGCCCCTGTGCGTGCTGGATCGGCCCAACCCGCTGGGCGGGGAGGTAGTGGAGGGCTGTCTCCAGGCGGAGGACTGCACCTCCTTCATCGGCCTTGCCCGGATGCCCATCCGGCACGGACTGACCATGGGGGAGCTGGCTCGGTACTTCAATTCCGCCTACGGCCTCGGCTGTGCGCTGACCGTGGTGCCTCTTGCCGGGTGGCGTCGGGATATGCTCTGGGCGGACACCGGGCTACCCTTTGTCAAGCCCAGCCCCAACCTGCCTTCGCCGGAGGCCGTGACCGTGTACAACGGCACCTGTATGCTGGCCGGAACCAATGTGTCGGAGGGGCGGGGCACCACCACGCCCTTTACCACCATCGGGGCACCCTTCGTTCAGCCGGAGGCCCTGTCCGATGCCATGAACAGCCTGCACCTGCCCGGCCTTGCCTTCAGTCCGGCCTTTTTTACCCCGTTCTTCGGTAAGTATACCGGGCAGGTGTGCCGGGGTGTGGACATCCATGTGACGGACCCCCGGGCCGTGCGGGCGGTGTCCCTGGGGTTGTACCTGCTGGACGCCCTGCGCACCCTCTGCCCCGGGGATTTCGCTTTCACGCCGCCGCCGGCCGGTGCCCGCTGGCACATCGACCTATCCACCGGCAATCAGGATGTGCGGGAGGGGAAGCTGACTGTGCCGCAGATCCTGGAGAAGTGGTGCCCGGACGCAGACACCTTCCGGGCTGGGACGGCGTCCTGTCGCCTGTACGACTGAGATTTGACCCCCAAGAACTTTCTGAACATTTTTAATGTAAAACAGAGTGGTATACTCCGATCGAACGGACATCAAAAAGAAAGGAAGCACCGATGAAACACTATGATGTTGCGGCCTACATATGGCCCTCCTATACCGGGCGGGATATGCGCTCCCGGATCTTCTGGCCCCAGGGCATAGGCGAGTGGCAGACCGTCCTGTCCACGGCGGCAAACGCCGCCCTGAAACCGACGGACTATGTGTGGGACAGGAAGCCCCTGTGGGGCCCGGTGGATGAGGCAGATCCCCATGTCATGGAGATGGAGATCCAGGAAGCCACCCGCCACGGGGTGAATGTGTTCATTTACGACTGGTACTGGTACGACCGCCGTCCCTTCCTGGAGTCCTGCCTGGATGAGGGCTTTCTGGGGGCATCCAACTGCGGAAAGATGAAATTCTACCTCATGTGGGCCAACCACAATGCCAACTACACCTGGGACACCCGGCTGTCCGACACCACCTGGCGGGAGGACTGCCCCGTCTGGGAGGGCAGGGTGGATCGGGTGGAGTTTGAGCGGATCGTCCACCGGGTCATCGGGAAGTATTTCTCCCGCCCCAACTACTACCGGATAGAGGGGCGGCCGGTGTTCATGATCTACGATGTGGACAACCTGGTGTCCGGGCTGGGCGGACTGGAGAAGACCAGGGAGGCCCTAGACTGGTTCCGGGCGGAGACGGTCAGGGCCGGGCACCCGGGGCTGGAGCTACAGCTCACCGGCTGGGGAGAGCGGGTCAGCAACATGAGCGGCGTGGACGGCCCTCATGCCGTTTCCACCAGGGAGGTGGTGCCCGCCCTGGGCTTTGACAGCGTGACCAACTACCAGTTTGTCCATTTCTGCAACATGAACCGGGACTACGGGGAGATCCTGACGGATGTGGCCCGGGAGTGGGAGCGGATGGACAGGGACTACACCGTCCCCTTTTACCCCCATGTGAGCATCGGATGGGACAACAATCCCCGCTTCCGTGGCTTTGTCCCCAATGTATGCCGGAACAACACGCCGGAGATGTTTGAGAAGGCTCTGTGCATGGCCAGGGACTATGTGGACAGCCATGACCTGCCGGTGCCGCTGATCACTCTGAATAGCTGGAACGAGTGGACGGAGACCAGCTACCTGGAGCCGGACACCCGGTATGGCTACGGGTACCTGGAGGCTGTCCGGCGGGTATTCGCCGAGGAGCCCGGCGGGGCTGGATAACTACCCCTTCTGCCCGGCTGACCGGGCACTCCTGACCCTCATACAGAAAGAGGCGGGAACAGAGTGAATGCCGCATACCGGCACTTACCCTGCGCCCGCCTTACCTTTTCCGCATGATGGCTGTCGTACAGCCGTGGACATCATATGGGAAGGAAAGTCCTGGCGATGGCAAAGTAGATGAGAAGGGTCAGCGTGTCCACAATGGTGGTGATGAAGGGGCTGGCCATGACGGCAGGGTCAAAGCCCAATCGCTTGGCACCGATAGGCAGCAGGGTGCCCACCACCTTGGCGAACAGGATGGCACAGCACATGGTGGCGCAGACCACCAGGGCGACAAGGATATTGTCCCAGGTGAAGGCCAGCCGGAAATCCATCAGCATCACCTTGATGAAGCAGGCGACACTGACCGTCAGCCCGCACAGAAGGGCTACCCGGGCTTCCTTCCACAGCACCCGCCACACATCCCGCAGTTCAATCTCCTGCAAGGACAGACCACGGATGATGGTGACGGAGGTCTGCCCGCCCGCATTGCCGCCGGTGTCCATCAGCATGGGGACGAACACGGTCAGCACAGGCAGTGCGGCCAGTGCCGTTTCATAGTGTCCCAGGATGGTAGAGGTGAAGGTGGCGGACACCATCAGCAAAAGCAACCAGGGAATGCGCTTCTTCCAGGTCTCGAATACCCCGGTTTTCAGGTAGGGCTTGTCGCTTGGCACGATAGCGGCCATCTTTTCAATATCCTCGGTGGCCTCGGTCTCCATGACATCCATGGCGTCATCCACCGTCACGATACCCACCAGCCGATGCTCCCTGTCCACGATGGGCAGAGCCAGCATATCGTACTTGGAGATCAGGGAGGCTACCGTCTCCTGGTCGTCCAGGGTGGAGGCGCAGATGATATTGTCGTCCATGATGTCCTGGATCCGCTCCTGCGGCTGGGCGAACAGCAGAGCCTTCAGCGGTACGATGCCCTGAAGCACCCGGGAGGCATCCGTGACATAGGCCACATATACCGTCTCCTTGTCGATACCGTGGGCTCGTATGTGCTCAATGGCCTGGTTACAGGTCATATCCCGCCGCAGGTCGATGAACTCGGCGGTCATGACAGAGCCGGCACTGTCCTCCGGGTAGGCCAGCAGGCGGTTGATGGCCGCACGGGTCTCCGGGGTGGCGTTCTTCATGATCCGGTGTACCATGTTGGCCGGCATTTCTTCCACCATGTCCGCCGCATCGTCCAGGGCCAGCTCCTCCACGATGGCGGCGATCTCCCGGTCGGTCATGGCGGTGATGATGCGCTGTTGCTCCTCCGCCTCCAGCTCGGCGAACACATCGGCGGCGGTGTCCTTGGTCAACAGCTTGAACACGGCGGGGATACGGGAGGCGGGCAGCTCGGCAAAGAAGTCGGCAATATCCACCGGGTTCAGCTCATCCAGTGCCCGGCGGAAGTCCCCGTAATGCCGCTCGTCCAGATAATGGATCAGCCGCTGGAAGGTGCTCTCCATCTCCTTGGTGTGCTGTTCGGATTCGGTGGGCTGATCCTCCTCGTCTTCCTGGTTCTCCTTATCCTCCTCATCTTCCCGGCCTGGGTCATCCTGCTTGCTTTCCTCATCCTCCCCGTCTGCGGAAGGCGCATCAGCGGGAACGGTGTGTCCTGTTGTATCGGTGTCCTCCGCCCGGCTTTGGGTGGACTCCGGTGCCTGCGGGGTGACCGTGACTGTACCTGTGGACGCAACACCCGGGGTCGCCGGGGAAGACTGGTCGGAGGGGGGGCAAGGTTCGGGCGGGTGAACCGTCTGTTTGGTGCTGTCAGTCATGGCTCCGTTTGTCAGCCGATCGGTGCTTGCGTCATCGCATCGGCTCCGGTTCATGTCCTTGTTCTTTTCTTCGTTCTTGTTCTTATCTGTCATAACCATCCATCCCCCATTCTTTGCTTGATTTGGATATGGGGCAGTCGGCAGGCAAACCCGCTCCCCATCAGGCCGTGGACAGACCGCACGAAAGCCCCGGCCGTCCGTCCACCGCTGGCTGGTACAGTATAGCACAACCGAACCCGTTTGTCAACTAATTTTTGCGTCTTTTGGCTGAATTCCCTGAATTTTCGGAAATAAATCAATATTTGATTCCGAAATCATCCGTTTTTGTTCGATTTTAAGGGTAAATCTGCGATTTTGGCCAGCGTGTTCCCTGTCACAGCAAGCCGGGTATTCCTTCATAGTATGACCCATTTCCTATGGGGTGCAAACAAAAAACCGCAGGCTTCGGGGAAGACCTGCGGTATATGGTCATGGCAGACTATTGCCGGTGCTGTTTTCTCCAGATGGTTGCCCGCAGGCGATCCTTTTCCTCCGGACGCAGGCCGAATCGCAGAATCAGCCCACCGGTCATGAGAAGGTAAAGACAGCCGCCGATCAAAAACAGGGGGAGGGGGTGGGTAATGACCTGCTCCAGAGCCAGCATGCCAAGGCAAACAGCCATGGCTACCGGCAGCTGGATGGGGAGTAGTCCCCGGTAGGCCTCCCGGTACAGGTACAGGATGGGCAGACCCATGCGCTTCTTGTAGTACACAGCCATGACGACCATTTGGCACAGGGTGGAGATGGCTGTGGCGGACACGGCTCCGGTGATGCCTGCCCGGGGGATGAACCATAGGGTCAGACCAACATTCAGCACCGTGGCACCCAAGAGGACCAGGGAGCGGAACAGCCGTCGGCGGGTGATGTCCAGCACATTGAGCAGGATGGCGGCGGTGGTATCTATGAACTGAGGCACCAGCAGGATCAGGGCGTACAGCCAGGCGTCGGTCTTTCCGGCTCCGTAAACCAGCGCAAGGAAGGGCTTGCCCACCGCAATGAATCCGCCAAGCACGGTGCCCCCCAGCAGTGTCACCATTCGGCAGACCGGGATCAGGGCATCCACCAGCACCCGGCCGGATGCACCCCGCTCCATATCCCGGGCCACCTGGGGCATGAACAGGGCGATGGGCAGGGTGGTCAGGGAGGAGAACATGGTGTATATGTACTGGCTGACAGCGTACAGTGCCACGCTGGAGAGGGACATGGTGATGCCGATGATGAACTTGTCCACATTGTTGTTGGCCTGGTTCACCGCCGCCTGGATCAGGAGTGCCAGGCAAAGGGGCAGGGACTCAAGGAACACCCTTTTGTCAAAGCCAGAGGGGCGGAAGGTGAGGCGGTACCGGATCTTACAGAAGAGGAAGGAGGACAGGAACATGGCCAGGTACACGAACAGATCCACCAGGGCAATGACAAGAGCCAGGGGCCGGAAGCAGATGAGGCCGACCAGGAGGGCAGTGCGCAAAAGGATCCGGATGATCCCGGCCGTGCGGTGAAAGGTGTACTGCTCCATCCCCAAAAGCACGCCGGACAGAGTCTGATCCAGGAAGGACAGGATCAGGTGGCCGGTGAGCACGGCAAAGATGACCTGTGCGTACCGCACCTCTTCCGGCGTCTGGATGGTTTTGCGGTAGATGTGGCCGATGTTGGCGCAGAACACCGCCCCCACCACCAGAATGACCGCCGACAGGATCAGGGCTACATACCACAGGGTGGACACATACCGGTTGATCTTTGCCTGCTGCTCCTCCCCATCTCCCTGACTGCTGCGGCAGACGGCCAGGTTCCGGCTCATGACCGTGCCGATGCCGAATTCCAGAAGCACCATGTAAGAGGCGAAGGCGGACACGGTCTGATACAGGCCGAACTCCTCGTCCCCCAGCATCCGCAGAAGGAAGGAGGAC
Source organism: uncultured Clostridia bacterium (assembly GCA_945929845.1). GTDB lineage: Bacteria > Bacillota > Clostridia > Oscillospirales > CAG-272 > CAMEON01. The sequence goes on along the minus strand of CAMEON010000018.1, from coordinate 25,663 downwards.
AGGAACAGGCCGCAGACCATGTTCAGAAGGGTGTAGGCGTAGGCAAGGGCGATCCCCCGGGATCTCGTATTCACAGCACATCGCCTCCCTCCGCTTCACATTGCACCCATTATAGCACAGGTGCAGGCGGTTGTCAAGCGCAGGTGCGGGCGTGCGGGAGTACGCTGGGAGAACTTTCGTTACAGTACGGGTGCCTGACCGTGACTTATCAGTGTTATTCCATATCCCGCATAACTTTTCAGCCTGGGCTTTGCCTGGGCTTTGCCCGGGCTTTGCCCGGGCTTTGCCCTATCCCCCCGGCCCCCTTCCCCGCCGGGGAAGGGGGAGAACTTGAGATTTTTGCAAGGGGCCTGCGGCCCCTTGCATCCCCGCCTATTGCTCCGGAAGCCAGCTGTGCTGACCGGATGTAGGATAACATTCCACACTGGGCGCATTTGCAGGGGCGCCGGGGACGGCAGTCCCCGGCGTAATAAAATTTTATCTCCCCCTTCCCCGGTGGGGAAGGGGGCTGGGGGGATGGGGCTATCAGACTTATGATATACATAGAATAAAACGGATACATCATGGAAACCTGAACTGTAACGAACTTCCTGAGGAAAGTTTCCCCGACCCTTTCAAAGACTTTCTGAACTCTGTTTTGAAAATTCTTGAGGGGTGCAGTTCTCCCGCTCCCTCAGAACAGGCCGCATATCCAGTAGATAACGCCGTAGATGGCTCCGGCCAGGGTGCCGTACAGGAGGACGGGGCCGGCCACGGTGAAGATCTTGGCACCCACGCCCAGCACCAGCCCCTCGGCACGGCTGTCGATGGCCGGGGAGACCACAGCGTTGGCAAAGCCGGTGATGGGGATGAGGGTACCGGCCCCGGCGTACTTGGCGATCTTATCAAAGATGCCGCATCCGGTCAGCACAGCGGCCAGGAAGACCAGCGTGACAGAGCACAGGGTACTGCCGTCCTCCTTGCTCATCCCGCAGACCTGGGTGTATACCTGTGTCAGTGCCTGCCCAAGGGTGCATATCACGCCCCCCACCCAAAAGGCCCGCAGGCAGTTCCGCCACAGCGGGGATTTGGGTGCCCGGGCGTCCGCAAACTTCTTGTAGGTGTCCTTGCGCATATCCATAAAAAGCGCCTCCCTGCGAAAATACTCTACCGGTATTCTTCCGCAGGGGGGCGTATTTTATGCGTCTGACAATGGTAAAACAGGGGGAAAAACGATACACCGAAACACGAACGGCGGCGTTACGGTTCGTTACTGTCCGAAGGACTGTCCTCCGGACTGTCCTCCGGACTGTCCTCCGGATATGCTTTCAGAGAGTCCCACAGCTTTTTCTCCGTTTCCAGCCGTTTCATCTGAAAGTCCAGCTTCCAGTGACCGCCGGAGCGGTGAGAGGCGGTATATATGAACAGCTCAGCCGGATACCTGCCAAAGATGGGTGCCATCCGACGGATCTCATACTGAAAAGCCCGCAGGTTCAGTACCAGCCCGTACATCTCCATGACACCGCCCGGAGACATGACCTGGCTGAATTTGTGAAAGAGACCGTCCTCGGCCAGCTTGTCAAACATAAATTCCATGGTATGGGCAAAGCTTTCAAGATCCTTTTTGGTTTTATTTCCAAATCCGGGGATGGGAATCTGACGGAAGACAAGACGGGCGATGGGGATGGACAGCGTGGACAGAATATCCTGCCCGCTCCATACATTGAACGGCTGTATACCTTCCATAACGGGAAAGACAAACCCCTGCTGGAGCGACACAGAGCGGAAGGTGTTCACTGTCAGTTGAGGGATCAGTTCCTCATCCGGCACATCCACATCCCTATCGTCCCTATTGCCCGGCATGGACAGTATGGTATGGGTGCCCGGATAGCACAGCTCACTGAGGTCATCCGCACCGCATTCCTTTTCCAGCTCCTCAAAATCAAAGACACCAGGATCCACTGCATCCCTCGGCAGGGAACGCTTGCCGGGAACTGCTTTTATGGACAGTCGATCCGGCGCATTGGCCAGAACAGGCTCCCCGACCTGCTTGCACATCCACAGGTAGGCGGCGGCTTCCCTGTTCTCCCGGCAGTAGACGGTCAGATTCAGAGCGGAGGTATCCGGATCCCGATACATAGATATACCCAGCGGCTTTTCCGGGGAGGGGAGTAATTCCGTGGTTGCCGTGTACCCCTTCGGTACGCCGCAGAAGAAACGCCACTTCTTTTTGTACTTTTTCTGGAGTTGATCGAACAGAAACTCCATGATCAGGGCATCCGTCTCTTCCATGAATACGGTGGTGATCATGACATACTTGCCTGTCTCATCCAAGTCCGTAACCACAGGGGGAACCGGTTCCAGCGCCTCATTGCCGAGGGCTTCCATGAATGTGCCGGCGGCTCCATCGTAATCTCCCTGATCGATCATCGCCTCCAGACCCAGCTTCCCGAAGGAGCGGACGAAACGACTGATCCATAGATCCACATAGTGGTAGTCTTCGGTGTTGCTTTTGACTTCATTCCGGTAGAAGCAGACCCCGTCCAGGGTGATCTCCTGGTGGTGCCCCTCCAGGGACTCATCCGACTCGTCCAGGGTGCCGAAATTCGGACATCCGGGACAGTGCGTAGGTATGACCTGCCGCAGACGCTGATTGTATTCTGCCATGGACAGAACCTCCGCATGGAAGGGAAAGATCAGGGACTTCTTTTTCAGCTTGAGCGTTGTTTCCTTAGCGTACTCACGGACAAAGTAGGGGGCCAGACAGTATACTTCGATCAACTCTGTGACGGGAAAGGGCTTTCCGTCCCGGTGCTTTTCCTCCAGCTCAGCTATGTCGGCGCAATCCTCCGGCAGGAGGAAGTAACGATCATCGAAAAAGAAGGCGTTATCGGGTAATTTCCTGGTTCTGCTCATGGGGTGTCTCCTTTCATTATACCGGCGGAACTTCCGCACAAGTACGGAATGTATTGTATCATAATAGCGGAGAAAAGTCAATACTATTGGTACAAAATACGGATTTCCCCGGGGCATGTTGACAATCAGGGGAGAAAATGATATAATGATATGCGATAAACAGACATGGTATCCGGATCATCACTGCGCCCCGGGGAGGACGGTTCTGACCGGGGCACCGTACGGATAAAACACAGAAGAGAGAGGATCGGCACAGGTATGTATGATGTAGCCGTGATAGGAGCCGGTGTGACCGGGGGTATGATCGCCCGCACACTGTCCGCCTACCGTTTGAAAATTTGTATACTGGAAAGAGAGAATGATGTGGCCAAGGGGGCAAGCTCAGCCAATTCCGCCATTGTCCACGCCGGCTTTGACGCAAAGGAAGGCAGTCTCAAGGCAAAGCTCAATGTGGAAGGCTCCCGGCTGATGCCTGCCCTGTGCGCCCAGTTGGGCGTCCGGTACAGGCAGAACGGCTCCCTTGTCATCGGCTTTACGGAGCAGGACAGAGCTGTCCTGGAGACGCTGTATGCCCGGGGAAATATCAACGGAGTCCCGGGTCTTGCCCTCCTTGATGGGGAGGCCGCCCGGCAGCTGGAGCCGGGTCTTTCTCCGGCTGTGACCTGCGTCCTGCACGCACCCACCGGGGGCATCGTCTGCCCCTATGAGCTGACCATGGCCGCCGTAGGCAACGCCATGGATAACGGAGCTGACCTGCTCCTGGATTTTGCCGTCCGGGACATCCGGGATACCGGGGAGGCATATGTTCTCTCGGACGGGACAAGGAGCGTGACCGCCCGGTATGTGGTCAACGCCGCCGGGCTGTATGCGGATGCTATCGCCCGCCTGGTGGGCGATGACTCCTTCGCCATCCATCCCCGGCGGGGGGAGTATATCCTGCTGGACAAGACGGCGGGCGACCTGACTACCCACACGGTGTTCCGCACTCCCGGCCCCATGGGCAAGGGGATCCTGGTCACGCCTACGGTGGACGGCAACCTGCTGACCGGCCCCACCTCCCAGGACATAGACGACAAGGAGGACAAGGCCACCACATCGGAGGGGCTGGCTCGGATCATGGCGGAGGCCGCCGGGAGCGTGCCAGCCATCCGGTATAACCGCTCCATCACCTCTTTCTGCGGCCTGCGGGCGGTGGGCAGTACCGGAGACTTCATCATCGAGAGCCCCCGCCCTCGCTTCCTCCATGTGGCGGGTATCGAATCCCCCGGCCTGTCCTCGGCTCCTGCCATCGGGCTGTATGTGCGGGACAGACTGGGCGACATGGGGCTTGCCCTTGAGCCGGATCCGTCCTATGACCCTACGAGAGAGGCGTATCACGCCTTCCGGGACGGGAGCGTGGAAGAAAAGAATGAGTATATCCGCCGTGATCCTGCCTACGGTCATGTGGTCTGCCGGTGCGAGACGGTGACGGAGGGGGAGATCCTGCACGCCATCCGCACCAACCCCCGTCCCCGGGATCTGGACGGGATCAAACGGCGCACCAGAGCCCAGATGGGGCGGTGTCAGGGGGGCTTCTGCTCTCCCACGGTGCTGGAGCTGTTGGCTCGGGAGATGGGCGTGGCACCGGAGGCAGTCACCAAGTGCGGCGGCGGGTCAGTGATACTGACGGGACGAACCAAAACAGGGCGGGGAGGCGAGGAGCAATGACGGTTCAGGAAACCGGAAAGAGGGAAGAAACAGCAGACATAGCCTGCGTGCGCACCGAGCTTGCCATCATCGGCGGCGGCCCGGCGGGGATGAGTGCGGCGGTGGCCGCCTACGACAGTGGGGTGACGGATCTGGTCATCCTGGAGCGGGATGAACAATTGGGCGGCATTCTCCAGCAGTGCATCCACAACGGCTTCGGTCTGCACCGCTTCGGGGAGGAGCTGACCGGCCCGGAGTACGCCGCACGCTATGAGACCCAGGTGGCTGAGAGGCAGATCCCGGTGATGACAGGCACCATGGTGTTGGGCATCACCCCCGGTCAGGACGGGCACACCATCACTGTGACCAACCGGGAGCGGGGGATATTCACCATCCACGCCCGGGCTGTGATCCTGGCCATGGGTTGCCGGGAGCGTGCCCGGGGTGCGCTGAACATTCCCGGCACCCGCCCGTCCGGCATATTCAGTGCCGGGACTGCCCAGAAATATATCAACATGAAGGGGTATATGCCGGGGCGGCAGGTGGTCATACTGGGTTCGGGGGACATCGGGCTGATCATGGCCCGCCGGATGACCCTGGAGGGTGCCCATGTCCACGCCGTCTGTGAGCTGATGCCCTACTCCGGAGGGTTGGCCAGGAACATTGAGCAGTGCCTGCATGATTTCCATATTCCCCTGCTCCTGTCCCATACGGTGGTGGAGATCCACGGCCGGGAGCGGCTGACCGGTGTGACCATCGCCCAGGTAGATGCGGCTCGCCGTCCCATCCCGGAGACAAGGCAGTACATCCCTTGCGATACGCTGTTGCTTTCCGTGGGTCTTGTGCCGGAGAATGAGCTGTCCCAGACCGCTTCGGTGCCCCTGGACAGGGTGACAGGCGGGGCGGTGGTGGATCAGGACAGGCAGACGGAGGTGCCGGGCATCTTCTCCTGCGGGAATGTCCTCCATGTGCATGACCTGGTGGACTATGTGTCCGAGGAGGCCGCCATCGCCGGGCAGAGTGCCGCCGCTTACCTCTGCGGCCGTGAGACGGCTCCGGCGGTGCAGATCCCCATCACCACGGACGGAAAGGTGCGCTACACCGTGCCCCAGCGCATCACCCGGGAGAAGGATGTGACTGTCTTCTTCCGTGTGGCGGATGTGTGCCGGAATGTGACCCTGCGCCTGACGGATGGGGAGCGGGTGGTCTACAGTCGGAAGAAGCCCCGGATGGCACCGGGGGAAATGGAGAGCGTGACCCTGAAGGGCGAGGCCCTGCGGGGCTGTAAGGGATTGTATGCTTCCCTGGAGGTTGAATGATATGGAGAACGGAATTCGTGAGCTGACCTGCATCGTGTGTCCCCGGGGGTGTGCCCTGCGGGTGGAAGTGCGGGACGGGGAGATGGCTGTCAGCGGCAACAGTTGCCCCCGGGGCAAGCAGTATGCCGTGGATGAGTGTACCCATCCGGTGCGCACCCTGACCACGACTGCCCGCACCACGGCGGGGACGGTGATCCCGGTCAAGACCGACCGACCCATTCCCAAGGAGCTGATGATGGCGGCCATGGAGGAGATAGACCGGCAGGTGGTGGCTCTGCCCGCCCGCATCGGCGATGTGGTGGTGGAGGATCTTTTGGGTACCGGTGCCCGGGTGGTGGTGAGTGCCAACCGCCCCGGCAACTGATGAGATTTGAGATCAAAGAAGGAAAGGAAGTGACATGCGCGCGTGAAAAAGTACATACTGGCCTTGGATGAAGGCACCACCAGCACACGCAGTATCCTGTTTGACCGGGACTGCCGTATCGTCAGCGTAGCCCAGCATGAATTTGCCCAGAAGTACCCCCAGCCCGGCTGGGTGGAGCACGACCCCATGGAGATCTACGCCAACCAGTATGCCACCATGACCGAGTGCGTGGCCAAGTGCGGCATCTCCCCGGCGGAGATCGCCGGGATCGGCATTACCAACCAGCGGGAGACCGCCATTGTCTGGGAGAAGCGTACCGGGAAGCCTGTCTATAACGCCATCGTGTGGCAGTGCCGCCGGACGGCGGACACCTGCGAGACCCTGGAGAGGGCGGGGTACGGCGACTACATAGCCAGCACAACCGGTCTGCGCCCGGATGCCTACTTCAGCGGCACCAAGATCAAGTGGATCCTGGACCATGTGGAGGGAGCCAGGGAGCGGGCGCAAGCGGGGGAACTGCTGTTCGGCACGGTGGACACCTGGCTCCTTTGGAAGCTGACCGGGGGGCAGGTGCACGCCACCGATGCCACCAACGCCTCCCGCACCATGCTGTACAACATCAACACCGGTGCATGGGATGAGGAAATGCTGCGGATACTGGACATCCCGGCCTGTATGCTCCCGGAGGTCAGGAGCAGCAGTGAGATATACGGCTATGCCAATGTGATGGGGCAGTCCATCCCCATCTGCGGCATCGCCGGCGACCAGCAGGCAGCTCTGTTCGGTCAGGGGTGCTTCGAGCCGGGGGATGTGAAGACCACCTACGGCACCGGATGCTTCCTGCTGGCCAACACGGGCCGGGAGCGGGTCAGCAGTCACCATGGGCTGATCACCACGGTGGGAGCCACCTGCCAGGGGGAACCGACCGAGTATGTGCTGGAGGGGTCGGTGTTCGTCGGCGGGGCGGTGATCCAGTGGCTCCGTGACCAGCTCCATCTGCTCAACGCCTCGGAGGACAGCCAGTATTTCGCCGAGAAGGCGGAGGACAGCGGCGGCGTGTATGTGGTGCCCGCCTTTGCCGGGCTGGGCGCACCCTACTGGGATATGAATGCCCGGGGTGCCGTACTGGGTCTGACCCGGGGCACCTCTGCCCGGCAGTTGATCCGGGCGGCGCTTGAGTCCATCGCCTACCAGACCGACGATGTGATCCGGGCCATGGAGTCGGACATGGGCGGACTCCATGCCCTCCGGGTGGATGGCGGTGCGGCGGCCAATGACTTCCTGATGCAGTTCCAGGCCGACATTTCCCATGTGGAGGTGTTCCGCCCGGACTCCATGGAGGCCACCGCCAAGGGAGCGGCCTTCCTGGCCGGTCTTTCCTGCGGGATGTTTGCCGACCGGGAGGACATCCGTAGCCGCCTGCGGGCCGGGCGGCGCTTCACCCCGTCCATGGACGAGACCGTCAGGGAAAGATTGCGGCAGGGCTGGAGCCGGGCCGTGTCTGCCTGCCGGGCCTTCTGAGCGTGCGTGAGAGTGAGGGAGCATATCGGAAAGCAGGTGCGAAAGGAGAAAAGATGTCAGGTGTCACAAAGGTAGAAAAGAAGGTACTGTCCTCTGACGGCATCCATCAGCTGGCAGGGTGGGTATACCTGCCGGACGGGCCGGCCCGGGGACTTTTGCAGGTGGTTCACGGTATGACAGAGTACATTGGCCGATACGACAGCTTCATGACCCGGATGGCCGGGGAGGGGTACATCTGCTTCGGCTACGATCACCTGGGCCATGGGTATACCGCCAGCCGTCCCGGCGGGGACGGGGCTGATGGGGACGCACCCAGCGAGCTGGGCTTCATCGCAAGCAAGGACGGGTGGCTCCGACTGGCGGAGGATGTGGGGCGGTTCGCCGCCGCTGTCCGGGAGGTGTACGGAGGGACTGACACGGGGGAAACACTTCCCTGGTTCCTGATGGGGCACAGCATGGGCTCCTTCATCGTGCGTGTGTCCAGTGCCCGGTTTGCCAAGCCGGATAAGCTGATCGTCATGGGCACCGGCGGGCCGAATCCCGCCTCCGGCGCAGGCCTTGCGCTGGTGGGACTGACCAAGTGCTTCCGTGGGGAACGGTACATTTCGCCCTTGGTGGATAAGCTGGCTTTCGGCAGTTACAACAGCCATTTCCGGGAGGAGAACGACGGTCTTGCCTGGCTGACCACAGACCGTACCGTGCGGGACAGGTACCGGGAGGATCCTCTCTGCACCTTCAAATTCACCGTCAGTGCCATGGGCGACCTGATCCGCCTGAACCGGGCGGCCAACAGCCGGGCCTGCTTCAAGGCACTGGGCGGTGGGATGCCTGTCCTGCTCCTGTCCGGCCGGGATGACCCGGTGGGCGCATACGGGAAGGGTGTGACCGTGGTATACAACAGGCTGAAGCGGCCGGGTGCAGAGGGAAAGCTTGTGCTCTACGACCACGGACGCCACGAGATACTCAACGACACCTGCCGGGAGGCGGCGGTGGGCGAGATCCTGGCCTTTCTTGCCGCCCCGGACACAGCGACGACCGGGGACGGGGCGGAATAGATCCGACCCGGCGTGCCCACAATGAAACATAAGCAGAACCATTCTATCTGTTGAAAGGAAACCGTATCACCATGAGGAAAACCAAGATCGTCTGCACCATTGGCCCGGCGTGCAGTGACGAGGAGACACTGACGGCCATGTGTCAGGCAGGCATGAATGTAGCCCGTCTGAACTTCTCCCACAGCACCTACGAGGAGCACCACCAGCGCATAGAGCTGATCAAGAAGGTGCGGGCTAAGCTGAATCTGCCCATTGCCATCATGCTGGACACCAAAGGCCCGGAGTACCGGATCCGCACCTTCAAGACCGGGAAGGTACAGTTGAAGGAGGGGGACACCTTCACCTTTTCCACCCAGGAGGGGGAGGGGGACGAGACCCGGGTGTCGGTGAACTACGCCAACCTGAACCGGGAGCTGGAACCCGGCGACACCATCCTGCTCAATAACGGCCTGCTCAGTTTTGAAGTCCGGGAGATCCGGGGATCGGACATCATATGCACCGTGAAGATCGGCGGGGAACTGTCCGACCGCAAGAGCATGAGCTTCCCCGGCAAGGTACTGAAGCAGACCTACCTCAATGAGCAGGATAAGCAGGATCTGCTGTTCGGCATTCAGCATGGGGTGGACTATGTGGCCTGCTCCTTCGTGTCCTGCCGTCAGGATCTTTTGGACATCCGCAACTTCATGGCGGCCAACGGCGGGGGAGACATCGACCTGATCGCCAAGATAGAAAACCAGTCCGGGGTGGACAACATCGAGGAGATCTGCGAGGTCTGTGACGGTATCATGGTGGCTCGGGGAGACATGGGGGTGGAGATCCCCTTTGAGGAACTGCCCGCCATCCAGAAAATGCTGATCACCAAGTGCCGCCTGCTGGGCAAGCGGGTGATCACCGCCACCGAGATGCTGGAGTCCATGATCCACAACCCCCGCCCCACCCGTGCGGAAATTTCGGATGTGGCCAATGCGGTGTATGACGGCACCAGTGCCATCATGCTCTCCGGTGAGACCGCCGCCGGGAAATATCCGGTGCTCTCCGTGGAGACCATGGCCCGTATTGCCGGGCAGACCGAGAAGAATATCAACTATGCCAAGCGATTCGCCGGGGCTGAGTTCAAGATCCGGAACACCGTGGATGCCATTTCCCACGCCACCTGCGGCATGGCCATTGACATCGGGGCCAAGGCCATCGCCGTGTGCTCCCTGTCCGGCATGACAGCCCGGATGGTGTCCCGCTTCCGCTGTCCGGTGGACATCCTGGGCATGACCACCAACGAGCGCACCTGGTATAAGCTGGCCCTGTCCTGGGGCGTCACGCCGGTGCTGACAGAGTATTACGAATCCATTGATGTGCTGTTCTACCAGGCCAAGCGGGCGGCCACGGAGACCTTTCACCTCAGAAAGAAGGATCGCCTGATCATCACCGGCGGCATGACCAACGGCACCTCCGGCAACACCAACCTGCTCAAGGTGGAGACTGTGTGAATGAGGGTACCCCCAGAACCCGTCAAAGACTTTCAAAGCAATGAGTATGGATCGTCGGAGTGTACGGAGAGGCGTACAAACAATAGAGAGGACAGCGTACCTTTTCCCGGCGCGCTGTCCTCTGTCTTGATTTGTACCGGATGCCGTCAATCCTCTTTCAGAATGTCCAGCACCTGGGTGAAGCTGTGTATGGTAAAATCCGGAACCAGGTGACTGCGGGTGTACTGCTCCCTGGCGGCGGCCTCCCTGGCGTAATCCTCCTCTGTCCAGCTTGACACGGCCACCAGCCGCTGGTACAGGCTGCTGTCCTTGCCGGGGTAGTCGGCGAAGACGGAGGTCACGCCGGCCATCTTGGCCATGTACATATCCTTGGGCAGGCTGTCCCCCACATACACCGTGTCCTCCGGGGCGCACCCTTCCTTTTGGCAAATGCTGAGCAGGACATCCCGATCCGGCTTTTTGGTGGGCACGGTCAGCACCTTCTCGTCGTTGGGATATGCGCTGACATACTGCCCCTGAAAGGTGTAGACATGCTTGAAGTACCCGTCGATCCCCAGCATTTTCAGCCGGTAGAAGCCATTGACCTGCATGGACTCGGTGTACCCGATGATGGGGATCCCCAGCCCGGACACCTGGCGCAGGGTGTCCTCTACCCCGTCAAAGAGCCGGAGGGTCTCCTTGCGCATCCTGTTGAAGCGCTCAAAGGCGGGGGTCAGGATGGCCTTGATCTCCTCATCCGTACAGCCGGGGTATCTTGCCTTGATGGAGGGAAGGGTCAAGGTAGTGTAGGGATGCTCCACGCTGCCGAAGAACCGGTGCTTGTCCCGGTACTCATCCAGCAGAGTCTCTTCATCCAGCCCGGTGATCGCAATGATCGTATCCACCATGGCATAAAAGGAGGGAACAAAAAAGCCCATCCAGTTGTACAGTGTGTCATCCAGATCGGTGATCAGTAGTTTCTTCATGAGGAGCCCGTCCTTACATAGCGATGTAACCTTCATTATACATCATGCCGGGTCGGATGTCAACCGGAATTTTTCTGACAAGATGTAACATTTTTCTTGAGCGCCATAAAAATGTGACAGAAACTTTTGCAAAACCCCTTGACAAGTGGCCTGAAATCGTGTATAATTTACCCGTTGCGTAAGGGAAGCCGATCGTACCGATGAAGTGCGAGTGGCGGACTGAGCAATGCGAGGGTGGCGGAACTGGCAGACGCGCACGTTTGAGGGGCGTGTGGTTCACTCCATACGGGTTCGATTCCCGTTCCTCGCACCAGCCTTTGCGTGCATCCTTGAGGGGTACGCAGGGAAGAGAAGTCCACCGGCCTGTTCCGGTGGGATATGCGGGCATGGCGGAATTGGCAGACGCGCTAGATTCAGGTTCTAGTGAAAGCAATTTCATGGAGGTTCAAGTCCTCTTGCCCGCACCACATCGTGGCACAGCGTGTGTTTCGCTTTGTGACCGGGCGGGAGACCCTTCTGGGGCTGGTACAATTGAATATGCGGGCATGGCGGAATTGGCAGACGCGCTAGATTCAGGTTCTAGTGAAAGCAATTTCATGGAGGTTCAAGTCCTCTTGCCCGCACCAAACAGGAAAGATCCGAACCCAAAGCCGGAAGGCAAAGGGTTCGGATCTTTGTATTTTCGAAATAAGAAAGATATCAATGAATCGTTCTCGGGGGCTGGAGCCGGAAGTTTGCCGGGACGGCCAACTTCTGGAATCGTTGACAGTCGACAGTCGACAGGCGACAGTCGACAGTCGACAGTCGACAGGCGACAGGCGGATCCGGCTTGCTGGTGGTGACAACTTGGTCCCTCTCAAGAAACCCCCAGGCGTTTCCCCATCCCCCGGCTGAATTGTCATGTGACAGTGATCCCGACATGGCGTTGGGCGGCTGTTTGCAACGGCCAGGCTGAACTGTAACAGTCCGGGTGATAGCCATGCCATGCCGGGATGGTTTTCTTACTGGTTTGCCTTAACAGCGTCGAAGGTGTCTGTGACTGCCTTGTCCGGTGCGGGGGTGAGCAGGCTGACCACCACGATGCACAGGCTGGATACCAGGAAGGCGGGGAGCAGCTCGTAAATGTTCAGCACGGGGTGCAGGCCGGCAATGACATACTTCCAAAGGAAGACCATCACGCCGCCGGACAGGATACCGGCGAAGGCACCCCACTTGTTGGTGCGCTTCCAGAACAGGGCGAACAGCACCAGCGGGCCAAAGGCGGCACCGAAACCGGCCCAGGCAAAGGAGACGATGCTGAACACCGAGCTGTCCGGGTTCCAGGCGAAGACAACGGCCACCACGGTGATGACCAGGACGGTGCCACGGGCGAAGCGCATCTGCGCCTTGCTGCTCATGTTGACCCAGAAGAAGCGGTGGACGATATTCTCGGACACGCTGGAGGCGGCGGCCAGCATCTGCGAGTCAGCCGTGGACATGATAGCCGCCAGGATGCCTGCAAAGATCAGCCCGGCGATGAGGGCGGCGGGCAGGCTGACCTGGCTGATGGCGTCGGCGAAGTAGATGACGATGCGCTCCGGGTCAAAGCCCTCGGAGGTGACAAGGCCGCTCTTTGTGACAAAGGAGAAGCCCAGCACGCCGATGAGCACAGCCACGGCCATGGAGATGACCACCCAGATGCTGGCGATGCGGCGGGACAGCTTCAATTTTCTTTCATCTTTAATAGCCATGAAGCGGAGTAGGATGTGGGGCATGCCGAAGTACCCAAGCCCCCAGGCCAGGGTGGAAATGATGGGGATCACCCCGAACTGCCCGGTACTGCCGGTCAGGCTGAAGTTGGCTTCCAGCCCGGCCAGACTATCCCCCACCGCAGACACCCCACCGGCGTGGGTAACGCCGAAGATCACCACGATGACGAGGGCGGAGGTCATGACGATGCTCTGGATCAGGTCGGTGCTGGAAGCGGCCAGAAATCCGCCCAGGACGGTGTAGGCGGCGATGATGACGGCACCCACCAGCATGGCCACATGGTAGTCCAGGCCGAACAGGCTGTTGAACAGCTTGCCCACCGAGGCAAAGCCGGAGGCGGTGTAGGGCACGAAGAACAGGATGATGATGACAGCGGACACGGCCATGAGCAGGCCGCTTCTGTCACCGAACCGGTTGGAAATGAAGTCCGGGATGGTAGAGGCGTTGATCTTGGCGGAGTACCGGCGCAGACGCTTGGCCACCAGCAGCCAGTTCAGGTATGTACCGGCAGCCAGGCCGATGATGGTCCAGACCACCTCGGCAAAGCCGGTGCCGAAGTTTTTGTTGGTGGCAATGAGGCCGGCCAGAGCCAGCCCGGGAAGTCCCATGAGCAGGTAGCTGGACATATCCGATGCCTCGGCACTCATCGCCGTGACCAGCGGCCCCAGCTTGCGCCCGCCCAGGTAAAAGTCGTCGGCGGTGCGGTTCTTTTTGGACACAACATAACCGATGCCGATCATGAGGCCCATGTACACAATGATGGCCCCGAGAATGGTCCATGTGGTAGCTGTCATACAGATGTCTCCTTGTTGTTTGACGAATTTTGATACCGCACATTATACCATATTTTTCACCGGACGGGAATACGGAATGAATTACAGACGAAACAAGAACTCAATAGAACAATAAAAAGAAAATATCGTTTTGTAATAATGAAAAATAGAGTAGACTAAAGTTTATACTAAAAAATAATCGAATGAAGAACTTGAAATTTTTATAAGCTACCACCCGCCGCCCGGTATCCGGCCAGGAACAGGGGAAGCATTTTCTGGCTGTATTCGGACAGGGAGTATTCGCCGTTGCACAGGCACCAGTCGTACATCAGCGCCCGCTCGCACAGGGCGTAGGTCTTGACCATGTCGTTGACAGAGACCTGGGATGTCAGCTCCCCGGCGTTCTGTCCCTCCTGGAAGATGGTGCGCAGCAGCTTGTAGTAGGTGCGGTTGCGATCCAGCAGATGCTTCTCGCTACGGGTGATGAGCTGGGAGGACAAAAGCTGAGCCAGCAGGTCTATGGCGATGGTGTCCTCGATCAGCCGGAACAGCTCCCGGTTCAGGTAGAGCAACTTATCCATGCAGGTCATGTCCGGGGTCAGGGTGTCGGTCAGCTCCTCGTACTTGTCATCGAAAAGGTAGGACAGGGAGGAGAGCAGGGCGTTCTTGCTGTTGAAGTAATGGTAGAAGGAACCCTTGGAGGTGCCGGATTCGTATACAATATCGTCTACGGTGGTGTTGTCGTACCCTTGCTCGTAAAACAGGTGCCAGGCGGCGGATACGATCTTCTTTTTGGTGCTTGGCGTGACCTTTTTGCTCATGGCTATGACTGTTCCTTTCTGAAAGAGGGCGGTGCTTCGTGGTGGTGTACGGTTTCAGTCCATGAACAGTATACCATATTTTTTTAGGTATTGCAAGGGAAAAACGAAATTTGCGACAAAAATAGTCCGGGCCAGTGCACTTGCGTGCACCAGCCCGTGGGAATGGTCTGCCTATAGTTTGATATGTGTCATCCCTGCCGCATTACCTTTTTTTCTTCCGGATCAGGACAGCCAGGGCGGGGAACAGGAGGACGCACAGCGAAGCGGACAGGGCGGAGGCACAGCCCTTCTTCCCAGAGCTCTGTATTCCGGTGTCGGTGGCTTCCGGCTGGGTGATGGGGTCGCTCTCGCCGGGGGCAACGGTATCCGGTTCCGGGTCGGTGTCGCTTCCCGGCTCCGGGTCGGTGTCCGGCGTTGTATCGGTGTCCGGTTCTGTGTCGTTCCCCGGATCCGGATCGGGCACCGGGTCCGGGATGGGCGTGGTATCCACCGGGGGCAGGTCGTCCTCATGGTTCACCACATCCACCACGGCGGCGGCTATGCTCCGGCCGTCATCGGAGATGATCCGGATGACAGCCTCACCCCGCCGGACAGCCCGGACGGTACCCTCACTCACCGTGACGGCATCCCCGTCTACAGTCAGGGTGTATGCCACTTGCACGGCCTCAAGGCCCAGCGGGGCCTCCGTGCCCTCGGTCAGCCGCAGAAGGGATTCCGCAAAGGACAGCGTGCCGTTCTGCTCCGGCTGGATCAGCTTCTCCCTGTACCGGGCGGTGATCTCCTCCGGTGTCAGCAGGGAGTCCAACAGCTCCACCTCGGTCAGGCGGCCGTTGAAGTCAAAGCCCCCCTCCACCAGCCTTCCGATAGCCAGATTGGTTTCCCCATCCGTGGCGGAGAACCCGGTGGCGGTACTGCCTACCGCTTTCCCATCCACATAGGCGGTCAGGGTGCCCTGGCTGTGGGTGACGGTCAGCATATGCCACCCGCCCACGAAGGCACTCATCTGGGTGCCGAAGGACACAGCCACATTCCCCGGTTCGGAGGGGGCATAGAACTTCAGCACGCCGTTCTCGGTGTATATCTCAAAGTGGCGGTTGGTGGCCTTACTGCTACAGGCCAGGAAAATGTTGAAATTCTTGAAGCCGTCGGCGGAGAACCACAGATTGACGGTTTCCCCGTCGGAGAAGGTGAAATCTGTCTTTCGGGTGGAGCCACGGTCATCGCCGCTGACCTCTGCCACCGGTGCCTGATACCTGGCCTCGGCGGCCAGCTCTGCCGGGGTGAGGAGGCGGGTGTACAGCCTGACCTCATCCACTGTACCGGCGAAGGGCAGACTGCCATCGCACAGCGATCCGATAGCCAGGGTGTTGGCACCCAGGGAGACTGTCCCGCTGACCGTGACACACCCGGCCTCCTGACCGTCCACAAAGGTCAGGATCTGATTGCCCTGCCAGAGAAAGGCCAGATGGTGCCAGCCGCCGGTGGGCAGGGTGGCATTCAGGCCGATGTCTCCCATCTCCGGGGCGTAGAACCGGAGCTGGCCGGAGGCGATGTAGAACTCAAAGTGACCGGCTGTTTTCGGCCCCTTGGCAAGCAGTACCTGCAAGGCATCCGCCGCGCCGCCGTTGTACCACAGACTGATGGTCTGCCCCGGGCCAAAGGTGTATTCCACAGCTTCCACCCCGGCACCGCCGCCGGTGCAGATCCAGCCTGCCCCCTGTATGCCGTCCTCTGCCCATGCACCGGAGCCGATGGCTGTGATCGGCCTTACCAGGTTGCCACCAGTATACAGACGCAGGGCCTGATCCGGCTCAAAGGAGGCCGACAGGTACAGCCCGCTGTCCAGAACCGCCTCCGTGTAGCCCATGCGGTTGCGGTTGTAGCCGTTGTCCCGGATGCCCACCGCACCCAGGGTATACACCGTGTCCGCCTGCATCCCGGCGGTGGTCAGCGTGACGGTCATGCCGTCCTCGCCCAGGGTAGCCCCGGTGACGGTAGCCCCCTGATTGAGCAGGTAGTAGGCGGTGTTTTCGGCACTGGCCTTTTCCAGGAGCTTGTCAAAGGTGACTGTGATGGTGCCGTCCTCATGCAGGATGGCCTGTCTCATCTGGGGAGCCGTGGTGTCGGCGGCGGTGGTGAAGGTGTACCCCCGGGCCTTGCCGGAGCAGTTCATGTTGTCATCCACCGCTTCCACCGTCACATGGTACCGGCTGACCTCACGGAGGCCGGTGAAGGTGTAGGAGGTCTTCCCGGCCTGTACGAAGTCCACACGCTCCTGGTTCAGGTAGACATAGTAGCCGAAGAGGCTCACATCATCCTCGGAGGGCGACCAGATCAGGGTGGCACTGTCATACCCTACCTGGGCGATGGCAGTGTCGGCGGGCACTGTGGGTGCCACCTTGTCTGCCGGGTCAGCTAAATTGAAGCAGCTCACACCCCGGATGGCGGAGGCGTCGTTGACCCGGATGGTGACAGACTCCCCGGCGGCCAGGAAGAAGTAGTTGTCCTCGCAGACAAAGGAGGCGGTGTCCCCCACCTGGAAGTACACGGACACGGCGGGCAGTTTCCCGGTGTTGGTCACGGTGACGGAGTCCCCACTGACCGACCAGGTCAGATGGGTGCGGGGCAGGTAGAACAGGCTCCCCTGCCTGGCCTCATAGTTCATGTAGGTGTAACTGCGGTTGTAGAGCTGACCGTTAAGGAGCAGGTCTACCGTGATGATCAGCGGGGTGGAGTCGGTCTGCTCCGCCTCCAGCCGGAAATTGCCCACCTCTTTCACCCGGCCTACGCTGCCACTGCCCTCATAGGTCTGGGTCTTGACTACGGACAGGGTGCTGTCATAGGCCGTTACCCGCACCTGCCAGGGGGTTCCGGTAGCCAGCGTATCCCTGTCATCCAGGATATACACCGGCATTTCAAAGGGCTGAGCCTCCCCGGAGGAGGATGCGGTGTTGTAGCAGGTGAACTTTCCTGCCGCCATCAGAGGGCGGTAAGCGTCCTGCATCAGGTAGTAGGCGATCTTGGGTGCGCCGTACCAGTCCACCAGTGCCCAGGAACCGCCGGGGTACACATCGTTGAGCTTGTACACGCAGACGGTGGTGCTGTAGGGATTGTTCATCCGGCTGTTCTGGGCGGCCAGGTAGTCAGCCTGCGCTTGAGCCAGCTGGGAACCGAGTACCATATCCTCCAGACTGTCCACCTCCAGGAAGGCGGATGCGTAGTGGATGAAGGTGTCCACATCATAGCCGTAGGGGGTAGCTGTCCAGCCGGTGGTACCGTTGAAGGTGGCGGTGTGGTAGGCCACAGTGCCGTTCCGGGCGATGGGCCAGGCGGCCATATCCTCCGCTGTGGCGTACTTGGCAATGGAATCCAGATTCATCATGCCGTCCAGACCGTATTCCATGAGATTCAGATTTTTGAAATCGGCGTAGTTGATGAGGTAATGCTCCGGGGAGGCACCGGACCAGTGGATGTGATCATGGGTGATGCCGCCGCCGCCCATGCCGCCGTCCTGCCGCCAGAAGACACGGGTGCCGTCATACTCGTAGGTCAGCCTGCCGATCTCGTTGAGCATGGCATCGTTGTAGGAAGCGATGCCCTCGTTGCCACCGCCCCAGACAATGAGGGACGCCCGGCTCCGCAGGCGTTTGGCTCCCAAAACCACCGTTTCCCGCAGGACATCAGCGGGCTGGGTGTTGTGGGAGTCCCAACAGCAGGGCCATTCCTGGTAGACGCAAATGCCGTACTGGTCACACAGGTCGTAGAACTCATCCGTCTCCACCAGACCGCCACCCCAGGCACGCAGGAAGTTGATACCGGCGTCTCTGGCCCGGGAGAGGATGCGGTCGTAGTCCTCCGACGCAAAGCGCATCATGGCATCAATGGTACACCACCCGGCTCCCTTCATGAACACCGGCTGGCCGTTGATGACGATGGTGCGGTTATAGACCCCGGTGCTCTCCCCGCCAGGGTAGGACTGGTATGCCAGCTCACGGATGCCGAAGTCCACGGATTCCGTGTCCTTGGAGCCGTCCTTGCCCTGCCAGGTGACTGTCAGGGTGTACAGATCCTGGGCACCGTACCCGGCAGGCCACCACAGGTGAGGATCCGGAATGTCACAGCGCAGGCGCACGGCGGTGCTGTCCGCTGTCCCCGCATCCACCGAGGTGGTGAAGGTGTAGGAGGCTCCTTCAAAACTCTTGGGCGTGATCACGCCGGTCAGGGTGCCGGACAGGCGGCTGCCGTTCAGGCGGTTCAGTTGGATGCTCATATCCACCGTGCCCCGGGTGTAGTCGCAGGTGGACACGAAGGGAGCGTCTATCTCCACCGTGGGCAGCTCCTCCACGGACACCGACTGCCAGATACCCAGGGGGTAGAGCTTGGCATAGTGCCAGCCGTAGGAGCAGTTGAAGACCACGGTCTGGTTGTAGTCCTTGGCGGGCTTCAGGTGTACCACCAGGGTATTCTCCCCCTTTCGGATGATGCCGGACACATCCACATAGGGGCCGCCGAACATGCCCTCGTGGGAGGCGACCTTCTGTCCGTTCAGGTAAATGTCCGCCACATTGCACAGCCCGTCAAAGTTCAGCCGCACCGCTTTGCCTGCCCCCTCATAGGTGAAGGTGCGCAGGAAGTACCAGTTCCGGGAGCTGTACCGGTTGGCGTCTATCATGTTGGTGCCCAGGTACGGATCCTCTATGACGCCGGCCTCCATGAGGGCGGTGTAGATGCTCCCCGGCACGGTAGTGTCATAGGCACTGTCCCAGCCGGAACCGGCCAGCAGATCCGCCAGCTTGCCGGAGGCCGTCATTTTCCAGGTGCCGTCCAGGGACAGCACATAGTTCGGCTCCTTGGCAGGTGTCCCTCCTCTGGACAGGGTGATGACAGACGGCTCCTCGTCCATCGGGCCGCCGGATGGCTTGATGTATGTATTCTTCTCGTACTCCGCCTGATCCGTGGCGGAGGCCTGCAGGGGGAAGGTCAGCGGCAGGGCTGACAGGCACATCACCGTGCAGAGCAGACAGGCGATCAGTTTTCTGGTTCTCATAAATGTGACCATTCCTTTCTGTAATCTGTAAGCTGTGATTTGTTGTCTGTCTGAAATAGCCGGGGCTTTTTTCAGACTTACCTCGTTGTCACCGTGTGGGGTCTGTGCCCATTATATATCAATTTTTACAAAAAAGCCATTGACTATTCTCTCAATTTGTTGTATTATAGTCTCACGGAAATCGGACATCCTCTGAAAAACCGGAGGTGAGAAAATGGATATTCATTCTGTGTGCGTTTGTAATCAGATATATGGTGGATGGGAGCGGCAGGCCACCGGGCACTCCCTGGTGGAGAAAAGCCTGCCCTGCCTGTCGGTGGTGCAGAGCGTGCATGGCTCCTATGATGTGTCCGTGGACGGCTCACCGACGCTGTCCACCGGGCCGATGGGCGTTTTCGTAGCCCCTCGGGGAAAGGAGCAACGGCTACGGCACTGTCCGGATCCGACGGATGGCACCATGACGGCCCAGTGGCTGTTCCTGGATGTGGAGGTCAACCGGCACTACCGGCTGGACGACCTGTACACCTTCCCGGTGATCCTGCCGTCCCGGTACAACGGGGAGATCTACACACTCCTTTGCAGGATCGGACAGACCGACAGTCTGCTGAGCCGCCTGCCCGCCATTGACCGGATGATCGAGATCCTGCTTGAGGTGGGGCATCTCACGGAGCAGATGTCCGAGACCACGGCTGTCCTGCAAAACTACATTGAAAACCATTACACTCGTCCTATCTCGGCGGAGGAGCTGGCCCGCACCCTGCACTGCGCCCGCTCCGGGGTGTACAAGTACTTCCAGTCCGCCTTCGGCACCACCCCCAGTCACTACATCAACGGGGTGCGCATCCGACACGCCCGGATGCTGTTGGAGGAAACAGACCTGCCGGTGGCTCAGGTGGGGGCCGCTGTGGGCATTCCGGATGCCAGTTACTTCTCCAAGCTGTTCCGCCGGTATGTGGGATGTACCATGGGGGAATACCGGGTCATGACGCACACCCGGGGACTGTGACCAACTGCCCAAGTAGTACGCTGTATCAATGAAAATTTGCATTTGGGGCGGATATGGAATCCACCCCTACTACATTGTAACGATTAAAATTTTACATTTACATTTGAAGTTGATCCGAGCATCCTTGTAGGGCGGGGGCTTGCTCCCGCCGGAGAAGACATAGGGAACCGCTGATTGATTCGGCGGCGCATCTTTTCCCGCCTGCTTCTTGCCGAAAAACTCGATGTACATCCAGTACATCTTGCATTTTTCGCAATCGCAGGCGAAAAAATCTGTACCGAATCTGTACCACCTCATTCAATCAGCGTTTCCCTAGATAAAAACCTCCCTTGTGTAAAGGGCGTTACATCAGCGAAGCGTGACGGAGGGATTGTTCTTTCGGCGGGAGCAAGCCCCCGCCCTACGACAGATCATTTTGCCTTATCCTGATATCGGCTATCAGGAAATAAAGTTTAAGGAACCGCTGATTTATTTGGATGTTACAGATAGTAGAGGCGAACTGTGTTCGCCTGAAAAACCTGATGGAATCTACAACGGACGACCGAAGATCGCCCCTGCAAAACGAACAGAAAGGTAAAAAGTTCATCGGACAGAAAGAAGCCGGGTCGGCGCACACAGAAGGTGCTCCGGCCCGGTGAGTTTTATAAGGGCGGAAATGTCTAACGGCTCACTCCCGATAAGCCACGATCTCGCTGACCTCGATATACCTGCCTTCCAGCTCGATACGAATATACCGGATGTCCTGTGCGGGGAAGATGCAGGTGATGGGAGCCACGCCCTCGGCATTATGATCCTGGGAATATACTTCCTCCCAATGCGCCCCGTCTGAGGAAACCATGATGGTTACATGGGAGATGCGGCAGCCGGTCTTGCTTCCGGGGGTGCTGTGGTGATAGATGACCACCTGACCTACCGTGGCGGGTGCCTTCAGATCCAGCAGGATGGTCTGCGGATCCTTTGTGTTGGAGGCCTTCCAGTAGCCGTTCTCGGTGTCGTCGTCGGTCAGATAGTAGGAGGCGGTCTCTCCCTCCGTCCAGAAGGAGTATTGGGAGGAGGACACATAGGCGGTGCTGTTCAGTGCCAGGTTGTCAGACGCAGGGGGGGCAAGGGGGCGGCGGGCATCGTACCCGTCAGGCAGACGGAAGATGACGAAGTCTCCGGCGGGAATGACCACCGAGAAGGCTCGCTCCCCGTCCAGCACTACCGGCTCCCAGGTGCCGTCGGACAGAATCTCCAGGCCATCCAGCCCTTCGGCGGCCCGCAGGGTGAACTCTCTCAGGCCGTCCTCATTGAAGTTCCGGTTGACCACCACCACATACTGGGTGCTGTCGGTCAGGGACTGGTACAGGGTGTATATGGCGGCGTAGTTGGTGACCTGGGTCAGGGCAAAGTCAGCAGGAAGGATCTCGTTTCCGGCTATTGTGTCGGAATGGTACACCTCCACTGCATCACTGTCCCCCAGCACCCGCCCGGCCTCCTGAATGCGGCTGTTGGCGGCCTTGACTCCCTCGTACATCACCGATGGGGTGAAGTCGGGGCCGATCAGTCCGGTGGTAAAGCTCTCCCCACTGCCGATGGGTGTCAGGTAAACGAACCACTTGAAATTCTTCATACCGTAGGCTACGCCCATGGAGGCATTGAACATCAGCTCCGTGTCTGAGGAGATCCGGTATGCACCGAGGATCTCCATCGCCTGCATGTAGTACCCGGTGTCCGCATTGTACTTCAGCCCGTACTGCCGGATCTTGTTCAGGGAGTTGAACACGCCCCAGTTGAAGCCGCCGTCGTACAGGAAGCAGTAGTTGTCATAGGACAGGTACTGCATCCTGGCCACACTGTCCCCATAGAGGCCGCCGGCGACGGCGCAGTAGTCAGACACATACTCATCCCAGGAGGGGAAGCCGCCGATGGGAAGGAGGTTCAGGTGCGGTATGATGTGGGGATCTGTCTCCTGGATGAGATGAGCCACCCGGGCATACTCGTTGGATTCTTCGTGGGGCTCATCGGTCAGGTAGATGCCGCCGAATCCGGCCCGGTTTCTGTACTTGTTCACCAGGGTGAGGATCCGTGCATCGGTTGCCTGGATCAGGGATCCGCTGTTGAGCGGGTCGCACACGGACAGGAAAATATCCCGCTGGGCGCACAGGTACATCAGGTAGTCGCAGACCTGATTGCCCACCGCATCATATGTCCGTGTGTCCTCCAAGTAGGTGATGCCGCAGTCCTTCATGTAGTCCAGAACCTGAGCCATGTACTGCGGGTAGCCGAAGCTGGAGTGATAGAAGGCACTGATGCGGACGGAGGTCTCCCGCTGGTCAATGATCCGCACCCGGCAGGCGGTCAGGTTGGTGCCGTCGTAGGCATACACCACCGTGTCTCCGTAGCCAGTGGGGGTGATCACGCCGGTCTCGTGGTCAACAGCCGCAATGGAGGGGTCGGCACTGATGAAGCGGAGAGCCGGGTCGCCCTGGGTGTTTTCCAGACGGCGGTAGGTAGCCGTCAGTGTTTCGGAGGTGTCATTGTACAGCCAGATGTAGCTCTGATTGAGGATGAGATTGTCCGTAGCCGTGATGTCGGCCAGCACCTCCACATCCGACAGGGCGTAGTGATAGGCTCCGTCCTCTCCGGCCATCTCCGTGACCAGCAGACGGACGAAGGAGGCACTTACACCGCCCATATCCACGGTGACACCTTCCGAGGGCACATCCCGGATCCCGGTCATCTCCCGCACCGTCCGCCAGGTCTGGCCGTCGTCCGACACCTGCACGGCAAAGGAGACAGGGAAGTGCGCCATGTCCCGGGAGGTGGGGAGCAGTACCACAGACCGCAGGGTGTAGGTGGCGGTCAGGTCGATGAAAAGCCAGGCCTCCCGGTCGGCGGCATCGAAGTCGCCGGAGGCGAAGTCGGTATTGGTATTCCCGTCATTGACATAAATGTTGGAGCGTTTGGTCGCCAGTACCGAAGAGGAGGCCATGGCATACCCCTCCCTTGCTACATTGGCTACGCCGATGACAGTCTCCCCTACCGTGGGGATGGCGTTGGGATCCTCGGTTTCCGGTTCTGTCTCGGATTCCGGCTCGGTGGGTGCTTCTGTGACGGCCTCTGTGTCCCGGACAGACTCCGGTGCCGTATCAGGGACGGGCGTATCCGGGCCGTCGGTGGCCGATTCCGGGGCGACGGTGGGCTGTTCTTCTGAACCGCCCCGGCAGGCGGCAAGCAGAAGCGTGAGAAGCAGGACTGCACCCAAGGTCAGTCCCAGTGCAAGTTGGCGGTGTTTGTGTTTCATACGGATGCCTCCTCATGTATTGTTGACTTCGTGCTTTTCGTTCCTCTCTGTCTGGCTGTCGGCCGGCTCTTCCCCATTGGAAGTGCCGTCGTGCAACTGTCCGACATACCGCTTGATCGCCTCAAAGGACTGGTCGCTGATGACATGCTCAATGCGACAGGCGTCCCCGGCGGCTACCTGCTCGTCCACGCCCAGCCGGGTCAGGATGGCACTGAGGAGGGTGTGCCGCTCCAGAATTTTGGAGGCCGTAGCATACCCGCTGTCGGTCAGGGTGATGGAACCGTCCTTATCCATGATGATATAGCCACCGGTTTTCAGAAGACCCATAGCCCGGCTGACAGAGGGCTTGCTGTAGGACATATACTCTGCCACATCAATGGAGCGAACCTGCCCCTTGGTGCGGGTCAGGATGAGGATGGTCTCCAGGTACATCTCGCCGGATTCCTGTATATTCAATGAGGGTTCCTCCTTTCATGCCCGGAGATTGTCTCCGGTTTTCCGCCCGGCAGAGCCGGTTTCACAGGGTGCGCAGAAAGCCTTCCAGTCGGTCGGCGATGAGCCTGTGCCCGGCCGCATTGGGGTGCAGGCCGTCCGGACAGTACAACTCCCTGTGCAATGGCAGTTCCGGCTGGATGCCGGAGAGGGTGAAGAGGTCGCAGACCGGGATGGCATAGTAAGCGGCCACCTCCCGGATGATCTCCACATAGGTGGACAGGGTGGTGTGACAGACCGTCTGCCCGTCCGCTGACACCTTGATGTGATCCTCCCGCTCGCCCTGCCGGTGCAGAGGTGTGAGAAGGATCAGCGGGACACCGGGGTACTTCTCCATCAGGCGGAGGATCAGGCAGTGCAAACCGCCATAGAAGGTGTCCGGGGTACGGTCGGACATCTGTCCCGGCAGGGCATCCCCGTGACCGTAGTCGTTGGTGCCGCCGAAGATCACCACAAGGTCGGCACCGGGAGCCATGTCTGTCACCCGGGAGGCAAAGTAGAGCTTGAAGGCGTCCGGCCAATCCGGCAGGGATACCCGCTGGTCAGCGATCCGGGTGCCGCTGATGCCGTAGTTGTTGGCCTGCTTCAGCTCACAGTCCTGCTTGATCAGGTTCAGGTAAATATGCTCCGGACAGTCCACACCAACGCCCTTTGTGATGCTGTCCCCCAGAAAATGCACGACTTTTCCACACAGCTCCATGTTGTTGCCTCCCCTTGCATCTGCTATGAATTTCTTCTTATTTGTTCCATTATATCACCTGTTTCCGGTCTTGTCAAGGCTTTTCCGGTCGGAAACAGATTTCTTGACTATGCTGTCTTGACGGCAAGACAATTTTGTGGTATAATGAAGAGGTAGCGGGCGTATGTCTGAGATGGCTCTTATCGACATACACCGACTGCGGCGGTCACCGGAGAACCAAGGAGGAGGGAAAGGCCCTGTCTGTCGGTTGCACCGATATGCGGGCATCCTTTTGGCTCTGTGATAGCTTGGCTGACGGTCTGCCGGCATACATAGCCTGTCCGGAATCTGAGGATCCCCGGCGGCCGGCCCCCCTCCTCCGGGAGAGGGGCTTTCCTTTTCCGTGCCGGAACGCATGGCGTGCGCAACGGAATTGTTATAGTTCAGGTGGGGGACGGGGGAACGCCTGGAGCCGTAAAAAAAGTCCCCCGCAGAAAAGGTAAAATAAGGCAAACAAAAAG
>CAMEON010000017.1 GCA_945929845.1 uncultured Clostridia bacterium | reverse complement strand
GGCATCCTGGTCTGGCAGGACTTCGCCATGGGCTGTGCCATCTATCCCCAGGATGACAACCTATGCGAGGCACTCCGGGAAGAGGTGCGCTCCGTGGTGCGCAAGCTGCGGGGGCACGCCTCCCTCTGCCTGTGGGCCGGGGACAATGAGTGCGACATCTTCTGGATGAATTGCCATGCCTTTGTCCGCAACCCCGGGGAGAATGTGCTGACCCGCCGGATCATCCCGGAGGTGCTCCGGGCGGAGGACTTTACCCGGCCTTACCTGCCCTCCTCCCCCTACATCGACGGGGAGGCCTTCGCACAGGGCGGCCAGCGCACCTCCGAGGATCACCTCTGGGGCCCCCGGGACTACTTCAAGGGGGACTTCTACCGCACCGCTCCCTGCCACTTTGCCTCCGAGACCGGGTACCACGGCTGTCCCGCCCCCTCGTCCCTGGCAAAGTTCATCCCCCGGGAACAGCTATGGCCCATCTTTGATGCCGGGACGGCAGAGGATCCCTTCGCCGGTGAGCCACGCCCCGCCTGGCTGGCTCACCAGACCAGCATGGAGCTGAACCAGCACAACACCTTCGGCTACCGCATCGCCTTGATGACCAGTCAGGTGAGGCATATGTTCCGGGACACCCCGCCGGATCTTTACACCTTCGCCCGCATGAGCCAGATGTCCCAGGCCGAGGCCTTCAAGTACTTCATCGAGCGGTTCCGCACCGCCAAGTGGGACAAGACCGGCATCATCTGGTGGAACCTGCTGGACGGCTGGCCCCAGGTGTCGGATGCCGTGGTGGGCTACGATCTCCTTCCCAAGCTGGCCTACTCCTTCATCAAGCGCGCCCAGGCACCGGTGCTGATGGCCTTCTCTGACCCGGAGGACGGAGCCCATACCCTCCATGCCGTCAACGACACCGGGGAGGATCTGACCATCAACTACCGGGTGGCGGATGTGACGGATCTGGACAGCCCCGAAGCCCTGGAGACCGCCCCCGCCCTGCTTGCGGGCACCGTCTCCGTGCCCCGGAACGGCCGGGTCGTGGCCGCCCGGCTGGATCTGTCCCGCACCCCGGAGCATCTGCTGTCCATCCGGTGGACGGACAGCCGGGGGCAGGCCGGGGCATCCCACTTCCTGCCGGAACCGCAGGCACTGGCTTACGAGCCATACGCCAAAGCCCTGCATATCTGCGGGTTTGATCTGTTTGAGGGGTTCTGATATGCGCATGAATACCAACTCTGACGCTAACTCTAATTCTAACTCTAACTCTAACTACTATCTTGGCATAGACATCGGCGGCACCAAGTGCGCCGTACTCCGGGGAGACGGGGAGGGGCGGGTGCTGGACAAGCACCGGTTTGCCACCACGGACTGCCAAAGCACCCTGGCCGCCATTCTGGAGGCCGCCGGGACGCTGATCCGGGAGGGGCAGGCTATCGGTCAGCCGGTGTCCGCCATCGGCATCAGCTGCGGCAGTCCCCTGGATTCGGCGGCAGGGGTCATCAAGGAGCCGCCCAACCTGCCCGGCTGGGTGGATGTACCCATTGTCTCCCTGCTCCGGGAGCGGTTCGGTCTGCCGGCCTACCTGTGCAACGATGCCAACGCCTGCGCCCTGGCGGAGTGGCGGTTCGGGGCCGGGCGGGGCACCCGGAACATGATCTTTCTCACCTTCGGCACCGGGATGGGGGCGGGGCTGATCCTGGACGGCCGTCTCTATGCGGGGAGCTGTGACGCCGCCGGGGAGGTGGGGCATATGCGCCTGGCTCCGGACGGTCCGGTGGGCTACCGCAAGGCCGGCTCCTTTGAGGGGTTCTGCTCCGGCGGAGGACTGGCCCGGCTGGGCCAGCAGTACGCCCTCCGGCACATCCAGGAGGGGCACCCTGCCCGGTACTGCCCCACCCTGTCTGATCTGCCCGCCGTCACCGCCAAGTCCCTGGCCGATGCCGCTCACGCCGGGGATCCGGTGGCTCGGGAGGTGTATGCCCTCTGCGGCCGCCGCCTGGGGCAGGCACTTTCCCTGCTGGTGGATGTGCTCAATCCGGAGTGCATCGTCATCGGCAGTGTGTTCGCCCGCTCCGGCGACCTGCTCATCCCGGCCATGCAGGCGGTGATGGCGGAGGAATGCCTGCCGGAATCCCTGGCGGCCTGCCGGGTGGTTCCCGCCGCCCTCTCGGAATCGGTGGGCGATCTGGCGGCACTGACGGTGGCCATGACCGGCAGTACCTGAAAGGAGTGAACGCTATGATCCCGCTATATGAGAACCACCCGGCCCTGCGCCCTGTCGCACCGGCCATCCAACAGGCACTGACCCTCCTGACCGACACCTTCTCCGCCGGGGGGCGGCTGTTGCTCTGCGGCAATGGCGGCTCCTGCGCCGACTGCGACCACATCGTGGGGGAGCTGTGCAAGGGATTTCTGTCCCGGCGGCCGCTGACGCAAAAGGACAGGGTCGCCCTGGCCGCCGCCCTGCCGGAGGGGGAGGCCGACCCTGACCTGCCCCTCTTGGCCGACAAGCTGCAGGGCGGGCTTCCGGCCATCTCCCTGCCCGCCCAGACGGCGTTGGTGTCCGCCTTCTGCAACGATGTGGATGCCTCCCTGGTGTATGCCCAGTTGGTCTTTGCCATAGGGCGTCCCGGCGATGCCCTCCTGTGTCTGTCCACCTCCGGCAACTCCCGGAATGTGGTGCTGGCCGCCAAGGCCGCCCGGGCCAGGGGGATGCGGGTGCTGGGTATGTGCGGGGAGAAGCCCTGCCGACTGGACGGGCTGTGTGATGTGGTCATCCATGCCCCCGCCACCGACACCTACCGGGTGCAGGAGTATCATCTGCCTATATACCATTACCTGTGCGCCGGAATTGAGGAAACATTCTTTTGTGAAAAGGAGAATCACACATGAACATCAATGAATATCTTGCCCCTGCCGGGGAGAAGCCCCTGGACAGGATGGTCACGGACGGCGGCTTTTGCAGTATCTTCCGCACCATCGGGTGCGTGGGGGACAGCCTGTCCTCCGGAGAATTCGAGGCCACTGGGCCTGCGGGAGAAACACTGTACCTGGATATGTTTGAATACTCCTGGGGGCAGTTCCTTGCCCGCATGACCGGGAGCCGGGTGTACAACTTCTCCCGGGGCGGCATGACCGCCATGGAGTACTGCCGCAGCTTCGCCGAGGCCAACGACTTCTGGAATCCGGACAAGGCCTGCCAGGCGTACATCGTGGCCCTGGGTGTCAACGATGTGATCAACGCCCGCCAGCCGGTGGGCACCATCGCCGATGTTTGTGATGCAGACTGGCACAGGAATAACCCGGACACCTTCGCCGGGTGGTACGGTCAGCTTCTCCAGCGGCTACGGGAGATCCGGCCGGACGCCAAGTACTTTCTCATGACCATGCCCCGGTGCAACTGGCTGGCCTCCCCCGAAAACTGCGCCATTGCCGATGCCCATGCCGCCCTGCTCTACGATATGGCCGCCCACATCTCCAACACCTATGTGCTGGATCTGCGCAGGTACGGCCCGGTGTATGACGGCGCCTTCGAGGCCGCCTTCTGCATGGGCGGGCACATGAACCCCATGGGCTACCGCCTGACCGCCGAGCTGGTCTGCTCCTACATCGACTTCATCATCCGGCATAACACCCCGGACTTCCATCAGGTTCCCTTCATCGGCACGCCGTACAGAAAGCAGATGTAAAAGCCGGAGAACGGAGGATCCGCAAGCCAAGAACTTTCAGAACAGGTACTGTGTACGGACGGAATAAAAAATTCGCTGGGGAGTCTCCTTCGGGAGGTTCCCCAGCGTTCTTTAGGAAACGCTGATTTAATGAGGTGGTACAGATTCGGTACAGATTTTTCGTCTGCGATTGCGAAAAACGCAAGATGTACTGGATGTACATCGAGTTTTTCGGCAAGAAGCAGGCGGGAAAAGATGTGCCGAAGATGTGCCGCCGAATCAATCAGCGGTTCCTTTATTCATCCATATCCTCCAGCCGTTTCATGGCCGCCCGGGTGTTGTCGGTGCTGGAGAAGGCAGTCAGGCGGAAGAAGCCCTCGCCGTTGTTGCCGAAGCCGGCACCGGGGGTGCCCACGATACCGGCACCGGTCAGGAGGCGGTCGAAGTAGTCCCAGGAGGACAGGCCGCCGGGGCATTTGAGCCAGATGTAGGGGGAATTGACCCCGCCGATGTGCCAGATGCCAAGGCGGGTCAGTGCCTCGGTGATGATGGCGGCATTCCGGCGATAGATGTCGATATTGGCACGCACCTGGGTCTGCCCCTCCGGGGTAAAGACCGCCTCGGCTCCCCGCTGAACCACATAGGACACGCCGTTGAACTTGGTGGTCTGCCGCCGCAACCACATCTTGTTCAGGCTCATGCCGCCCCGCACAAGGCCGGCAGGCACCACAGTGTAGCCACACCGGGTGCCGGTGAAGCCGGCGGTCTTGGACAGGGAGCAGAACTCAATGGCGCAGTCGGCGGCACCGGGAATCTGGTAAATGCTCCGGGGCAGGGTCGGGTCGCTGATAAAGGACTCATAGGCCGCATCAAAGAAGATGACAGCCCCCCGCTCCCTGGCGAAGTCCACCCACTTCTGAAGTCCCGCCCGGTCGTACACCGCCCCGGTGGGGTTGTTGGGGGAGCAGATGTAGATGATGTCCCCCTGGGTGTCCCCGTCCGGCAGGGGCAGGAAGCGGTTCTCCTCGGTGGCATTGATGTAGAGCACCGGGCGGCCGGCCATCCGGTTGGTGTCCACATAGGCCGGGTACACCGGGTCGGGGATCAGCACCCGGTTGTCCTCTGCGAACAGATCCAGCATGTTGCCCAGGTCGCTCTTGGCTCCGTCGGACACGAACACCTCCTCCGGCGAGAGCGTCACGCCCATGTCGGCATAGTAGGCGCAGATCTTCTCCCGCAGGAAGCCGTACCCCTGCTCCGGGCCGTACCCGTGGAAGGTGGCCGCCTGCCCCATCTCGGCCACGGCTCCTGCCATGGCCTGTGTCACCGCCGGACACAGCGGCAGGGTCACATCTCCGATGCCCATGCGGATGACAGACCGCTCCGGGTGCTCCGCAGTGAACCGAGCCACCCGGTGGCCGATCTCCGTGAACAGGTAGCTTTCCTTCAGCCCGCTGTAATGCTCATTGATCTTCAACATATGTGCTCCCTCTCTGTTTTTCTCATGGAATGGTTTCTTATCAGTCGCAAAGGGTCAGAGAACCACCCGACCCTCAAAGGCAAACGCCGCCGGGCCCCGCATCAGGACGCTTCCGTCCGCCCGGTACCGGACAGTCAATGTCCCGCCCCGGAGCAGTACCTGCACCTCCTCGTCCCGGGGGCAGTGGCCACACAGCACCGCCGCCACCACCGAAGCGCAGGCCCCGGTGCCGCAGGCCAGCGTCTCGCCGCTGCCCCGCTCCCAGACCCGCATACGCAGGGTGTGGGCATCCACCACCTGCACGAACTCCGTGTTGACCCGCTCCGGGAACAGGGGGTCATGCTCAAAGCGGGGCCCCACCTCTTCCAGCCGCAGGGTGTCCGGCTGGTCGCAGAACACCACGCAGTGGGGATTTCCCATGGACACGCAGGTGATCCGGTAGTCCCCTCCCGCCACGGACACCGGGCAGTCCACCACCGACTCCCCTGGCAGAGCCACGGGGATGGCTCCGGGGGTCATCCGGGCTTTTCCCATGTCCACCTCCGCCTCGTCTACCAGGCCGTCCTTCAGGATCAGCCGCAACCGCTTGATGCCGCTCCGGGTCTCCACCGTCACCTCTGTCTTGTCCACCCCCCGGACATCGTGGAGGTACTTGCCCACGCACCGGATGGCGTTGCCGCACATCAGCCCCTCACTGCCGTCCAGATTGAACATCCGCATCCGGGCATCCGCCACCCCGGAGGGGCAGATGAGCACCACCCCGTCCCCGCCGATGCCGAAGTGCCTGTCGGACAGCCGCCGGGCCAGGGTCTCCGGATCCTCCACGGTTTCCTCAAAGCAATCAATGTATATGTAGTCGTTCCCGCACCCCTGCATCTTCACAAAGGGAAGGGTGCGCCCCCCGCCCGTCGGTATCCTGCACATTTCCATGGCCACTGCCTCTCTCTCGTATCTGTTTCTTCTTTTTCCTTGTCTTTCCTGTGCCCCCGGACGGCCAGCACCGCCGCCGCCCGAAAACAAAAAGGATGCCCCGGCACAGTCACCTCGTCCTGTCGCCGCAAACATCCTTGTTCGCTTACGCTCATGGCTCTTATTATATATGAAAATCCCCGGTTTGTCAATAGGTTTTTGCAAATTCGTCTCTACCAAAGCGAAGCCGTGTTACAGTTCAAGTGCCTGACCGTGATGTATCCGGTTCATTCCATGCGTATCAAATATCTTATGGTTCCGAGAGTCTAAGTATTTTTTCGCAAGGGGCTTCGCCCCTTGCATCCCCGTTGTTTATGCCAAACCGTTACGGCTCTTCCCAGATGAAGCAGCTTGGAGTTGAACAAAACAACGATAGGAGCATATGCAGGAGTACCGAAGTATGTGGCCGCTTGCCGTTTTTTGTCATATACTGTTCCTGTCCGGATCCATCACATACCGCAAGGAGGAACAGCTATGAATCGCAACAGAAACCCATCCGGCCACGGTGCCGGGAATGCCCGGATCACGCCTGTCACACGGGCGGTGGCGCACATACGGGGGAGCCAGGACTTCCCGGATCTGCATGGCACGGTGCAATTCCGTCAGATGCCCCGGGGCGTACTGGTCACTGCCGAGATCGTGAACCTGCCCACCGAGGGCTTTCCCAAAAACGGCATTTTCGGGTTCCACATCCATGAGGGACACGCCTGTAGCGGCCCGGAGAACAACCCCTTTGCCGATGCCGGCGGCCATTACAATCCCACCGGCGCTCCCCATCCCTTCCACGCCGGAGACCTGCCACCCCTATTCGGCAACGACGGCTACGCCTGGATGGAGGTGCTGACCGACCGCTTTGCGCTGGGTGAGGTGATCGGCCGCACCGTCATCATTCACCGCCAGCCCGACGATTTCACCTCCCAGCCTGCCGGCAACGCCGGAATGCGCATCGGTTGCGGCATCATCCAGCGGTGAGCGTTGCCGTGTGACATAGGTCGCTTCATTTTCCGGGAACCTCAGGGGCTTTCACGGGGGAGGAGCCACCACCCCTCCCCGTCGCATCCGACAAAAGGAACTTGATGACGATGGCGAACACCGGGGACAGGAGCATACCTGGCAGGCCGAAGAAGCGCAGTCCGGCGTACATGACAGCCAGGGAGAGCAGGGGATGGATGCCCAGTTGGGCACCGATGAGGCGTGGCTCGGCCACCTCACGGACGATGACGCTGACCCCGTACAGGATGAGCAGACCCAGCCCAGTGCGCAGATCCCGGGTGAGCAGGGAGACCACCGCCCAGGGGATCAGCACCGTGCCGGTGCCGAACACCGGCAGGAAATCCACCACGGCGATCAGGATCGCCAGCAGGAAGGCGTAGGGGATGCCCAGGACGGAAAGGCCCAGGAACATCTCGGCAAAGGTGATCAGCCACAAGAGCAGGTAGGCCCGCAGGTAGCGGCGGGCAAACCAGCTTGCCCGCTCCCGCAGGGCAGGAAGTTTCTCCCGCACCCGGGCAGGCAGGACAGACAGAACGCCCGCCCGCACCCGCCCGTTGTCGGCAGTGAAATAGTAGCAGGACAGAAGGAGCACCACGGCAAAGACAAACATGGACGGCAGACCCCGCACGAAGTCCATGGCCGCCGCCGACAGCCGCCCGCTGATCTCACTGACCAGCCGGGAGGCCGCCTCCCGCACCGACTCATCCAGCCAGGCGCAAAAGGCGGCGAAGCCCGGCTTTTCCTCAAAGTGACGGATCAGGGGAATGTGCTCGGACAGGGAGTTGACCCAGTCCATGATCTGGGTGACGGTGGCGGCCACCCCGGCACTTCCCCGGGCATCCTCCCCCACCCCGCCCAGCCGCAGGATCAGGTTCTCCAGCTCGGAGACTGCCCGCCGTACCCCCAGCACGCACAGCCACCCCGCAAGTCCGGTCAAAAGCAGTACCAGCACGGCGGCCACAGGCCCCCGGGGCAGGTGGCTCCGGGCAGTCAGCCGCTTCACCAGGGGGCGGATCACCAGGGACAACAGCCAGGCAAGCAGAAAGGGCAGTGCCACCCCCAGTGCATGGTTCATGAAGAACCACAAAAGGGCTACCGCCGCCCCGATACAGAAGATCATGGCCGCCAGCCGGGGCCAATCCGTCCGGCTCTGCTGGCCTTGCCTGGCTTGCCGGCCATGGTACCCATGGCGGCCATGGTACCCATGGCTGTTCTGCTCCTTCCCGTCCACCGGCGCACCTTCTTTCCTTCATATAGTAGTTACAGTTCAAGTGCCTGACCGTAGTTTGTCTGCGCTACCCCGTGCCCCATATAGCTTTTCGACCCCATCCCCCCAACCCCCTTCCCCACAGGGGAAGGGGGAGAACCTAAGTTTTTTTCGCAAGGGGCCTGCGGCCCCGGAGGCGAAGCCTCGGCATCCCCGCCTTTTTCGCCGGATGCCAGCTGTGCCGACCAGATGTAGAATGACACCGGGCGCATTTGCGGGGGTGCTCCTTCTCCTTTGGAGAAAAAGCGGGCAGTCCCCGGCGTAATCATCGTTGAGCTCCCCTTCCCGCCGGGAAGGGAGCCGGGGAATAGGGCGAAGCCCGGGCAAGAAACATATGCAGGCTATGACCTTTGCGGGTATTTTTGAGCCACCAGGCTGAACTGTAATGAATAGTATGCCGCCCGGCGTAGAAATTATTTCACCCCGGCGAAAAATCCTTGACAAACGGCCATGGGAATGGTAGAATAATGTGGAACAAACCATATGCAAGGAAAGGAAAGAGTATGGGAAGCAAAAAGTACAGCAACAAGGGCTACAATGCCGCCCGCATAGCCGAGGAACAAGAGGCCGAGGAAAAAGCCAACCGCCGCACGGTGTGGATCTGCCTGGCGGCAGTCCTTGTGATCATCATCGCCATTGTGGCCGTGGTTCTTGTGTCAAATAACACCTCCGGCACGCCATCCGGGGAGGGTAGCCAGACCTCCGCACCCTCCGCCACCATCGACATGTCTGACATTGCCGCCGAGATAAACAGTCACTCCGTCTCGGACTTTGAGGAGACAGATCAGGCCACCGAGTATGTCAAGATCACCGTGAAGGGTCACGGGGACATCATCCTCCGGCTCCGGGCGGATGTGGCTCCCCTCACGGTGGCGAACTTCCAGTCCCTGGTGGGAAAGGGCTTCTATGACGGCCTGACCTTCCACCGGGTGTACAAGGGCTTCATGATCCAGGGCGGCGACCCCAAGGGCAACGGTACCGGCAACTCGGGCACCACCATCAAGGGCGAATTTTCCTCCAACGGCGTGACCAACGGCCTGTCCCACATCCGGGGCGTGCTCTCCATGGCCCGGGGCAGCTACTCCATGGACAGCGCCTCCTGTCAGTTCTTCATCTGCCATGCGGACTCCGCCTTCCTGGACGGCGACTACGCCTCCTTCGGCTATGTGGTAGCCGGTATGGACACGGTGGACTCGGTGGCCGATGTGGAGGTGAAGGCCAATTCCTCCGGCGAGAAGTCCTCCCCGGTGGAGCCTGTGGTCATTGAGAAGATCTGCTTCGTCACAGAGAAACAGTCCTGATACGCAACCAAACAGGAACCCCGCCAAAGACCCCGGAGAACCGCCCGAAGCGGCGGCTCATGGGAAGGTCTGGGGCGGGGTTTCTTTGTGCGGGGACATAGGCTCCCTCAAAGACTTCAAAAACCTTATATAGAGAGAGCAATACACTGTTTTCGTCAAGACTTTCCCGGAGGTGCCGTATGGCCGGGAAAGCAATCGCAAAAAATAAAAAGCCTAACGCTCCGAAATGAAATGTATATAATCATTTTTTTGAAAGTTCTTGGGGGTCTGGGCCCTTCTTTCAAGAAGGGCCCAGGCGTACCCCCGTACCCTCGTACCCTACGCTTTCCACACCTCGGTGAAGCGGAGGAGTGCCCGGGCGGCGGTATCGGCGGCGGCGGACAGGAAGGCAGGGTAGTCCAGGGCGGCGCCCTCGTCCCCTCCGTCCGAGATGGCCCGGAGGATGGCGCAGGGCACCCGGTTCACATAGCACACCTGCCCAATGGCCGCCCCCTCCATTTCGCAGGCCACCACATCCTCAAAGGAGGCCCGGATCCGTTGCTTCTGAGCCGAGGCGGCGATGAACTGGTCGCCGGAGGCGATGGTACCCCGCACATAGGGCACGCCCAGCCCGCCTACGCAGGCCGACAGGCAGGCGGTGGCCGCCGGGTCGGTGGGCAGGTAGACCTGACCGATCCCCGAGAGCAGGCCCACCGGATCCCCCAGGGGGGAGGTGTCCATGTCGTGCTGAACCACCCGATCCGCCAGAGCCACCTGCCCCACCGACAGCCGTTCGGTCATGCTGCCCGCCACGCCGGTGTTGACGATCACCCCCGGCCGGTAGCGCAGGATCATGGTCTGGGCGCAGATGGCCGCAAACACCTTGCCGATGCCGCAACGGGCTGTCACCACCCGCCGCCCGGACAGTCGGCCGCTGACAAAGTCGATCCCGCTGACCCGCTGGGTCTGCGGCTCCTCCATGGCGGAGCAAAGTGCCTCCACCTCGATCTGCATGGCACCAATGATGCCGATCTCCATATCTTCCATGGGTCTATCTTTCCTTTCTGATTGCATATTGCACGCTGATCCCACCAGCATGGCTGTCCTCTCCCCCGGCTCTGTCCATGCCCACGGCTCACTCCTCCAGCAGGTTCAGCTCCCGCAACCGGGACAGGAAGCTGTCCAGATCGGCGGTGATCACCGCTTCCTCCGCTTCAAAGGCGTCCGCCAACTGCCGGATCAGGCTCTCCCGGGTGCAGTCCTGCTTCAGAGCCTCGCAGATAAACGCCCCCACCCGGTTGGTGGTCATCACACCGTTGAAGGCCAGGGCGGACTCCCCCACCGGCACCAGAATGTAGTCCCCGTCAATCTCCCGGATGGCAAATTCCTTGTTCAGTTTCATGTTGTTCCCCTTTTTTTCTTATCGTGTACCCGACTGCCTGTGCACAGCCCGCCGGTCAGTTCTCGTACAGCACCGTGCCTGTCACTGCGCCTGCTCTTCCAGTCCCTCCCGGATGCAGGCGAACAGCCGCTGTCGGTTTCCCTCCCCGGCGAAGGCGTTGTGGGGGGTCAGCACCACCCCCGGGCAGTCCCAGAGGGGATGCTCCGGCGGCAACGGCTCCTCCTCGAACACATCCAGCACCGCACCGCCCAGGTGCGCCGGGTCTCCCGCCGGGGTCGGCATCAGGGCGGCGGTGAGGGCCTCCGTGTCCGCCACCGCACCCCTGGACAGGTTGACCACCACCGCCCCCTCCGGGAGCAGGGCCAGGCGGCGGCTGTCCAGCAGGTGGCGGGTGTCGGCGGTCAGGGCGCAGGACAGGATCAGGATGTCCGCCCCGGGCAGGCAGTCGTCCAGCCGGTCGGGGGTGAACACCGCCCGGAAGGGAGCGTCCCCCTGGCCGGGGGTCTGTGGGTGGGGGGTCACGCCGGTGACGGAGCAGCCCATGGCGGCGAATCGCTCTGCGCAGGCTCTGCCCACGCGCCCGCACCCCACCACCAGCACCCGCTTGCCCCACAGCTCCCGCAGGTGGGTCTGTTTCTCCCACCGGTGAGCCGCCCGGTTCCCGGCGAAGCGGTCTGCTCCCTTACATATGGACAGGACGCCCCACAGGGCATACTCGGCCATGGGGATGCTGTACACCCCCCTGGCCCCCCGCAGGGTGATGCCCCGGGCGGCGATCTCCTCCGTCGGCA
Source organism: uncultured Clostridia bacterium (assembly GCA_945929845.1). Lineage (GTDB taxonomy): Bacteria > Bacillota > Clostridia > Oscillospirales > CAG-272 > CAMEON01. The sequence goes on along the minus strand of CAMEON010000017.1, from coordinate 25,585 downwards.
CCCGATCCAGCCCTGCACTGGTCAGTTGGATGTAGCGGAGGTTGGGGAAGGCGGAGAGGGGGTGGGTCAGGAACAGGCGGTTGGCGATGACACCCTCCACCCACTCATAGCCAGCGGGTGTGCCGTCCGGCAGGCAGGTGGGCAGGGGGCCGGATTCCTCCGGCATATACAGCAGGGTATGACCCATGGCGGCCAGGGCGTTCCATTCCTCCTGCGTGTACTTCCAGGCACCGGTTATCAGTATATTCATACCGATCCCCCTCTTTCCTTCTTCTCCTTTTCGGCCACCACAGCCGCCACCTCTTTCTGCATGGCCTGTCGGCTGTCCCGGAAGAAAGCCGTGTCACCCTCGCGCAGAGCCTGACAGGCTTTGGCCTCATAGGCCCGGATGGCCGGGATGCCCTCCCGGAAGGTGCGGCGTATGGTCTCTATGTCGCCGATCTCCTGCACCTTACAGAAGCTACGGGACAGGATAGCCCGGGTGGAGCCCAGGCGGTAATGCTCGGCAATGAGCCGCTCGGCGGGGACTGCCCCCCGGCTCAGGCCGCCAAAGCCACCGAAGCCGTATGGCAGTCCGCTCTCCCGCAGGCGCAGGCAGATCCGCTCCACGGTGCCGTCCGTCAGAAGCTCAAACAGGAATCTCTTCCCGTAGCCCAGGGACAGGTCGTTGATGCCGATGTGCATCTCGTCTATGCCGGGGATGGACAGAATGTCGTCCAGCACCTCCACGGCCTCCGGGGTCTCCAAGAGCGGGAAGACCCGGGCTCGCCCGCCCACCATATCCACGAAGCGGCGCACCTCGGCTGCTGTCCTGAAGTAGGGGAGCATGACAAGATCCGCCCCCGCCGCTATGACGGCGTCCACCTCCTCCGCTGTGGAGGGCAGGCCCGGCTGACCCTCGTGCATGGGGTTGACCCGCACCACGACCTCCGCCCGGCGGATCACCTGCCGGACAGCCGCCACATCCGCCGGGGTGTGGCAGGATTGCAGGGTGTCCATCCCTCCCTGCCGCTGGGCCTTGCCCAGGTATTCCATGTCTACCCAGATCCTGTCCACCCCCGCCTCCTCGGCTATGGCGGCTACATCCGGCCGGTTGGTGCAAAACATCAGCTTGATCGGCATAAGTATTCTCCTTAAAGGTACGGGGAGTACGCTGGGGGGACTTTCTGAAGACCGCACTTGCACTGTGCACAGTGCAAGTGCATGAAGTCTGCCGTACGGCAAACTTCGGCTTCCCCAGACCCCTTCAAAGACTATCAAAACAATATTATGTACTGTTTGGTGCGTTGTTCTGTCATATTTCTGTTTTCTGTTTTCTGTTTTCTGTTTTCTGTTATCCGGGGAGCCGGCATCACTTCCGGCCGTCCACGGTGGGGCCTGTGTTCCGGTTATCCTCCCGGGAAAAGAGGGTGGCCACGGTCAGAAAGAGGATGCGCACATCCAACAGGAAGGACATATGATCCACATACCACACATTCAGTTGGATCCGGCGGTTCCACTCCACCCCCCGGCGGCCATGCACCTGCGCCCAGCCGGTCAGTCCCGGCCTGACCTCAAACATTCTGGCCTGGGCGGGGGTGTAGTCCTCCAGCGGCCAGGGATGGTAGGTCAGCGGGGGTCGGGGGCCGATGAAGCTCATGTCCCCCCTCAGGATATTGACCGCCTGGGGCAGCTCGTCCAGGCTGGTGGCCCGGAGGATCCGACCCACCCGGGTCACCCGGTCATCCCCCCGGCCGGAGTACACGCCGCTGCCGGTATGCTCGGCACCCACCCGCATGGTGCGGAATTTATACATCCGGAAGGTGCGGCCTCCCCGCCCCAGTCGCTCCTGGGTAAAGATGACCGGCCCCGGGGAGTCCAGCCGGACGGCCAGGGCGCAGAGCAACAGCACCGGCCACAAAAAAAGCAGGATCAGGACGGCAAACACCACATCCAATACCCGCTTTCCCCCGTGTCTGTACACAGGCTCACCCCCTTGTCTGTTCCCTTTTCGATCGTGGCCTTCCCGGAACAGCCCAGAAAAACATACCGGGGCAACGCTCCGGGATTGAAAATTGACATGCTTTGAAAGTTCTTGGGGGTTTGGACCCTTCTTTCAAGAAGGGTCCAAGCGTACTCCCCGTACTCCCCGTTCCCTTACTTGTTGCCCAGCACCTTGATACAGCGATCGATGGCGGCATCGTCACCGATGAGGGTCATGCGCTCGCCGAAGGAGAATTTCCGGCCGGGGGCGGGGGAAACATCCACCTGGGGGTTGTCGCCGTCGGAGGGATCCGGCAGGGTGACAGCCACCACGGTCACGCCGAAGTTTTTCCGGATGCCCAGCTCGATGAGGTTCTTGCCGTGCCAGGCCTTGGGCACCTGAAGCTCCACCAGCTTGTAGCCCTGGAACTCCATGTAGTCCGTCACCTTGTCCCGGGCCAGCGTGAAGGCCAGCCGCTCGCCGGTGTCCTGCTCCGGGAAGATCACCCTGTCCACGCCGATCCGACTCAACACCTTCCGGTGCCCCTCATTGACCGCACGGGATATGACGGTCTTCACCCCCAGATCCTTCAGCATGATGCTCTCCAGCACATTGTCGTTGATGTTCTCCGCCTCGCACACGATGGCGCACTCATAGTCCTGCACCCCCGCCGTCCGGAGCACCGCCTCCATGGTGGGGTCGCCGATGACAGCGTTGGTGACAAGATCCGCCAGCGGCGTCACCTTGCTGCTGTCCGGATCAATGATCATCACCTGACGCCCTTCCTGAGCCAGGGTGCGGGCCAGGGTCTCTCCGAATACATTCAGTCCGATGATACAAAAGCTCTTCATGGTTCAAGGTTCCCTTTCCCGGTGGATGGTGACAAAGAATCACCCACCGGTTTAATAAATAATATTGAAAGTTCTTGGGGGTCTGGGGGCTTCTTTCAAGAAGCCCCCAGGCGTACTCCGCACCTACCCGATCAGCAGATTGGCATCGGGGTAGGTGATGTCGGCTCCACGATCCCGGCGCAGGTTCATCATGGCGGCGTAGGTAACTGTCAGGATGCCCACCCGGCCCAGGTACATCAGCAGCATGATCATCAGTTGGGCCACCGCAGGCAGGGAGGGCGTAATGCCCATGGTCAGACCCACGGTGCTGACCGCAGAGATCACCTCATACATGACCTGCGTCAGATCGAAGGGGGTCACGGCACTGACCACAGAGGCGCCCAGCAGGGCGAACAGGATCTGCATGACCACCACCGACACCGCCCGGATGAAGCTGTCCTTGGACACCTGTCGCTTGCATATGACCGGATCCGGCCGCCCGAAGGCCACCGAGAACACCGTCCAGAACAGCACCGCCACCGTCACCACCTTCACGCCGCCCGCCGTGGAGCCGGAGGCACCGCCGATGAACATCAGCACCATGGACAGCACCAGCGTGCCGTCCCGCATACAGCCGTTGTCAAACATGGCAAAGCCCGCCGTCCGCAGGGTGGCAGAGTGGAACAGGGACATGAGCAGCTTCTGCCCGACGGGTGCACCGCCGATGGTGTCCGGATTGTTCCATTCCATCACGGCAAAGAGCAAAGCCCCCACCGCAAGCAACACCGCTGTCATGCCCAGCACCAGCCGAGTGTATACCGACAGCCGCCGCCGGCGGATCAGCCAGGACTCCAGGTCGCTCCACACCACAAAGCCCAGCCCGCCCAGAATGATCAGGGCGATCAGGGTCAGATTCACCACCCAGTTCCCGGCGAATACCCCCATGCCGTCCTCGCCCATCAGGTCAAAGCCGGCATTGCAGAAGGCGGACACCGCCGTGAAAAGACTGCGCCACACGGCCTCCGCCACGGTAAGGCCAGGGTAGCGGACAAACTGGGTAAAGAGCAGGATCGCCCCCACAAGCTCCAGAGAGAAGGTGCCGGTAACGATCCGCCGCACAAGGGAAGTGGTGTTCTCATAGGTGGGCAGGTTGTAGGACATGGCCACCATCATCCGCTCCTTGGGGGATACCGCATGGCGGATGAGCAACAGCAACAGCACGGTCAGGGTCATGAAGCCCAGACCGCCGATCTGTATCATGCACAGGATCACCGCCTGACCGAATACCGACCAGTGTACCCCGGTGTTGACCACGGTCAGCCCGGTAACGCAGGTGGCGCTGACAGAGGTGAAGGCCGCTGTCAGGGGGCTGGTGAAGGTGTGATCCGCCGAGGATAGGGGCAGCGTCAGGAGCAGGGTGCCTGCCGCTATGATGACAAGGAACCCCAGTGCCATGACGACCGGGGTTCCCAGTCGGCGCAGGCCCCTTTTCTTGGTCTGTGACAGGACTCTCATGGGTCACTGCGCCCCTGCATCTCAGGCGTTTTCCTGATCGGCGGCCTTCAGGAAGTCAATGCACCGCCTGACCTCCTCAAGACCGGTGGGATCCAGCCCTTCGGACTCCACCACCATGCGCAGACCCATGTCCAGCGCCTTCTGCCGGACGGCCAGCACCGGGGCCTCGCCCTGACCCAGGGACTTGCCCTGCCCGCCCTTGAAGCCGTCCTTCAGATGGATGACATGGATGCGGTCGGCCAGCCGGTCCAGCACCTGCAAAGGATCCAGCCCGGCGTTGAAGGCCCAGAAGGTATCGATCTCAAAATCAAAGGTGCCCCGCTTCTCCAGCTCGGAGTGAATGGTGGAGCCCCAGGGCATGACCACGAACTCATGACTGTGGTTGTGGTAGCCCAGACGAATGCCCTCCTCGGCCAGACGCACCTGCGCCCGGTTCATGACATCGCAGAAGTCAATGATCTTGTCCAGGGTGCCAAGATCCGCCCCGGGGACAATGATGTCGGTGTTGCCGATGGTCTTGTGGTAGCGGATGGTCTCCTCTATGTTCTCGGGCAGCAGCTCGCCCCAGCCGGTGTGCGTGCCGCTGCACAAAAGGCCGTACTTCTCCTGCCATCCGGCAACCTCCTCGGCGGGATGGCCGAAGAACCCGGCGTACTCCACATACCGGTAGCCCATTTCGGCCACGGCCCGCAGGGCACCCTCCAGATCCTTGTCGGTGATGTCACGGACGCTGAACATTTGTAAACCGTATTCGATAGACATATGATGATCCTCCTTGTGCCAAAAGGCTTTTTATTAAGCCGGACAGGCACGGGGCCTGCCGGAAATTTTCAGTTCTCAAAGGGCATACGGATGCCCATGGCCTCCAACCGCCGGCAGTAGTCGCTGACCCTCTCCGGCAGGTAATCCTCCACCTTGTGGCCGTCAAAGCCCACGCTGACCCGCACCCCCGACCGGCGCACCAGCTCCTGCTTGGCCGGGTCGGCAAAGAAGTCCAGCATGTAGGCGTGCTCCCGGTAATGATGGATGGAGTCGTAGCTGACATTCATCTCCCAGAAGATGTTCTGCTCCGCCATGCGCCGGAAGTAGTCGTAGGGATCCAGCCCCAGCCGGGCGATATGGGCGAACAGGTCGGTATGGGCTACGCCTACCACCGGGCAGGCGCACCGCCTGGCATAGGCGAACAGGTCTCCCCCGGTGATGGAGGAGGGGCTGTCCAGATTCTCAATGAGGCAGTAATCAAAGTAGGAAATGTCGGCATGCTCCGGCAGGCAGTAGCGGTCATGGGCCCCGTCCGACAGGGTGCAAAGCTCAATGCCCCGCAGGACGGTGATCTGCCCGGCGTACTTCTCCCGGATCAGGTTGATGTGGTCGTAGTACCGGCGCAGGGTACGGCCGTAGTCCTGGCTGAGCGAGGGTGCCACCGGATTGGTGAACACATCAAACCGGCTGTAGCCGATGCCGTAATTGTGGTCGGTGATACCAAACAGCGAAAGTCCCCCTGCAATAGCCGCCTCTACGATGGCCTCCGGGGTGTCCTTGCCGCAGAAGGAATAGTAGGTGTGCGAATGAAGATCCTGAAGCATACAGCCTCCTTGGGCGGGAAAATGATTTGGTTCCGGGTGTTGGCCAGGTATGGGTACTCCCCACCGGAAAGAGGAGGAAACGCCAAAAGCGCTCCTCCTCCCTCCCTCTTTCGAGTGATTTTCTATGGATCCGCAGGCCCCCGGCATATTCCGGAAGCCCGGCGGGCAGTGTTTTAGGGCAACAGTTCGTATCAGAATAAGGGTAAGGCTGTGTTTCAATTGCCCATCTCCGAAACAACTCCTTAAAACACGATTCTTTCGGGTTTAATCCTTATTTCACGGTGTTTCTTCGAGATTTTGAGCGTAAAAAACAACCCTACAAATTTCCTTGCAAGGTCGTAATTGAACATTTTGCTTTACCTATGTGTCAAAAAGCTGTTTGCTTTTTCACATGGTACCAGCCTTGCCGTGTTATTATACCATATTTCCGATTGGCTGTCAATCACTCTGAAGGCAATTCATCAATCTTTTACATCTTCGATCATATCACCCGGCTCTCAATCCAGCAAGTGGCATATTTCCTATCTATGTTCCCCAAAGAGATATGAATATCTTTTTCATGTGATGTGGGCGTGGTGCTCCTGCTCCATTCAATTTACCATATAGAATTCACAAGGGGAGCTTTCCAATTACCGTTAATGCCTTGCACGACATTTCCGCCGCCTCGAGAGTCATATTACACTTCATGATATACATTGGGACAGTCGTAACGATCCGATCCATATAGGATAGCGTCAGCATCAACGATTCTCTTTTCTGCGGCAAAGGAATTTGCTTGAACAAACATTCAACAGCTTTCTCACCGTAGACCGGGCTTATGCTGTTCTGTTCGCCCCTTTCAAGAAAGCAAATGGCACCAAGCGAGCAAGTGAATGGGGTAAACCAGTTTTCTTTTCCAGCCCAGGGGGAAGAAAAAGCTTCAATAGTGGTATCACCCATGTATAAAACAGGCTTGTCTCCGTTAATGACCGTCACCTTATCACCGAACTGTTGTTTCCAAAGCCTGACATGGGTGGTTTTCCCGGTTCCGCTCGGAGCAGCGAAAATATATGCCCGTCCTTCATACGCAATGCAGGCCCCATGGAACATTATGGCTCTGAACTGCGGCAGTTCCTGAATCACCTGTTTCAAAAGGCATCGTGATTCCGCACAACAGGCAGAGATGCCGGGTACTTCCGCCTGTTCTGCTTTCATTCGTTCCGGATCGACAGAAACCGTAAATTCTGCGGGGGCACTGTCATCCGTCAGAAAAGAGCTACACGCTGTTTTGAATTGTTCTGAAGCACCGATCACACGGATGCCGCTGTGCGCCAATCGCATCTGGAAAGAATGATTCATATGAAAATTCCTCTTTGTGAATACAGGTTGACCGCAACAGGAAAGGATCCTCCTGATGCGGTCTTTTTTCAACCTGAAGCATACTATTTGTCAGAACCAATCAAACGGAAGGTCAACCCCAGGCTCCTCTGTCTCGGGATCGGCTTCCTCCACTTCCACCGTTTCTTCAGCTGTGGTTGATACCGGTTCTGCATCAGGAATTGACTCCGGGTCAGTCTGCTCTGCTGTCAGGCTCACTTCTGGATCCTGTTCCTCTGTCGTGACTGATCCTGCGTCTGTTTCCTGCTCCTCATTCCCTTCGGCGGTTGTATGCGCATCCGTTTCATGCACCGAAGCCTCCGCCTCTGTTTCCGTGACTGTGACAGTTGTCCCTGCTTCTGTTTTCTGCCCTGCCGTACACCCGGCAAGGCAGAGAAGAAGAGCAAGAAGAACCACCATGCTTCTTCTGTTACGGCTCATTGCTCTCACCCTCCACTGGGTTGGGCACATCCGACGGCTCTGTATTGGCTGTAAAGCGATGTTCTTCTCCATAGAAAGGGTCCTCCGGGTATAGCATCCCACTTCCCAGCATGGTACCGTACGGATTATAGAAATCTACCTTCAGCACAGGTGCGGTATAGTGCGCCTTTCTCTTTGTTCCTGTTTCCATATCTGTCACTCTCCTTCATTCTCGGCATATAGCTCATATCCGGCAGCAGACATGCCGTAATTGTACAACGCCTTCGCAAGGTTCGCCATGGGGGTATCCTTGTCCTGCATGGAATACACATAGGAAGGCACACTGTAAGTCAGCGTCTGAATAGCCGTCGGAACCAGATTCCCCTGCTTGTTCACCTTGAGCGTGTTGATGGAGATCTCATACCACAGAATGTCCTCCAGTTCGTTGGAAAAGGCCAGTTCCGAGGCAGGAATCGGATCCGACACCACAACGTACTCATTCTCTCTGCCGGGGATCCCGACTATGGGATGATCGGCGGTTTCGTCAAGCGTGTATGTGATCACATTCACTGCATTCCAGGCTGCATCCATGGTTCCGATCGTCACGGAGAAATTCTCCGCTGTAATATCCGGAGCAGTGAAACGCACATACAAACGGTTATCGTAATCGAAATATACGCCTGCGGCGGTAATGGAATACCCGTCCTTGGTGGAATCCGTCAGCTCGTAAGACAGTCTGGTAGCATCCTCCTCCCCCCATGCCGTGAATGTGCGCGGCTGGATACTTTTCTCCGACAGCAGGGCCGTGTATGCCGTATTCTGGTTGATCAGGCTGTCCGTTCTGTACCCTCTGTATATCTGTGCGGCGGTGCCGTACTCGATCAGGTCGGCGATCAGCGTCTGCATGGCCTTGTATGCGTCCTCACTGATGTGCAGCTCCTCCGCCGTTTTCCCGAGCAGGTTTATGCAGTTTTGCAGGACACTGTACTCCTCCCGGGTATCCAACACGGTCACCTGGCCGTTTGCCCCCTCCAGGATCAGTTCGGCCTTGATGTTGTCGCCCATGGCCTGTGGGGTGACGGACGGGCAGGTGAACACATACATACCGGTCACTTCATCCCAGGAGCCGGTGACCTCCGTGACAGCTGTTTTGTTCGCATAGCTCACGGTGAAGCGCATCCGGGCTTCCTTATGGGCGGACAGCAGATCCGCATAGTAGCGAACGGAAATGTCCGTACCGAGAGAGATCCGGGCGCCCCGGATGGCGGTGGCGGCCTCACGGACCGTCACCGTACCCGGTTCCACCGTGACGGCCACACGCTCATTGTCGGTATTGATACAATCGGCGCAGGTCACAGACACAGTGGTACTGCCGGGCGTAGCGGTTTCCAGCACCCGGAAGGTCAATGTCGCCAGCACACCGGTTCCGGTGGTATTGCCTGTACCGGCCCAGTACAGGGGGAAGGGCTGGGTGGTGAGCTTCTCACCGGGCTGAAACAGCCCAGCGAACAGCCCGCCGTCTGTCACCCCGACCAGCTCAAGGGCGGATGTGTCATACCCGGCATACAGCTTGATGGCATTGAAGCCGGGATTGCCTGTGACGGACACGGTGACCTGAACCGTGTCTCCGGCCATGGCAGAGGGGGAGGAGACAGACAGGGTCAGCGGCGTTGCGGTGCCGCTCCCGTCTGCCGATGTGCCCAGAACCGCCACACAAAGCACGGCCATGAGCAGGACGAATGCGAGAAAAAACTTTTTCATGACTCATAACTCCCTTTTCAAAATTCAGGTGGCTCATTGACCGGTATAGCCCCAGATGACGGGACGCCCGGAACTGTTCCATGAAGAATCCCATCCCGAAGGCTGAGATTCAGCTTCACAGTAAATGGTTAAACTTAAGCATCCATAAAAGGCCTCGGAACCGATGCTCGTCACGCTGTCCGGAATCGTGATGCTGGTCAGGCTTGTGCAATGTTCAAAAGCCCAGACACCGATACTTGTCACACCCTTCGGAAGTGTAATATTAATCAAACTTGGACAAAACCCGAAAGCCATGATTTCAATAGTCGTCACACTATCTGGTATCGTAATGGTTGTCAGACCGCTACAATTTGCAAAAGTTGCCGATTGGATTTTTGATAAACCATCCGGGATTTTTATGCCCACTAAACTTGTGCAATCCATGAAGGCCCCAGCACCGATAAATGTCACGCTGTCCGGGATGGTGATGCTTGTCAAGCCGGAGCACTTATAAAAGGCTTTAGTACCGATGTGCGTCACCTTATCCCCCTCCGGGCTTACCGGAGGAATACGGATATCCTTATCTGTACAGGTTCCGATTCCACTCACATAGCAGGTTCCATCGCCGTTCGAGACAAAGGCAAGGCCTTCTGAGTATTTCCCATAGCCCCATACAACCGGGCAATTGCTTGGATTCCAATCCGAAGCCCATCCTGAAGGCTGAGATTCAGCTTCACAATAGATAGTTAGATTTGCACAAGCGGCAAAAGTGTAGCCGCCAATACTCGTTACACTTTCCGGAACAATCACACTTGTTAGACCGGTACAACTATTGAAGGCACCTGCGCCAATGCTTGTCACGCTGGCCGGTATTGTTATGTTGGTCAAGCCGGTACAACCGTAGAAAGTACCTTCGCCAATGCTGGTTAATCTGTTTCCGAATGTAATGCTCGTCAAACCTTTGCAACCACCAAAGGCAGCATCGCCTATGGCCCACATACTATTTGGAAACGCAATGCTTGTCAACCCTGCACAGCCATTGAAGGCACCCTCGCCTATACTTGCCACATGGTCACCAAGCATCACACTTGTCAAGCCGGTACAACCTTCAAAAGCAGAATCTTCGATGCTTGTCACATTATCTGGAATGATTATGTCTGTTAAGCCAACACAGTCTTCAAAGGCAAAACCATGTATGCGCGTTACTTTATCCGGGATTATGATATTTGTCAGGCTGGCACACTGAGAGAAAGATCCTTCTTCAATGATTGTCACACTACCAGGTATCGTGAGGGTTACCAAAGCGGTACAACCGGAGAAGGCATACACTCCAATACTCGTGACGCTGTCCGGAATCATAATATTCTCCAAGCTGGTGCATTCGGAAAATGCCGAGTCTCCAATACTCTTCACTCCATCCGGGATTGTAACACTTATTAAGTCCGTGCAACCGTTAAAGGCATCGTCACCAATCCCTGTCACCTTATCCCCCTCCGGGCTTACCGGAGGAATACGGACATCCGTATCTGTGCAGGTTCCGATCCCACTCACATAGCAGGTTCCATCGCCGTTCGAGACAAAGGCAAGGCCTTCCGAGTAGGGGGATTCCTCCTTGTCCCCGCACCGTGTACACACCCCGTCCACATAGTTGTGCCCCAGGGCGGGCAGGATCAGCTGCTCCTGGTTGGGAATGAAGGAACGACAAACTGCGCACATCACGCCGTCGCTGAGTCCCTCCTCGGTACAGGTCGGACTGATGGCCGGCACATACAGGTACGATGTATGCATACATTTATCACTCGTAGCCTGGGGGTTGAAGACACCACCGCAGATGGTGCAGGTCAGCGGCACGGTCACCACCGTTTCGTTTTTCTCATTGACGGAAACCAACGGTTTACCGGCGTACTTGAAGGTGTGCTGTTCCTCACCCGACCTTGCGCCGCACTCCCGCAAGCAGGGGTAGTAATGGTATTCGAAGTCATCGGTTGCCAGCTTATCCGACCATGAGTGCCCCAGTGCCGGTATCTCAGTATAGGAGATATAGTCACAGCGGTTGCAATACTCATAGCCCTTATACCCTGCCTCTGTACAGGTGGCGGCCTTATCTATCTTCGACTTCAGTATATGATGGGCAGGTATTGTCACCCTTTCCACATTCTTGTTACAATAGAGAACACTGCACGGTCCATAAGCGGTCCAACCGGCTGTCGTACAGGTGGCAGGCATACCCGGGATACTGCCGACATGTTCATGCTTGGGAATGATCTGCTTCGCAATATATTCATGACACTTTGAACAGGTTCCATATGCTGTATGGCCGTCAGAATCCGGCGTTGCCTCCAAATAGGGATTTTCCGGATCATGTCCGAGTGCCAGAATGATCTCCTGCTCCTCGAGAACGATTCCACACTCCAGGCACATCGTACCTGCACTCAGCCCGTCCTCCGTACAGGTAGCCTCTTTCCCTTCCATATTGCCATCTTCAGGCTCTTTCTTGTAATCACATTCCCATACCAGCGTCGTCTCTCCGGTCTCTCGGTCAACCTGTATTTCGTTTCGTACGCAATAGCCGTTATGATCTCCGTCCTCGCACATATAGCGCAGATCATGTCCGAGGGGGTCAATGCGTTCATTTTGCAGAACCCGACCGCACTGGTTACATGTGACCTTTATGTGACCAGCATTAACACAGCGGGGCTGTACTATCTCGGTGGTAATATTGGTATTATCAAACGATCCGGAAAGATCCTCGGTGTTGTCGTCAATATCAACATATCCGCAATGGATACATGCGCGTACAGTCAGATCACCGCCAAGGCACTCACAAAGCTCCAGATCCTGATCATTCAGATACTCATGATCCGGTATATCAAGGGTCACAGTAACAAATTTGAAAATACCCGGCTGGCCTATCATGGTAACCTTAAGTACAACCGTCATCTGGCCGCAGAGTGCGCCATGATGTATGATCAGTTTGTTCCCTTTCACCTCCACCGCTCTTATGGGGTTATCCACATCGTAAATTTCGTAAGTACAGTTTGCGATCTTGCTGGAGGGATTTCCGGTATCAAAATCTCTGCAGCTGACCTCCCGGTCAATCAGATCCTCCAACGGAATTGCCTGATATGCGCAGTTGTTCACCTCCGGTGCTACAGTATCGTATCTGCTATTGAAATACACCGGGATCGTCGGGTCTCCCCATTCAAAGAGCGGGATCGTCTTGAATGTAAACTCAATTTTCGTCCTTGAGCCGTCGTAAATATCCATATGCTGGAGCCGGGCCAACGCAACATATCCTTTGAGTTTCAGCTTGATGCGGGCATATATACCGCCCATCGTATCATCAGAGCAAATGCTTATTGCGGCGATTCCTCCAAACTCTGCAACCAGCTCCGGTTCAAAGACCAATTCTACGCCTACACAACCGAAGAAGCAAGCCATCAGTCCCAAATCAATGGCCATGGATGCTTCCAACTTTGCCTGTGCATACAGATAGGCATTGAGTAAATGAACATCTGTGCTCACAAATGTTTTCGGTTTTGGAGAATTAAAGACACTCAAGGATACTATAAACTCAAGATCCATGCCCATGCCGGATGTACCGGTGGCAGAAAGACTGACAGGAATGGAAAGAGTTCCGAAGAGGGAAAAACATCCACAACTGAACAGCTGAATGGACTTTTTCGTAAGCAAGTATCCCTCGGCTTTTTCTGGTCCTTCAGAGAACTCAAGTTCAAGCTTCTCATTCTGCTCCAGGTAGGCTTTGAATTTGCTTTCGATGTCTTCATAGAAGGGATACTCATTCTCATCGAAGAATCCGAGCCCACTGTCTGCTTTATGGCTCACATTTATATCAATTTCTTGGTTAATGATCAAGCTCACGATCGTTGAAGAAAATCCACCTGTCCTTGCTTCTCCGTCAAATGTACCTTTGTATTCATACGCAACAGAAAATGTTAATTTAATGTCGTTCTGATAGGTTGCCACCATGGACAGTTCGATAACCAGGCTGTTATCGCCTGTATAGTAGAGATTCCCGTTGATTACCGGTTTGTCTTTCAATGTGTACCCAATATCTTTTTCGAGCGACATGGCAGACAGGTAGAACTGTTGGTAAAGCGGGGAGTATTGAACTGCCTCAACCAGGTCGTTCTTCTCCTCTTCTGTCAGAGTAACTCCGCTGAAGTCCAATTCTCCGGAAGAATGCGCAAAGTAATCCGTATACAGATCATCGGTTTCCACTCTTTCATAACTGTATATGTACTTCTCTCCGCTTGTTTCTTTGGAAACAATGATACCTGCCGCAGATATCATTTGTTCCTCCGCCCAGTCTGCCACGAAGCAGTCGCCGATTTGCAGAGTCCCGTCCGAGGACATGAACCGGAGGGCATCTGTATCAATCTGAGGCAACACGATAGCATCGGAAACTGTTTTCACGCCGCTCTTGATGGTATAGTATGCCTCTGTCTCACCTTCTACGCTGAAGACCATATCCCTGGACTCAGACAGTGTCCTCGTGCCGTCTTCTTCAATTACAAAACTGACATTGTCAGCAGGCTTTATGTAATAAATGGAGCCCGGATTCAGATTATCCGAACTGACGGCAAAGGTATGCCCGGTCTCTTCCTCAAGCGTCACATCAACGGCGTGCACAGAAACAAGCTCATCACAAACATCCAATACCTGCACCAGCGAAGCTATGTTCTCTGCGGAAACATCATCTTCTGTGTGAATCAAAAAGCTGTAATCCGTTGACACCTGGCGTTCTATCAAAGAGTATTGGTTACTTTCGACTTCATCACCTTCATCCTCGGGTATGCTACTTTCAGTCCATGCGGCATACACCGTGACAGATTCAGTCAGGGGCGCACCTACCCATGCGTTCACCAGATCCACATCGGTGTACCACCCGGAAAAGACGTACCCCTCCCGTCTTGGTTCAGGCAATATCGGTACGGTCCCCCCGGGAATCATGCGGGACGGTATTGCCACGCCGCCATTGGTTTCAAAGGACAGTGTGACATTACCACCCAGGGTTACATCCCAATCTGCAACATGTTTCATAAGCAGCGTAGCATCCAAACTGTCAACGACCCCATCCATATTGACATCGGCTGCCTGCAGATCCAAATCGACCTCCCAGTCAGCCAGGTACTTCATAAGCAAGGTAACATCCAAACTGTCGATGCCGCCATCCGAATTCACATCGCCGTATAAAACTGATTGAGGAGATTCAGCATCTTGTACCCCAACAGTTGCTGTTGCAATGCTTGCAAGTGCTGCCCCCAAAGTTTGGCTCTCACCGAGATTTTCACTGTGATTTGCCAATCCTGGCTGTGAATCGACTGTACTGCCGAGTTTCTCAGAGGAATCAGCAAAAGCTGTGAACGGAATGGTTGTAAAGACCATGAATACCGAAAGTAGCATAGCAAGAATTCTTTGGCCTGACCGGTTTTTCATATGTATACCTCCGAATGTAGTTTCGTTACATGAATACCATTGACTATGGGGAGAAAAAAGTAATCTTCCCTGCTACACGATGATAACAATATGACTACATGGTGATTCTCATATCCGTGTACAGGTACATTATAGCACACATACTCCTGAAAGTCAATCTTGTTTTTTGCCAATCTATTCAAAAATTGTGCGGTATAATTAGGGAAACGCTGACTTAATGAGGTGGTGCAGATTCGGTACAGATTTTTTCGTCTGCGATTGCGAAAAACGCAAGATGTACTGGATGTACATCGAGTTTTTCGGCAAGAAGCAGGTGGGAAAAGATGTGCCGAAGATGCGCCGCCGAATCAATCAGCGGTTCCTTTATCAAGTTTTCGGGCATAACCCCAAAAAATCGCTGTTTTTTGGATAAAATAACCCTGAAATCCCTATTTCAATGTGTTTTTGCAAGGTTTAGAGCGTAAAAAAAGACCCTGCAAAATTGCTTTTGCAAGGTCAATTTTATAATTCAGTTTGTCTTTCGTGCTATAAGGCAGAGTGCCTTTTCACAGGCAGGAATGATTACTGCTTATCCTTGATGGCAGCCTGTGCAGCGGCCAGACGGGCGATCGGCACGCGGAAGGGCGAGCAGGACACATAGTCCAGACCGATCTGGTGGCAGAACTCCACGGATGTGGGATCGCCGCCGTGCTCACCGCAGATACCGCAGTGCAGGGTGGAACGGGTACCCTTGCCCAGGGAGACAGCCATCTTCATCAGCTTGCCCACGCCAACCTGATCCAGCTTGGCGAAGGGATCGTTCTCGAAGATCTTGTTCTCGTAGTAGGCACCCAGGAACTTGCTGGCGTCGTCACGGGAGAAGCCGAAGGTCATCTGGGTCAGGTCGTTGGTACCGAAGCAGAAGAACTCAGCCTCCTTGGCGATGTCGTCGGCGGTCAGGCAGGCACGGGGGATCTCGATCATGGTGCCGACCTCGTACTTCAGCTCCACGCCGGCCTTGGCGATCTCCTCATCGGCGGTAGCCACCACGATCTTCTTGACGAAGACGAACTCCTTGGTCTCGCCAACCAGCGGGATCATGATCTCAGGCTGTACCTTCCAGTCGGGGTGCTTGGCCTGGACATTGATGGCGGCACGGATGACGGCACGAGTCTGCATCTTTGCGATCTCGGGGTAGGTGACGGTCAGACGGCAACCACGGTGACCCATCATGGGGTTGAACTCATGCAGGCCGGTGATGATGGCCTTGATCTGCTCCACGGTCTTGCCCTGTGCGGCGGCCAGCAGTTCAATGTCGGCCTCCTCGGTGGGAACGAACTCATGAAGAGGCGGATCCAGGAAGCGGATGGTCACAGGGGTGCCTTCCAGTGCCTCGTACAGAGCCTCAAAGTCGTTCTGCTGATAGGGCAGGATCTTGTTCAGGGCGGCCTCCCGCTCCTCTACGGTATCAGCGCAGATCATCTCACGGAAAGCGGCGATTCTCTCCGGCTCAAAGAACATATGCTCGGTGCGGCACAGACCGATACCCTCGGCGCCCAGCTCACGAGCCTTCTTGGCATCCCGGGGGGTGTCGGCATTGGTGCGGACCTTCAGGCGGCGGAACTGGTCTGCCCAGCCCATGATGCGGCCGAACTCGCCGCCGATGGTGGCATCGGTGGTGGCGATGATGCCGTCGTAAATGTTACCGGTAGAGCCGTCGATGGACAGGAAGTCGCCCTCATGGAAGGTCTTGCCTGCCAGGGTGAACTGCTTGTTCTCCTCGTCCATGACGATGTCGCCACAGCCGGACACGCAGCAGGTACCCATACCACGAGCCACCACGGCTGCGTGGGAGGTCATACCGCCACGGACAGTCAGGATACCCTGGGAAGCCTTCATACCGGTGATGTCCTCAGGAGAGGTCTCCAGACGAACCAGCACCACCTTCTTGCCGGCCTTCTTCCAGGCCTCGGCATCCTCGGCGGAGAAGACGATCTGCCCGCAGGCGGCTCCGGGGGAAGCACCCAGACCGCGGCCGATGGGCTTGGCAGCCTTCAGAGCCTTGGCATCAAACTGGGGATGCAGCAGGGTGTCCAGGTTGCGGGGGTCGATCATCAGAACGGCCTCCTCGGGGGTACGCATGCCCTCGTCCACCAGGTCGCAGGCGATCTTCAGAGCGGCCTTTGCGGTACGCTTGCCGTTCCGGGTCTGGAGCATGAACAGCTTGCCGTGCTCCACGGTGAACTCCATGTCCTGCATATCACGGTAATGGTTCTCCAGAATGGAGCACACATTCTTGAACTGCTCGAAGGCCTCGGGGAACTTCTGCTCCATCTCGGTGATCTTCATGGGGGTACGGACGCCGGCGACCACATCCTCGCCCTGGGCGTTGGTCAAAAACTCGCCGAACAGACCCTTCTCGCCGGTGGCAGGGTCACGGGTGAAGGCCACGCCGGTGCCGCAGTCGTCGCCCATGTTGCCGAAGGCCATCATCTGCACATTGACAGCGGTGCCCCAGCTGTAGGGAATATCGTTGTCCCGGCGGTACACATTGGCACGGGGGTTATCCCAGGAGCGGAACACGGCCTTGATAGCCTCGAAGAGCTGCTCCTTGGGGTCGTCCGGGAAGTCCTTGCCCAGCTGAGCCTTGTACTCGGCCTTGAACTGGTAAGCCAGGTTCTTCAGGTCGTCAGCGGTCAGCTCGATGTCGTAGGTGACACCCTTCTCTTCCTTCATCTTATCAATGAGCTTCTCAAAATACTTCTTGCCTACCTCCATGACCACATCCGAGAACATCTGGATGAAGCGGCGGTAGCAGTCCCAGGCCCAGCGGGGGTTGTTGGACTTCTCGGCGATGGTGTTGACCACCGTCTCATTCAGACCCAGGTTCAGGATGGTGTCCATCATGCCGGGCATGGATGCGCGGGCGCCGGAGCGGACAGACACCAGGAGGGGGTTCTCCACATCCCCGAACTTCTTGCCGCAGATGGTCTCCATCTTGTCGATGTACTCCATGATCTCGGCCTTGATCCCGTCGTTGATCTGCCGGCCATCCTCATAGTACTGGGTGCAGGCCTCGGTGGTGATGGTGAAGCCCTGGGGCACCGGCAGGCCGATGTTGGTCATCTCAGCCAGGTTGGCACCCTTTCCGCCCAGCAGCTCACGCATGTTGGCGTTGCCTTCCGTGAAGAGGTAGCAATACTTCTTTGCCATTGATTTTCTTCCTCCGTGTATTTTGTTTTTTTGAAAACTGTGTGGGGTCGGTCTGCACACCGGGCAAAAAGCGACACCCCACCGGATTGCTTCGTTGGGGACTGGTATGCACAGAACCGCAACGGATATTATATCATATTTCTCCGGTTCCGGAAAGGGTTTTCAGAAAATATTCCCGAAATAACTGTAAATTTTTTTTGAACAGGGAACCGCTGATTGAATGAGGTGGTGCAGATTCGTCATAGATTTTTCGGCAAGAAGCAGGCGGGAAAAGATGTGCCGAAGATGTACCAGCGAATCAATCAGCGGTTCCCAAGAAAAATTCACAAAATCTGTTTGATTCCGACAGACCATGGGTGTATAATATAAGGAGCAAGGATGGAGGGCGCACGGTACGGCACCGGCGACAGCCGTCCCTTTGTCTGTGAATTTTTGGGACTGTCTGTGCCATCCGGCGATACAGCCCCCTATTCCATTATCCGAAGGAGCCTCTATGGGAAACATTTTTGACATATTCCGCAAGCTGGAGGCCGGGGACAGCACCGGGCGTGCCGCCGCCTCCCTGCCCCTGACCCATCTGGTGGTGGGACTGGGGAACCCGGGCAGGCAGTATGCCCGCACCCGGCACAACACCGGGTTCCTCTGCATGGATGCCCTGAGCACCCGCTGTGGCGTGGTGCCGGACAGGGCACGGTTCCAGGCTCTGGTGGGGGAGGCCGTCCTCTCCGGCGTCCGGTGCCTGCTCATGAAGCCCCAGACCCTGATGAACGCCTCCGGGCTGGCCGTAGCCGCCGCCGCCCGGTTCTACCATGTGGAGCCGGCGCATATCATCGTCATCAGCGATGACATCAACCTGCCCGTGGGCGGCATGCGCATCCGTGGCAAAGGCTCCGACGGCGGCCAGAAGGGCATCCGGAGCATCATCCAGGAGCTGGGCACCGACACCTTCCCCCGCATCCGCATCGGCGTGGGTGCCAAGCCCCACCCGGACTACGACCTGGCCGCCTGGGTGCTCTCTGACTTCACCCCCGCCGAAATGGATACCCTCCAATCCCTCTTCCCCCTGGCCTGCGACGGCCTGGAACACCTGCTCCATGACGACCTGGACGGCGCCATGCGCATCTGCAACCGGAAAGCGTAGGGGAACGGGGGAGCGGGAGATACGGTGGGAAACTTCTTGAAAGAAGTTTCCCACACCCTTCAAGAACTTTCAAAACAATTTTTATGTAAAGTCAGAGCGTTAGTCTGTTATATGGGGGATTCAGCGTTGCCGGTATCGGAAGAAAGCAAAAACGCCGTCGCGGGGGCCCCTCGCCCCGCTCTACGGTGGAAATGGGAGCCTTCTGTCAGGGTGCGTCAACTGTCAACTGTCAACTGTCAACTGTCAACTGTAACAGAAGGGGCTTTTCCGAAAGAAAGCTATTCGTGTGAAGAACAACGCTCCGAACAGTATACAATACATGTTTTGAAAGTTCTTGGGGGTCTGGGGGCTTCTTTCAAGAAGCCCCCAGAGCGTCCCTTCGTTCCCCGTACCCCCATTGAAAGGAATACACTTACATATGAATCTTCTTACCTCCTGCATTCGAGCGGACGGGGAGTATGGTCAGTTACTGGCCGCTGTCCGGAAGAATTTCAAGGATAAACCGTTGCCGCTGTTAGCGAACGGGCTATGTGAGGGGGCGGTGGAGGCATTTCTCATCTCCCTGGTGGAGGATGTGTGCACAGCCGCCGCGCCCGACGGGGGGAAGGACAGGCAGGGACGCAAGCGGTGTGCCCTCCTGATCTGCCCCGAGGAAAAGGACTGCGTCCGCATGAGGGAGACCATGGAGCGGTTTGGCCTGCGGGCGGCCTTCTTCACCGCCCGGGATCTCTCCTTCTATAATGTCACTGCCTCCCATGAGTATGAGCATGAGAGGCTGAAAGTGCTGTCCGGCCTGGTCTCCGGCGGCTGGGATGTGGTCATCGCCACCCCGGATGCCGCCCTGGGCTACACCATCCCGCCCGCCCGCCTGCGGGAGGCTTCGGTGCATCTGGACTTTGACACGCCGGTGGACACCGCCCATCTGGCCGCCCGCCTGGTGGCCGCCGGGTACGCCCGGGTGGATCTGGTGGAGGGGCCGGGTCAGTTCGCCCTGCGGGGTGGCATCGTGGACATCTGCGCCCCCTATGGTGCCTACCTCAACGATGAGGGGGAGGTGCTGGACGGCTCCCGCCCGCTGCGGGTGGAGCTGTTCGGGGACGAGGTGGATCGCATGGGTCTGTTCGATGCCGAGACCCAGCGCATGACCACGGACATCCGGTCGGCGGATCTGCTCCCCGCCCGGGAGGTGCTGACCGACGGGGAGGGTCTTGCCCGGCTGGAGGAGGTGGTTCGTGCCCAGCGGAAGGCCGCCCGGGGGCCGGATGCCATCCACACCCTGGACGGGGAGCTGGCGGCCCTTGCGGCGGCCCGGCAGTCTGCCAACCCCACCGGCAGTGAACTGCACTTTCTGGACAAGTACATCCGGGTGGTCTACCCAGAGAGCGCCTGCCTGCTGGACTACTTCCCGGAGAAGACCCTGTTCCTGGTTCGTGCCTACGGGGCGGTACCGGAGCGGCTCACCGGCGGGGAGCGGCTGATGGACGAGACGGTGGTCAGCATGATAGAGAGCGGGATCATCAGCGGCAAGTATGCGGAGTACGCCCGCCCCACCACCGCCTTTGACCGCTTCTTGGAGAACAATGTGACCGTCCACGCTGACTCCCTGTCCTACGGTATGTCCGGGCGGCGGCTGGGGGGGATCTTCGGCTTCCGCACCCGGCACATGGTATCCTATGCCGAGAATTTCAGCCTGCTCTGCGAGGATCTGACCGCCTACCTGCGGGACGGCTACCGACTGGCTGTCATCGCCGAGAACGAGGCCGCCGCCCGGAACCTCTCCGAAATGCTGGAGGAGGCGCACTTTGACACGGTGATCCCGGCGGAGGACTCCATGCTCACCGCCGACAAGATGCCCCGGGACACCGTGGTCATCCTGTGGCGGAACTTCCTCTTTGGCTATGAGCTGATGGCTCCCCGCATCGCCATCCTGTCCACCAATCCGGACAGCCGCACCGGCTCCCTGTCCACCTCCCCGGCCTCCCTGCGGGCGAGGAAGAAGGCCGCCGATGCCGCCAGGAAGAAAAACAGCCGCACCATCCTGTCCTACAACGACCTGGAGGTAGGGGACATCGTGGTGCACGAGACCTACGGTATCGGCCGGTTCACCGGTATCGAGAACCTGACCACCGAGGGGGTCAGCCGGGACTACATCGGCATCCAGTACGCCGGGACGGATAAGCTGTTCATCCCGGTGGAGAAGCTGGACATGGTGTCCAAGTACATCGGTGCCCACGCCGATGACGGCACCATCAAGCTGTCCAAGCTGGGGACGGACGGCTGGAGCCGGACAAAGGCCCGGACGAAAGCCGTGGTCAAGGAGATGGCCAAGGAGCTGATCCAGCTCTACGCCGAGCGGATGCGCCGTCCCGGCCACGCCTTCCCCCCGGACGATGCCTTCCAGCAGGACTTTGCCGCCGCCTTCGAGTACGAGGAGACCGGCGGTCAGCTGGCCGCCATCGAGGACATCAGAGCCGACATGGAAAAGCCGGTGCCCATGGATCGCCTGCTCTGCGGGGATGTGGGCTACGGCAAGACCGAGGTGGCCATGCGGGCGGCCTTCAAGTGCGTGGCGGACGGCTATCAGGTGGCGGTGCTGGTGCCCACCACCATCCTGGCCCTCCAGCACTACCAGACCTTTTCCCGCCGGATGCGCAGTTTCTCCGTCAATGTGGACATGATCTCCCGGTTCCGGACAGCCAAGGAGCAGGCGGTGTCCATCCGCCGACTGGAGCGGGGGGACACCGACATCATCATCGGCACCCACCGCCTGCTGGGCAAGGACATTGCCTTCCACAAGCTGGGCTTGCTCATCGTGGACGAGGAACAGCGGTTCGGCGTGGCCCAGAAGGAGAAGCTGAAACAGCTCTGCGGCAACATTGATGTGCTGACCCTGTCCGCCACCCCCATTCCCCGGACGCTGAACATGGCCATGGGGGGCATCCGGGACATTTCCCTCCTGGACGAGGCACCGGTGAACCGCCTGCCGGTGCAGACCTATGTGCTGGAGCACGACGACCTGATCATCAACGAGGCCATCCGGCGGGAGCTGCACCGGGGCGGGCAGGTGTTCTACCTGCACAATGTGGTGGAGACCATAGACCAGACCGCCGCCGGACTGGCCAAGGCCATTCCGGATGCCCGCATCGTGGTGGCTCACGGCAGGATGGACAAGGAGGAGCTGGAGGCCATCTGGGAGCGGATGCTGACCGGGGAGATAGACATTCTGGTCTGCACCACCATCATAGAGACCGGGGTGGACATACCCAATGCCAACACCCTGATCGTGGACTGTGCCGACCGGCTGGGTCTGTCCCAGCTGCACCAGCTCCGGGGTCGGGTAGGTCGCTCCGCCCGACGGGCGTACGCCTACTTCACCTACCGCCGGGGCAAGGCCCTGTCCGAGGTGGCGGAGAAGCGACTGGAGGCCATCCGGGAGTACGCCGAGTTCGGTGCCGGCTTCCGCATCGCCATGCGGGACATGGAGATCCGGGGCACCGGAAACCTTTTGGGTGCGGAACAGCACGGGCACATGGAGGCGGTGGGGTACGACCTGTACATCAAGCTGTTGAACATGGCGGTGCTGGAGGAGAAGGGGCAGGCGATGGAGGAAAGTCCGGACTGCACCGTGTCCCTGAATGTCAGTGCCTTCCTTCCGGACAGCTATGTCCGCTACCCCGCCCAGCGCATGGCGCTGTACAAGCGCATCGCCCTCATCCGCACCAAGGCGGACATGGAGGACATGACCGACGAGTTGGTGGATCGCTACGGCAACCTGCCCACCCCGGCAGAGAGCCTTCTGTGGATCGCCCTCATCCGGGCGGAGGGCATCGCCTGCGGCATCCGCTCCATCCGGCAGGAGGGCAACGCCGTCCTCTTCACCCAGGACAGCCTGAACCTGGAGGTGTGGAGCCGCCTCTCCGAGCTGGTGCACGGCCGGGTGCGGGCGGTGGTCGGCAAGGAGGCCACCATCCGGCTCCAGCTTAAGGCCGGAGAGGATATGTTGCGGATAATTCACAAATTATTTGAAAAATATCTGTCAATCAGTCAAGACCCGGGGTAGACGAAACCGCCGTTTTGTGGTACAATAGGGAGCGGGGGGAACGATCTGGGGGTCTTCTTAGAAGAAGACCCCCAGACCCCCCAAGAACTTTCAAAAAATGAATATTATATTGTTTCGATAGGCTGAGTCATAATATCTTTTTTACTCTTATCCCTTGGAAACAACCAACAGCGTCGTCACAGTTCCGTTATTCCCACAGGACGCTCTCTTTTCCACCGTAGAGCGGGGCGAGGGGTCCCCGCGAAGGCGTTTTTGCTATTTTGGGCGACAGTAATGCCCCGGCTCCGCCGGAGGCTCTCCTGGAATAATGATAACAAAAATATCATTAAACAACGCATCGAACATGATTATATACACATTTTGAAAGTTCTTGGGGGTCTGGAGCCGGAAGTTTGCCGCATGGCAAACTTCTTGAACTGGCGCATCCGGCTTGCCGGTGGCGACAGTTCGGTTCTTCTCAAGAAGCCCCCAGACGTCCTCCCGCCACCTGGCTAAACTATAGTTGCTCTGTCCATTGAATACCATGAAAGGATCGCTGATCACCATGAACCGTACAACACACCGCCCGGCCCGCCTGTTGGCCCTGCTTCTGTGCTTGACCCTGGCTCTGCCGGCCGCCCTCACCTCCTGCGCCGAGAAGCTGGGCAAGCCCCTGCTGACCCTGGAAGATGAGACCATGACCGAGAATATGTTCTGCCTGCTCCTGTCCCGGGTCAAGGGAAACCTGGCCAGCAGTGGGTATGCCGTGAGCAGTGATGCCCTGTGGGAGACCATCATCTCCAGCGACGGGACGCTGTATGACGAGTATATCCGCCAGACCACGCTCCAGGAAGCCAAGGAGTACCTGGTCGCGGCGGTGCTCTTTGACGAGATGGGGCTGTCCCTCACGGACAGTGAGCGGAAGAAGATAGACGACGAGATCCAGGATATGATAGACAACCGGGCCGGCGGCTCCAAGTCTGAATTGAACAGCATCCTCTCCGCCTACGGAGCCAACACCGACATTCTGCGTGCCTTGTACATCATGGAGGCCAAGTACGCCGCCGTCCTCTCCAACCTGTACGGGGCTGACGGCTCCAAGATCGCATCCAATGTGAAGCAGGAGTACCTGGCAGAGAACGCCGTCTGCTTCCGCCAGTTACTCATCCGCTCCTTCGCCTATGTGTACGAGACCGACCTGAACGGGGATGAGATCTACTACCTGCCGGAGGAGAACAATGGCAAGGTCAGCAACATCGCCTACGACACGGTGAACGGCTCCCCCCGGGTGGATGAGTTCGGCAAGACCATCGTGGATGCCAACGGGGACACCGTCTACTACACCTCGGGCGGGCGGATCGCCTATGACAAAGAAAAAGGGATCAAGGCCTACGCCTACGACACCAACGGGAATGTACAGACCAAGCCCTACTCCGCCGAGGAGCTGGCCGCCCATAAGGAGACAGCCAACGAGGTGCTCTCTCAGGTGCTGGTCTCCGGCTCGTCGGGGTTTGAAGCCCTGCTGGAGGAGTATGAGGTGTCCGGAGACGAGGCCTACATCGCCGATGGGTCTTTCTGCTTCCTGTACACCACCGGGGACAACGGGTATGATTACCTGAACGACATGGCTGACACCCTGTCCGGGATGGAGATCGGGGATGCCTGCGTCATGGAATCCGAGTACGGCTACCATGTGATCATGCGCTACGCCCTGCCCTCTGACGCCGCCTCCAACAGCGAGTACAGCGACTGGTTCCCGGATCTGGCCTCCCGTGTGGTGGATCAGCTTTTCGCCGCCAAGTGCGCCCCCTATGTGGAGCGGATCACCGTGGATAACGAGGTCTTCGCCGCCCTGCCCTCCATGAAGGATGTGGGGGTCAACTACTACTATTGAAATATGGTTACTATCACACATAGGGGCGGATGACCTATCCGCCCCTACTACACTGTAACCATTAAAATTATTCACTTAAATTTGAAGTTGCTCCAAGCTTCCTTGTAGGGCGGGGGCTTGCTCCCGCCGGAGAAGACCCCGATAAAAACCTCCCTTGTGTAAAGGGCGTTACATCAGCGAAGCGTGACGGAGGGATTGTTCTTTCGGCGGGAGCAAGCCCCCGCCCTACGACAGATCTTTTTGCCTTATCCTGATATCGGCTATCAGGTAATAAAGTTTAATTTGTTACGCCGTAGGGGCGGATGACCTATCCGCCCCTGATCCGCCCCTGTGGTGGTTCCGTCCTGTCGATTGAAGAAGGCACCGGTATTGGTCGGTGCCTTTCTTAAGGAACCGCTGATTGAATGAGGTGGTACAGATTCGGTGCAGATTTTTTCGTCTGCGATTGC
>CAMEON010000016.1 GCA_945929845.1 uncultured Clostridia bacterium | reverse complement strand
TGCCACACCAGTCTGCGGACTGGTTCGCAATGACAGGAAACCTGGTGACAGCCCGCCAAACACCAATTTGTCGGGTTGCTGACTTAAGCTGATAAGCACAAACACGAATTCCACGATCTGCTTATGAAAGCCGATAAGCGAAATAAGGCATTATGACACCTGCCGGAAGCAATGGGTCCCCGAAAAGCAATTCACGTGCCTCCTCACGGCTTTCGAAGGTTTGTAAGAATCAGGCGCCCCATCTCCCCGCAGCCAACCCGGCAGCTGCCGGGGGTGTAGATGTCGCCGGTGCGGAAGCCCGCGTCCAGCACGGCGGAGACGGCGGCCTCGATGCAGTCCGCCTCGGAAGCCATATCGAAGGAGAAGCGGAGCATCATGGCGGCAGCCAGAATGGTGCCGATGGGGTTTGCCAGGTCCCTGCCCGCAATATCCGGGGCGGAGCCGTGGATGGGCTCGTACAGCCCCCGGGAGCCGTCCCCCAGAGAGGAGGAGGGAATCATCCCGATGGAGCCGGTAATCATGGAGGCCTCGTCGGAGAGAATGTCGCCGAACATATTCTCCGTGACAATCACATCAAACTGGCTGGGGTCCTTTACAATCTGCATGGCGCAGTTGTCCACCAGCATATCCGAAAGGGCCACATCCGGGTAATCCCGCGCCAGCTCGTGCATGACCTTCTTCCACAGCCGGGAGGAATCCAGCACATTGCTTTTTTCCACGCTGCACAGCTTTTTCCCCCGCTTCCGGGCGGTTTCAAAGCCGATGCGGCCGATGCGGCGAATCTCGCCTTCGGTATAGCGCAGCTCATCGACGGCAACGCGCTCGCCCTGCTCGGTCAGCGTTTCGTGACGGCCGAAGTAAATGCCGCCGATCAGCTCTCTTACAATGAGGAAATCGATGCCCTTGTCCACGATCTCCTGCTTCAGCGGGGAAGCGCTGGCCAGCTGGGGCCAGATTTTGGCGGGGCGGTTGTTGCTGTAGACGCCCATTCCGGCCCGGAGCCGCAGCAGCCCCTTCTCCGGCCGCAGCGGACCGGGAACGCCGTTCCATTTGGGGCCGCCCACCGCTCCCAGCAGCACACTGTCGGAGGCCAGGCATTTATTAAGCATTTCCGGAGGCAGGGGGTCCCCGTACTTGTCAATGGCACAGCCGCCCATGTCCACATCGGTGTAGCGGAATTCGTGTCCGAACAGCTCCGCCACTCGGTTCAGCACCAGCAGCGCCTGCTCCACAATCTCGGGGCCGATGCCGTCACCCCGGATGACCGCGACGGTTTTCTCCATACTGTCACGCCTCCTTCAGGGAAGCAAGCAGGCCGCCCCTTCGGATGATGTTCTGGATAAACTCCGGGAAGGGCTCCGCCTGATAGGTCTTTCCGGTGGTGCGGTCGGTGATGACCCCCGTGTCAAAATCAATGTCCACCCGGTCCCCCGCCTGAATCTCCTCCGCCGCGGCCTCGCACTCCAGAATGGGCAGGCCGATGTTGATGGCGTTGCGGTAGAAAATCCGGGCGAAGGACTTGGCGATAACGCAGCCGGTGCCGCAGGTCTTGATGACCAGGGGGGCGTGCTCCCGGGAGGAGCCGCAGCCGAAGTTGGCTCCGGCCACCATGATGTCTCCCTTCTCCACCTGCTTCACGAAGTGGCTGTCAATGTCCTCCATGCAGTGCTTTGCCAGCTCGTTTGCATTGGATGTATTCAGGTATCTGGCGGGGATGATGACATCGGTGTCCACATTGTCCCCGTACTTGAAAACCTTTCCCTGGGTATTCATCCCTCAGACCTCCTTGTACTCTGTGATGTAGCCTGTCAGTGCGCTGGCCGCCGCTGTGGCCGGGGAGGCCAGGTACACCTCGCTGTCCACATGGCCCATACGGCCTACGAAGTTGCGGTTGGTGGTAGCGATGCAACGCTCCCCGGCCGCCAGAATGCCCATATACCCGCCCAGGCAAGGCCCGCAGGTAGGGGTGGACACCACGGCACCTGCCTCCAGGAAGGCGGAGACATAGCCCCGCCGGACGCACTCCTTCATGATCTCCATGGTGGCCGGGATGATGATACAGCGGACGCCGTCCGCCACCTTCTTCCCGTTCAGGATGCGCCATGCGGTCTCCATGTCCTCCATCCGGCCGTTGGTACAGCTTCCGATGACCACCTGGTCGATCTTCACATCCGACAACTCGGAGGCAGGCCGGGTATTCTCCGGCAGGTGAGGGCAACTGACCACCGGCACCAGTGCCGACAGATCCACCGTCACCGTCTGCTCATACTCTGCATCCGCATCCGCCTCAAACACCACAGGCTGGCGTTCGCACCGACCCTCCATGTAGGCTTTTGTCACCTGGTCCACCGGGAAGATGCCGTTCTTGGCTCCGGCCTCGATGGCCATGTTGCAGATGCAGAGCCTGTCGTCCATGGACAGGGAGGCTACGCCCTCTCCGGTGAATTCCATGCTCTTATACAGGGCACCGTCCACGCCGATCTGCCCGATGATGGTCAGGATCACATCCTTGCCACTGCAATTGCGGGGCAATCTGCCCACAAGGTCAAACCGGATGGCCGAGGGTACCTTGAACCAGGCTCGTCCGGTGGCCATGCCGGCCGCCATATCCGTGCTTCCCACGCCGGAGGAGAAGGCCCCCAGTGCCCCGTAGGTACAGGTGTGGCTGTCTGCACCGATGATGCAGTCTCCGGCAGTCACCACGCCCTGCTCCGGCAGGAGGGCGTGTTCAATGCCCATCTTGCCCACATCGTAGAAGTGGCTGATGCAGTGGCAGTTGGCAAACTGACGGCACTGCTTGGACTGCTCCGCCGCCTTGATGTCCTTATTGGGGACAAAGTGATCCAGCACAATGGCGATCCTGTCCTTGTCAAACACCCCGTCAAAGCCTGCCTTCTTGAACTCATTGACCGCCACCGGGGTGGTAATATCGTTACCCAGCACAATGTCCAGGCGTGCGCTGATCAGGTCGCCCGGGGCCACCTTCTCCAGCCCGGCGTGGTGTGCCAGGATCTTCTGTGTCATGGTCATTCCCATGTGTATCTCCTTCTCTGTTCGGTTTCCGGCCGCTCCGGGTCTTTCACGGGTGGGTCATGTTGTGGTATGCGCTGAGCAGAGCGTCGGCGCTGGCATGGATGATGTCGGTGTCACTGCCGGCTCCCCAGCTCATCACGCCATCCTGATTCTTGATGCCGATGTAAGCCACAGCCACGCTGCCGGAGCCTTTCTCCTGCATACTGTGCTCCGTGTAGACCTGGAGCACATAGCTGTCGCCGGTGAAGCTCTTGAGGGCGTTGCTCACCGCATCCAGCGAGCCGTTCCCCGTGGCGTGGACGGTGGTCTTCTCCCCGTCACGGACGAACAGGATGTCCGCCTCCACCAGGTTGCCCCGGCGGGTGAAGTTCATATTGCCGATCATCAGCGAGGGGGAATTGAGGAAGTAGTGGTGCTTGAATATGTCCAGCACCTCCGGTGCCTTCAGCTCCTTGTGCTGGTGGTCAGACACCGACTTGCACAGGTAGCTCAGATGCTCCCGCATACCCGCAGGCAGGACATACCCGTACACCTGCTCCAGAATGTAGCCGATGCCGCCCTTCCCGCTCTGGGAATTGACCCGGATGATGTCCGCATCGTAGGTGCGGCTGATGTCGTGGGGATCGATGGGGATGTAGGGCACATTCCAACGATGGAGCTGTTTCTCCTCCCGGTACTTCATGCCCTTGGCGATGGCATCCTGATGGCTTCCGGAGAAGGCGGCGAACACCAGTGCCCCGGAGTAGGGCGACCGCTCGTACACATGCATCCGGGTGCACTTCTCGTACACCTCCACCATGTGGGGCATGTTGGAGAAATCCAGGCCCGGATCCACCCCGTGGGCATACATATTCATGGCCAGGGTGATGATGTCCACATTGCCGGTCCGCTCCCCGTTGCCGAACAGGGTGCCTTCCACCCGGTCAGCCCCGGCTAAGAGTGCCAGCTCGGTATCTGCCACGCCGGTCCCCCGGTCATTATGGGGGTGCAGGGAGAGGGTCACATACTCCCGGTACTTCAGATTCTTGCTCATGTACTCCACCTGAGAGGCGTAGATATGGGGCAGGCTCATTTCCACCGTCACAGGCAGGTTGATGATGACACGGTTGGTCTCGGAGGGCTCCAGCACATCCAGCACGGCGTTGCACACCTCCAGGGCGTACTCCGGCTCGGTGCCGGTGAAGCTCTCCGGCGAGTACTCAAAGCGGAAGTTGCCCTCATACTCTGCGGCCAGCTTCTTGACCAGCCTGGCTCCGTCCACGGCGATCTGCTTGATCTCCTCCTTGGACTTGCGGAACACCTGCTCCCGCTGGACAACGCTGACGGAATTGTAGAAGTGAATGATGGCACTGGGCGCACCCTTGCAGGCCTCAAAGGTCTTGCGGATGATGTGCTCCCGGCACTGGGTCAGCACCTGCACCGTCACATCCTCCGGGATCAGATTGCGGTCGATCAGGGCACGGAGGAACTCATACTCGGTCTCGCTGGCGGCGGGGAAGCCTACCTCGATCTCCTTGAATCCTACCTCCAGGAGCAGCTTGTAGTATTCCAGTTTTTCCTCAAAGCTCATGGGGATGACCAGGCTCTGGTTCCCGTCCCGCATATCCACACTGCACCATACCGGCGGCTTCTCAATATGATCCTTTGTCACCCAATCGTTATTGACACCCGGGGCGGGGTAATAACCGATACCGTACTTACTTGCATCCATTCCTCAGACTCCTCCTCCCTCGGCAATGACCTCCACCTCAGCCAGCACATTCTTGGGCAGCTGCTTCACAGCCACGCAGGAGCGGGCAGGCTTGGTCACAAAATACTTGGCATACACGGCGTTGAATGCGGCGAAGTCCCCCATATCCGCCAGGAAGCAGGTAGTCTTGACCACCTTTTCCAGGGAGGAGCCGGCCGCCTCCAGCACGGCAGACAGGTTCTTGCAGATCTGCTCGGTCTGTCCCTCGATGGTGTCCGCCTCCACTGCGCCGGTGGCGGGGTTGATGGCGATCTGCCCGGAGGTGTACACCATGTTGCCGACGACAACGGCCTGAGAGTAAGGCCCTACGGCCTCCGGTGCCTTGTTCGTGTAGATCATCTTGCTCATACTATATTTCTCCTTACTCATGAATAATTTTGAACCCTTCGTCCTTCAGGGACTGGGTGATCAGCTGGGCGTGCTCATAGTTTCTGGTCTCCATATGGATCCGCAGGTAACAACCGTTGACGCTCTCGGTGTCGCCGGTGCGCTCGTGGTGTACGCTGGTGACATTGCCGCCGCAGTCGGCGATGATGCGGGACACATCCTTCAGCTGTCCCGGCTTGTCTACCAGCTCGATGAGCAGGTTGCTGGAGCGGCCGGACTTGATAAGACCCCGCTCGATGACCCGGGACAGGCTGGTCACATCAATGTTGCCGCCGGATACCACGCTGACCACATTTTTTCCCTTAATGGGGAACTTATCGAACATGACGGCGGCCACAGCGGCGGCTCCGGCCCCCTCGGCGATCATCTTCTGCTTCTCGATGAGGGCCAGGATGGCGGAGGACACCTCGTCCTCTGTGACCAGGGCCAGGTCATCCACATACTCGCTGACATAGCGGAAGGTGTTGACTCCCGGCTGTTTGACGGCGATGCCGTCGGCGATGGTATGTACCGAGGGCAGGCACTGGATCTTGCCGTCCCGGATGGAGTTATACATGCTGGGTGCCCCCGTGGTCTGCACACCGTACACCTTCACCGAGGGCCGGACAGATTTGATGGTGTAGGCAATGCCGGAGATCAGTCCGCCGCCGCCCACCGGAACGATCACAGCATCAATGTTGTCCAGATCATGCAGGATCTCCAGTCCAATGGTTCCCTGCCCGGCGATGACGCCCTCATCGTCGAAGGGGTGGACGAAGGTATACCCCTTCTCCTCCTTCAGCTCCAGGGTCCGGTTGTAGGCGTCGTCATAGCACCCGGCCACCAGGCACACCTCTGCACCGTACCCCTTGGTCGCCTCGATCTTTGAGATAGGTGCCGTATCCGGCAGGCAGATCAGGGACTTGATCCCGTTCTTGGAGGCGGCCAGCGCCACGCCCTGGGCATGGTTTCCGGCGGAGCAGGCGATGACGCCCCGCTGTTTTTCCTCGTCGGAGAGGGTGGCGATCTTGTAGCCGGCTCCTCTGACCTTGAACGAGCCGGTGATCTGCAGATTCTCCGGCTTCAGGTACAGGTGGCACTGCGGCGCAATGCCGTAGGCCTGTACCAGGGATGTTTCCCGGATGATCTTCTTCAGCACCATCTGGGCATTGAATACCATATCCAATGACAGCATGTGATTTATCTCCTTCATTGTTGTAAGTCTTGACCTGACCGGTTTCACGGGACAGGGCGGCAGTGGCCGGGTATAAAAAAACACCCACCCCAAAGCGCATTGCTTTGAGACGGGTGCAAGCTTCAGTTTCGCACGCGCGGTACCACTCAAATTGCAGTCTTGCGACTGCCCCTCACGGGACGGAATCATCCCTTTGTTTTAACGCAACAAGTACGGGAAAACCTACTGCCCTGTGGGGTTCAGCTTTCCGGCTCGGAAGTGAGAGGCCAAGAGGAACCGCTTCTGTCGATTCGCACCACCCATCGACTCTCTGAAAAAACCGATCCTCACCATCTTCGTCATAGCCTTTATGGGAAGAGGAGACACGACCCCCTACCCGCCGTTATTATACCATACATCCCCGGGTATGTCAATAGCCATTTCGACAGATTCATGCCTGTCAGAAAACACTTTTTTATGTCATTTGCAAAACCGGCTCCTGCGGGTATAAGTGGGAGGCTATGGGGGAAACTAATGTCAAACGCCTGCGGGCGAAGTATATGAGGTGTTTGTCATGATGAAGCATATTACTGCGGGGAAGGTCAGAGAGTACGCATGGGTGGCTGTCATCGGGGCGGCAGGGTATTCGCTCCTGGAGATCCTGTGGCGGGGCCACACCCACTGGAGCATGACGCTGGCCGGCGGGGTCTGCCTGCCGCTGATCTACAGGGTTCACGCCGGAGAGCGGCACTGCCTGGCGGTGCGGTCTGTCATCTGCTCCGGCATCATCACAACCGTGGAGTTCGCCGTGGGGGTGGTGGTCAATCTGCTCTTGGGCTGGCAGGTATGGGATTATTCCGGCCTGCGGTTCAACCTGATGGGACAGATCTGCCTTTTGTATTCCCTGCTCTGGTGCCTGCTATCGGCGGCCATCTGTCCGGTATGCCGTGCCTTGAAGAAGCATTTTGACGGTGTCTGTTGACAGGGTCTGCGCCTGACCCGCACGGTGTCAGGCGCACCATGCCCCGTCAGGAGCGCTTCAGTGCCGCTCCCACAAGCCCCAGAAACAGGGGATGCGCCCGGTTAGGCCGGCTCTTGAACTCCGGGTGGAACTGCACGCCGATGTAGAAATCCTGATCCGGCAGCTCCACGGTCTCCACGATGTAGCCGTCGGGGGAGGTACCGCTGATGACCAGCCCGGCATCGGTCAGCACCTTACGGTAGTCGTTGTTGAACTCATAGCGGTGGCGGTGCCGCTCGGAGATCTCCCCCTTGCCATAGCACCGGTACATCTGGGTGTCCGTCACCACCTTGCAAGGGTAGGCACCCAGACGCAGGGTACCGCCCTTGTTCACGCTCTCGTTCTGATCCGGCAGGAAATCAATGACCTTGTGGGGCGAAGCGGGGTCGAATTCGCCGGAGTTGGCATCCGGCAGGCCGGCCACTGCACGGGCAAAGGCAATGACAGCCACCTGCATGCCCAGGCATATGCCCAGGTAGGGCAGGTTGTGGGTGCGGCAGTAGTCCGCCGTCAGGATCTTCCCCTCAATGCCCCGGTTGCCGAAGCCGCCGGGTACCACCACGCCCTGGCAGTCGGACAGGCAGCTCTCCACCGTCTCCGGTGTGACCGTCTCGGAGTCGATCCACTTGATCCGGATATGGGTACCGTGGACATACCCGGCGTGGCGCAGAGCCTCCGCCACGGACAGGTACGCATCATGGAGCTGTACATACTTGCCCACCAGGCCGATAGTGACCTCCCGGGGCCGGTTGTGGATGCGTTCCAGCATGTCGTTCCATTCGGTCAGGTCGATCCGGGGCGCATGGATCCCCAGCTCCCGGCAGACAATGGCGGAGAAGTTGCTCTTTTCCAGCATGATGGGTGCTTCATACAGGACAGGCAGGGTGATATTCTCAATGACGCAGTCCGGTTTGACATTGCAGAACATGGAGATCTTCCGGAAGATGGACTCCTCCAGCGGCTCGTCACAGCGCAGTACGATGATGTCCGGCTTGACGCCCATGCCCTGCAATTCCTTGACCGAGTGCTGGGTGGGCTTGGATTTGTGCTCATCCGAGCCGCGCAGGAAGGGCACCAGCGTCACATGGATGAACAGGCTGTTCTCCTTGCCCACCTCCAGGGAGATCTGCCGCACCGCCTCGATGAAGGGCTGGCTCTCGATGTCGCCGATGGTGCCGCCGATCTCCGTGATGACCACATCCGCATCCGTCTTCCTGGCCACCGAGTACACGAACTCCTTGATCTCGTTGGTCACATGGGGGATCACCTGCACCGTGGAGCCGAGGTACTCCCCCCGGCGCTCCTTGTTCAGGACATTCCAGTACACCTTGCCGGTGGTCAGGTTGGAAAACTGGTTCAGGTCCTCGTCAATGAACCGCTCATAATGACCCAGATCCAGGTCTGTCTCTGCCCCGTCCTCCGTGACATATACCTCCCCGTGCTGGTAGGGGCTCATGGTGCCGGGATCCACATTGATGTAGGGATCCAGCTTCTGGGCGGCCACCTTCAGTCCCCTTGCCTTGAGCAGACGGCCAAGGGAGGCGGCAGTGATCCCCTTGCCAAGGCCGGACACCACACCGCCGGTCACAAAAATGTACTTTACCTGTTTCATCTTCCTATATCTCCATTCTGTATTGAATTGTTGACTTTCAAACCTTTTTCAAAAGAAAAGGCGGCGGCAGGAGGGGATGCTTCCCCCCCTCTTGCCGAACGCCTTTGTCCGGTTCTATTTATCGTAGGTGCGGATGATGTACTCGGCCACTTCCCGCCGGGACAGCCGCATATCCATGGCCTGCTTTTCCAAATGGTAGTGGGCATCCTTCTCGCTCATGCCCAGGTGCTCAATGAGCAACCACTTGGCACGGTTGACCACCCGGATGTCCGCCATCTTCTCTTGCAGGGATTTATTCTTCTTCTCCAGTGCGGCGAACCTGGCCGCCACGGCCGAGAGAAGGCGTACCGCTGTATATATGGCCTGCTTTGTGGTGGGCTTTGGCAGGGTCAGCACCCCGTAGTCCTCCACCTTATCGGCCAGCTGGTCGTACACCTCGTTCTTACAGAGCAACAGCACCCCCACATTTCTGGTGGATGCATCCAGGGCGAAGTCTGCGCCGAACTCATCGGGAAGCGGGGTATTGACGATCAGAATGTCGAACTCCGATGTCAGGAGGAGTCGCTTGGCCTCCCCCACCGAGGAGGCGTAGGATATCGGCTCAAAGGAGTCGCCGGGCAGGATCCCGGTCACAAATTCATGTATCTGCCGGTTGCCTGACACCACAAGGACGCGCCGGACAGGTTTGGGCGTATTCATAGCGTGTTGTCCCCGCTACTCACCCTAAAAACCCAGGAAGCACCCGCTGTACCAGTGGACTGCGGAGCGCCTCCTCCCGGGCCTCGGCCAGGCTCCCGGGCAGGCGAGGCAAGCTGTCGGTGACGGACGCATCGGCGGTATAGAGATTCACATCCACGGCTTCCGGCGGTGTCAGTCCCTGCTCCACGCCGTCAAGGCCGGCATAGATCAGGAGGGCAAAGGCCAGGTAGGGATTGGTCATGGGATCGGGGGAACGCAGCTCGAACCGCTGATAGGGGCCTTTGGCGGCGGGGATCCGGATGAGCTGGGAGCGGTTCTCCGGGGACCAGGTGATGTACCGGGGGGCCTTCTTTTCCCCCAAACGCCTGTAGGAAGCCTCCGTGGGGTTGAGGAAAGCAGTGATCTCCCGGATATGCTCTATGATTCCCGCCATGAAGGCAGAGGTGTAGTCCACCCCGTCCCGGCTCTCCAGAGAAATATTGATATGCAGACCATTGCCGCTCTCACCCTCCAGCGGCTTGGGTGAGAAGTCGGCATACAGACCGTTGCGTCCAGAGATGGCTTTGACCACCGTGATGAAATTCATAGCGTTGTCGGCGGCGGTCATGGCATCGCTGTACCGGAAGTCGATCTCATTCTGGCCGGGACCCTCCTCGTGGTGAGAGCTTTCCGGCTGTACGCCCATATCCAACAGGGTCAGGCATATCTCCCGGCGTACATTCTCTCCCCTGTCCTCCGGGGCCACATCCATGTATCCCGCATGATCCAGCGGGACTCTGGTCGGTTCGCCGTCCTCGTCCGTCTTGAAAAGATAAAATTCAAACTCCGGGCCGAAGCGGACGGTCAGCCCCCGCTTGGCGGCCTCCTCCGCCGCCCGGCGCAGGATCATGCGGCAGTCCCGCTCAAAGGGCGTGCCGTCCGGGTAGCGGATATCGCAGAACATACGCACCACCTTCCCGTGGGTAGGCCGCCAAGGCAGGATATTCAATGTGGAGGGATTGGGGAACAGCAGCAGGTCGGAGTGAACCGCCTCCCCAAATCCGCAGATGGCAGAGGCATCAAAGGAGATGCCGTGTTCAAACGCACGCCGCAGCTCACTGGGGAGTATGGAGATATTCTTCTGCTTTCCATATATATCGCAGAAGGAAAGACGGATGAACTTCACATCCTCCTGCTCCACGAAATCAAAAACCTCATCCGCTGTGTACAGCATAGCAAAACCTCCCGCACAAAATCAAAGGAATGTCCCTGATTAGGGAACCGCTGATTGATTCGGCGACACATCTTCGGCACATCTTTTCCCGCCTGCTTCTTGCCGAAAAACT
This sequence comes from uncultured Clostridia bacterium, assembly GCA_945929845.1. Lineage (GTDB taxonomy): Bacteria > Bacillota > Clostridia > Oscillospirales > CAG-272 > CAMEON01. Next base: position 27,706 of record CAMEON010000016.1, on the reverse strand, counting down.
GGATGTACATCCAGTACATCTTGCATTTTTCGCAAGCGCAGACGAAAAAAATCTGCACCGAATCTGTACCACCTCATTCAATCAGTGTTTTCTTAGAATCCGTGCCACGCCAGTATACATTCCTGCTCTTGTCTCATATTGGGAAAGTATACACTATTTCCGCCGGTTTGTCAATGGGTATTTGTGAAAAAATTTGTCGTATTTTTTTCCATACCCCCTTGACAAACGGCAATGGCTGTGCTATAATGTGGCCACAAAGCGACAAGGATGCCGCAGGCAATGGGAATTTGTCTGTGGCTTTTGTTTTGGAATCAGGAAGCGACAAGGGCGTCGTCATGGTGGGTTGGTTTACCTGCCGATCCCAGAGGAACCCTTGCCGCCATTTTGTATAAAGGAGAATGTACCATGACAAACGTAACGGAAATTTTCGGTTCCCTGGTTTTTGACGACAGAACCATGGAAGCAAGACTTCCCAAGGAGACCTACAAGGCACTCCAGAACACCATGAAGAGCGGAAAGCACCTGGATCCGTCCGTGGCTACCGTGGTTGCCAATGCCATGAAGGATTGGGCTATTGAGAAAGGTGCCACCCACTTCACCCACTGGTTCCAGCCCATGACCGGCATCACCGCCGAGAAGCACGACAGCTTTATTTCCCCCAAGGCCGGGGGCAAGGTCATTATGGAGTTTTCCGGCAAGGAGCTGATCCAGGGCGAGCCGGATGCCTCCTCTTTCCCCTCTGGCGGTCTGCGGGCTACCTTTGAGGCCAGAGGCTACACCGCTTGGGATGCTACCTCCTATGCCTTCATCAAGGACGGCGTGCTCTGTATCCCCACCGTGTTCTGCTCCTATGGCGGCGAGGCTCTGGACCAGAAGACAGCCCTTCTGCGCTCCATGGAAGCCATCAACCGGCAGGCTCTGCGGGTGCTGAAGCTGTTCGGCAACACCGCCGTGCAGTCGGTGAAGACCACCGTAGGCCCGGAGCAGGAGTATTTCCTGGTGGACAAGGCCATGTACGATCAGCGCAAGGATCTGATCTACACCGGCCGCACCCTGTTCGGTGCCCGTGCCCCCAAGGGTCAGGAGCTGGATGACCACTACTTCGGTGCCATCAAGCCCCGTGTGTCCGCCTTCATGAAGGATCTGAACGAAGAGCTGTGGAAGTTGGGTATTCTGGCCAAGACCGAGCACAACGAGGTGGCTCCCGCCCAGCATGAGATGGCTCCCATCTTCTCCACCACCAACATCGCCGCCGATCACAACCAGCTGACCATGGAGATCATGCAGAAGGTTGCCAAGCGTCATGACCTGGTCTGCCTGTTGCACGAGAAGCCCTTCGCCGGTGTCAACGGCAGCGGCAAGCACAACAACTGGTCCATCTCCACCGACACCGGTGTCAACCTGCTGGAGCCCGGTGAAACGCCCTACGAGAACGCCCAGTTCCTGCTGCTCCTGTGCGCCGTGATCAAGGCCGTGGACGAGTATCAGGATCTGCTCCGTATCTCCGTAGCCAGTGCCGGCAACGACCACCGTCTGGGTGCCAACGAGGCCCCGCCCGCCATTGTCTCGATGTTCCTTGGCTCTGACCTGTCCGAAATTCTGGAGGCCATTGAAGAGGACAAGAAGTATGATGCCAAGCAGAAGGATGTCATGCGCATCGGCGTACATACCCTGCCCCGGTTCCCCAAGGACACCACCGACCGCAACCGTACCTCTCCCTTCGCCTTCACCGGCAACAAGTTTGAGTTCCGTATGCTGGGTTCCTCCGCTTCCATCTCCTGCGCCAACACCGTCCTCAACACCGCTGTGGCCGAGGAGCTGCGTCAGTTCGCCGATGAGCTGGAGGGTGCCGCCGACTTTGAGACTTCCCTGCACGATCTGATCAAGCGCACCATCGCCGAGCACAAGCGCATCATCTTCAACGGCGACGGCTACGACGATTCCTGGGTAAAGGAAGCCGAGAAGCGGGGTCTGTACAATCTGAAGTCCACCCCCGATGCACTGGCGCACATGATGGACGAGAAGAATGTGACGCTGTTCTCCTCTCACAATGTGCTGACTCCCACCGAGCTGGCCGCCCGACACGAGGTCCGGCTGGAGAACTACTGCAAGGTGGTCAACATCGAAGCGCTGACCATGCTGGATATGGCGCGGAAGGACATTCTGCCTGCCATGAGTGCCTACTCTGCGCAGCTCGCAGAGGACTGCGAGAAGAAGGTGGCTCTCTATGAGGATGCCGACTGCTCCTATGAGCGGGAGACCGTCAAGAATCTGTGTGCCCTCATCGGTGCCGCTCACCGGGGTGTGAGAAAGCTGGAGGCAGACCTGCTGGCTACCAAGTCCATCACCGACATGGCTGAACTGGCTGATGCCTACAAGACCACCATCCTGGACGATATGCGCACCCTGCGCATTTCCGTGGACGGCATGGAGACCATTGCCTCCGCCAAGGCCTGGCCGTATCCCACCTACGGGGATCTGCTCTTCGGCGTCCGTTGAGTGATCCGGTGGTTCCCCTGTTACAAAACCCATTTCTTTTACAACTGAATATAAGGAGATATTATTATGGATGTCCTTGATAGTATACTGTCTGTCGTCAGCGGCGAGGTATTCGGGGTCTGGTTCCTCATTGCCACCGCACTTGTCTTCTGGATGCAAGCCGGTTTTGCCATGGTGGAGACCGGCTTTACAAGAGCCAAGAACACCGGCAACATTCTGATGAAAAACCTGATGGACTTCTGTATCGGGACAGTTGTGTTCATTGTCATCGGCTTCAGCCTCCTGCTTGGTGAGGATCTGGTTGGCTTGATCGGAAAGCCCGGCTTTGACATCTTTACCGACTATGCAAACTTCGACTGGTCCAACTTCGTCTTCAACCTGGTGTTCTGCGCCACCACCGCCACCATCGTGTCCGGTGCCATGGCCGAGAGAACCAAATTCCTTTCCTACTGCGTCTACTCTGCCGTTATCTCCGCTGTTATCTACCCCATCGAGGCTCACTGGACCTGGGGCGGCGGCTGGCTGGCTCAGCTTGGATTCCATGATTTCGCCGGTTCCAACTGCATTCACATGGTCGGCGGTATCTGCGCCCTGATCGGTGCGGCTCTCCTTGGCCCCCGTATCGGCAAGTTCGTCAAGCGGGACGGTAAGGTGGTCAAGGTCAACGCCTTCCCCGGCCACAATGTGGCTCTCGGTTGCCTTGGTGTGTTCATCCTGTGGCTCGGCTGGTACGGCTTCAACGGTGCCGCCGCTGTCACGGTGGAGGAGCTGGGCTCCGTCTTCGTGACCACCACCATCGCCCCTGCCGTGGCTACCGTGGTCTGCATGATCTTCACCTGGATCAAGTACGGCAAGCCTGATGTGTCCATGTGTCTCAATGCTTCCCTGGCCGGTCTGGTCGCTATCACCGCCGGCTGTGATGTGGTGGATGCCTTCGGTTCCATCATCATCGGTGCTGTGTCCGGTGTGCTGGTGGTCTTCGGTGTCTGGCTGTTGGATCACAAGCTGCACATTGACGACCCGGTGGGTGCTGTGGCTGTCCACTGTATGAACGGTATCTGGGGTACGCTGGCCGTTGGCCTGTTCGCCACGGAAACCGCCCCTGCCTTCGCCAGAGGCATCGGGGACGGCAAGAGCTTCGGTGCCAACCAGATCGCCGGTGAGGGTCTGTTCTACGGCGGCGGCTTCAAGCAGCTGGGTCTGCAGGTGCTGGGCGTTCTGGCAACTGCCGCCTTCACGGCTGTGCTTATCACCATCACCTTCCTTCTCATCAAGAAGATCTTCGGTCTGCGTGTGTCCCGTGAGGAAGAGATCGGCGGTCTGGATTCCACCGAGCACGGTCTGCCCAGTGCCTACGCCGGATTCGTCTTTGAGCCGGAGGCTATTCCGGATGAGGGTACTGTGGTTGCCGTTTCCGGCGAGACCCCGGTGGCCGAGGCTGTGGAGGTCAAGGCTATGCCCACCTTCGATACCCCGAAGGACGGTGTCCGTATGACCAAGATCGAGATCATCTGCAAGGAATCCCGTCTGGAGGCTCTGAAATCTGCCATGATGTCCATTGGCATCACCGGTATGACCGTGTCCCATGTCATGGGTTGCGGCGCACAGAAGGGCAAGCCGGAATTCTACCGTGGCGTTGCCATTGAAGCCACTCTGCTACCCAAGATCCAGGTGGATATTGTGGTCAGCAAGGTGCCCGTGTCCCAGGTCATTGAGACCGCTAAGAAAGTCCTTTACACCGGCCATATCGGCGACGGCAAGATCTTCGTATACAATGTAGAGAATGTCGTCAAGGTCAGAACCGGCGAGGAAGGCTACGACGCGCTTCAGGATGTAGAGTAAGTCTTCCAATCGTTTCCCAATATATTACCGTGCCGGAGTCCTTCCCTGGGGGATGGGCTCCGGCCTCCGGGTATATTTCATTTTTCATAACAAAGCAGTAAGGAGCAGATCATGTCGCAAAATACACAAAAGGAGAAAGTCGTCGTTCTGGATTTTGGCGGTCAGTACAATCAGCTGATCGCCCGGCGGGTGCGGGAGTACCATGTGTACTGTGAGGTCATTCCCTACAGGACAACAGCCGAGGCACTGAGAGCCATGGCTCCCATCGGTATCATCTTCACCGGAGGACCCAACAGCGTCTATGAGGCTTCCGCCCCCCGGGTGGATCCCGCCATCTTCTCACTGGGGATCCCGATCCTGGGCATATGCTACGGCTGTCAGCTGATGGCGTACACCCTGGGCGGGAGGGTCTCCCCCGCCGCCGCAGATACGGCTCGGGAGTACGGGAAGACAGAGACCTGCTTTGATACAAGTTGCAAGCTGTTCGCAGGCTTGCCGGAGCGGAGTGTAACCTGGATGAGCCACAGTGATTACATGTCCGACCTGCCGGACACCTTCTCCCTGGTCGCCCACAGCGGGGCCTGTCCCCATGTGGCCATCGCTGACGAGGCGCGGGGGCTGTACGGCGTGCAGTTCCACCCGGAGGTGAACCATACCCAGTACGGCAGGCAGATGCTCCGCAATTTTCTCTTTGAGATCTGCCACGCCTCCGGTGACTGGAGCATGGGCGACTTCTGTGCGTCCACCGTGAACCACCTCCGGGAAGAGATCGGACCGGAGGGTCGGGTACTGCTGGCTCTGTCCGGCGGCGTGGATTCCTCCGTGCTGGCTGCCCTCTTAGGACAGGCCATCGGTGACCGGCTGACCTGCGTCTTCGTGGATCACGGGCTGATGCGCAAGGACGAGGGGGATGAGATCCAGGCCGCCTTTGCCAAGTGGAACATCCACTTTGTCCGGGTGGATGCGGAGGCGCGCTTCCTCTCCAAGCTGGCCGGAGTCACCGACCCCCAGCAGAAGCGGCACATCATCGGTGCGGAATTCGGCTATGTGTTCCGGGATGAGGCGGACAAGTTCGGCATCACCAACCGGGACTTCCTGGCCCAGGGTACCATTTACCCGGATGTGATCGAGTCCGGCGCAGGCGAGGCGGATGTCATCAAGAGCCATCACAACCGTCTGCTCCCGCCGGAGGTGGTCGCCCGCTTCAAGGGGGTGCTGGAGCCGCTGGATCATCTGTTCAAGGATGAGGTGCGGGCGCTGGGTCGGGAGCTGGGGCTTCCGGATCCCGTGGTCATGCGTCAGCCCTTCCCCGGCCCCGGTCTTGCCATCCGCATCATCGGGGAGGTGACCAAGGAGAAGGCCGACACCCTCCGGGAGGCGGACTGGATCTTCCGGGACGAGATGGCCAAGAGCGGGGAGGCCTCCCGGCTCAACCAGTACTTCGCCGTGCTAACCGACCTGCGTTCGGTGGGCGTCATGGGCGATGGACGAACCTATGACCGTGTCCTTGCCCTGCGGGCTGTGACCACCGACGATTTCATGACCGCCGAGTGGGCCAGGATCCCCTACGAGCTGCTTGACCGGGTCTCCACCCGCATTGTCAACGAGGTGCGGGGCATCAACCGCATCGTATACGATATTACCTCAAAGCCGCCGGCAACGGTGGAGTGGGAGTGAGACCCACAGCCAAGTGTTTATTCATGCAAACTCTGAAATAGCAAAAAGGAACGGTCATACAGTATGTGTTCAATTATGGGGTACTGCGGTACCGCACTTACAGAAGAAGCATTCAAAGAAGGGTTTGACAAGACCATCTCCCGAGGCCCGGATATGTCCCTGGTATTCTCCGTGGAGGACGGCCTTTTGGGTTTTCACCGTCTGGCCATCATGGGTCTGGACGAAACGGGTATGCAGCCCTTCGCCATGGACGGGAACTATGTGGTGTGCAACGGGGAGCTGTACGGCTTCCGCAAACTGAAGAAAGAATTGGAAAACAAGGGTTATCGGTTCGTCAGCGATTCCGACTGCGAGCTGCTCCTGCCGCTCTGGCGGGAGTACGGCACGGATATGTTCGGGAAGCTGGATGCCGAGTATGCCCTGATCATATATGACGGGGAGACAAAAAGCTTCATCGCCGCCCGGGATCCCATCGGGATCCGCCCGCTGTTCTACGGTTACGACAAGGACGGCGGCATCCTCTTTGCCAGCGAAGCCAAGAACCTGGTTGGCCTGTGCCAGCGGGTGATCCCCTTCCCGCCCGGACATTACTACAAGGACGGAAGGTTCACCTGCTACCGGGACATCAGCCATGTGGAGACGGTATGCCATGACGATCTGGAGACAGCCTGCCGGAAGATCCGGGAAAAGCTGGTCGCCGGTATTGAGAAGCGGCTGGATGCCGATGCCCCGGTGGGCTTCCTGCTCTCCGGCGGTCTGGATTCCTCGCTGGTCTGCGCCGTGTCCGCCAAGCTGTTGAAGAAGCCCATCCGCACCTTCGCCATCGGCATGAGCACCGATGCCATTGACCTGAAGTATGCCCGGCAGGTGGCGGACTACATCGGTTCGGAGCACACCGAGGTCATCATTACGGAAAAGGATGTTCTCCAGGCTCTGCCGGATGTGGTAGCCCTGTTGGGTACCTACGACATCACCACCATCCGTGCCTCCATCGGTATGTACCTGGTCTGCAAGTACATCCACGAGCACACCGACATACGGGTCCTGCTCACCGGAGAGATCTCCGACGAGCTGTTCGGCTACAAGTACACCGACTTCGCCCCCTCTGCCGAGGAATTCCAGAAGGAAGCGGAAAAGCGGGTGCGGGAGCTGTACATGTACGATGTCCTGCGGGCGGATCGGTGCATTTCCGTCAACTCGCTGGAGGCTCGGGTACCCTTCGGAGATCTGGACTTCGTGTCCTATGTCATGAGCCTTGACCCGGAGATGAAGATGAACCGGTACGGGAAGGGCAAATACCTGCTGCGTCACGCCTTTGAGGGCGATTGGCTCCCCCATGACATTCTCATGCGGGAGAAGGCGGCCTTCAGTGATGCAGTCGGACACTCCATGGTGGACGACCTGAAGGCGTACGCCGAGACGGTCTACACCGATGGGGCCTTCCAGGAAGGGTGCCGGCACTACAGCTTCGCCACCCCCTTCACCAAGGAGTCCCTGCTCTACAGGGAGCTGTTTGAGAAATTCTACCCCGGCCAGGCGGCCATGGTAGCCGACTTCTGGATGCCGAACAAGAACTGGGAGGGGTGCCGTGTGGACGATCCTTCCGCCCGGGTGCTGGCCAACTACGGCGACAGCGGGAAGTAAGAAAGGAACTGAAAGCATGCGTGAAACAGGTCAGGAAACCGTCGGTCAGACGGGTCAGAATACGCTATACAATGAGGCCTTTGAGCATGACGCCTGCGGCATCGGTGCTGTTGTCAGCATAGACGGCATCGCCTCCCACGCCATCGTGGACGATGCCCTGTCCATTGTGGAGCGGCTGGAGCACCGGGCCGGGAAGGATGCCACCGGGGAGACCGGCGACGGCGTGGGCATCCTGCTCCAGATCTCCCACAGCTTTTTCAGCCGTCTGGGTCTGGGACTGGGAGAGGCCCGGGACTACGGGGTAGGTATGTTCTTCTTCCCCCAGGATCCCTTCAGCCGTCGGCAGGCGCAGAAGATGTTCGAGGTCATCTGTGCCAAGGAGGGTGTTCCCTTCCTCGCCTGGCGTGAGGTGCCCATCAACAGCGACATTCTGGGCAACACCGCCCGGCAGTCCATGCCCTACATTGCCCAGGGCTTTGTCCGCCGCCCGGATGATACCCCCCGGGGGCTGGATTTTGACCGTCGGCTGTACATCATCCGCCGGGTGTTCGAGCAGAGCAACGACAACACCTATGTCTGCTCCTTCTCCTCCCGCACCATCGTGTACAAGGGCATGTTCTTAGTGGGTCAGCTCCGGCGGTTCTACGCCGATTTGCAGGATCCCGCTTACGAAAGTGCCATTGCCATGGTGCACTCCCGTTTCTCCACCAACACCATGCCCAGCTGGGAGCGTGCCCATCCCAACCGCCTGATCCTGCACAACGGGGAGATCAACACCATCCGGGGCAACGCCTACCGGATGCTGGCCCGGGAGGAGACCATGCGCTCCGATGTGATGGGTGATGACATGGACAAGGTACTGCCGGTGGTGGACACCTCCGGGTCAGACTCCGCCATGCTGGACAACACCCTGGAATTTCTGACCATGAATGGCATTCCCCTGCCCCTGGCGGTGATGATCACCATCCCGGAGCCGTGGAGCAAGGATCCGGACATGAGCCGCCGGAAGCGGGATCTTTACCGGTACTACGCCACCATGATGGAGCCGTGGGACGGCCCCGCCGCCATTCTCTTCTCTGACGGAGACATCATGGGCGCTGTGCTGGACCGCAACGGCCTCCGGCCCGCCCGGTACTACATCACCCGGGACAGGAAGCTGATCCTGTCCTCCGAGGTAGGTGTGCTGGACATCCCGGACGAGAACATCCTTTGCAAGTCCCGGCTCCAGCCCGGCAAGATGCTGCTGGTGGACACGGTGAAGAAGGCCGTGATCCCGGACGAGCAGTGCAAGGAGTACTATGCCTCCAGACAGCCCTATGGCGAGTGGCTGGACAGCTACTTGGTACCGCTGGCGGAACTGCCCATCCCCAACAAGCGGGTGCCCCACTACACCGAGGAAGAACGGAATCGGCTGTACAAGGTATTCGGCTACACCTATGAGGACATCAACGAGGCCATCCTGCCCATGGCGAAGAACGGCCTGGAGGCGACCGCCTCCATGGGCTGTGATGTGCCGCTGGCGGTGCTGTCCGACACCCATCAGCCCCTCTTCAACTACTTCAAGCAGCTCTTCGCCCAGGTCACCAATCCCCCCATTGACGCTTTGCGGGAGGATGTGGTCACGGATACCACGGTGTACATCGGCTCGGACGGCAACCTGCTCTCGGAGCGGCCGGAGAACTGCGCCGTGTTGCAGATACACAATCCCATCCTGACCTCGGTGGATCTGATGAAGATCCGGCACATGAACAAGCCCGGCTTCAAGGTGCAGACCGTGTCCATGCTGTACTACAAGAACACCTCCCTGGAGAAGGCACTGAACCGGCTGTTCGTGGACTGTGACAGAGCCTACCGGAATGGAGCCAATATCATCATCCTGTCCGACCGGGGCGTGGACGAGAACCATGTGGCCATCCCCTCCCTGTTGGCTGTGTCGGCCACCGAGCAGTACCTGATCCGCACCCGGAAGCGCACCGCCCTGTCCATCATTCTGGAAAGTGCGGAGCCCCGGGATGTGCACCATTTCGCCACGCTCCTTGGCTACGGCGCACGGGCCATCAATCCCTACCTGGCCCAGGAGAGCATCGCATCCCTGATCGACAGCGGGCGTCTGGACAAGGATTATTACACCGCTGTATCCGACTACAATCAGGCCATCCTGCACGGCATTGTGAAGATCGCCTCCAAGATGGGCATCTCCACCCTGCAATCCTACCAGTCGGCTCAGATCTTTGAGGCTGTGGGTATCTGCCGGGAGGTCATCGACAAGTACTTCACCAACACCGTCAGCCCGGTGGAGGGCGTGGGTCTGAAGGAGATCGGCGAGGGCGTGGAGTGGCGGCACGATCAGGCCTTCGACCCGCTGGGTCTGGGGGTCGACGAGACCCTGGACAGCGTGGGTATGCACCGTCTGCGCTCCGGCAAGAATGCGGAGGATCACCTGTACAGCCCCAAGATCATCGTCGCCCTGCGGGAGGCGACCCACACCGGATCCTATGCCCGCTTCAAGGAGTACACCGCCATGGTGGACGACGAGCGGAAGCCCCACACCCTCCGGGGTCTTCTGGACTTCGTATGGGACGAGAACGGGGGCATCCCCCTGGAGGAGGTGGAACCAGCCAGCGAGATCGTCAAGCGGTTCAAGACCGGTGCCATGTCCTACGGCTCCATATCCGAGGAGGCCCACACCTGCATGGCCATCGCCATGAACCGGTTGGGCGGCAAGTCCAACTCCGGCGAGGGCGGTGAGGATCCCGCACGGTTCGGCACCGAAAAGAACAGTGCCATCAAACAGGTGGCCTCCGGCCGGTTTGGCGTGACCAGTGCCTACCTGTGCAGTGCCAAGGAGATCCAGATCAAGATGGCACAGGGAGCCAAGCCCGGCGAGGGCGGCCACCTGCCCGGCAGGAAGGTGTACCCCTGGATCGCCAAGACCCGGTACTCCACCCCCGGCGTGTCCCTGATCTCCCCGCCCCCGCACCACGACATCTACTCCATCGAGGATCTGGCTCAGCTGATCTTTGATCTGAAGAACGCCAACCGGGATGCCCGGATCTCCGTCAAGCTGGTCTCCGAGGCCGGCGTGGGTACCATCGCCGCCGGTGTGGCCAAGGCCGGTGCCGGCGTGGTGCTGATCTCCGGCTATGACGGAGGCACCGGAGCCGCCCCCAAGAGCTCCATTCACCATGCGGGCCTGCCCTGGGAGCTGGGGCTGGCAGAGGCCCATCAGACCCTGATCAAGAACGGTCTGCGCTCCCGTGTCCGTCTGGAAACGGACGGTAAGCTGATGAGCGGTCGGGATGTGGCCATCGCCTGCATCCTGGGAGCGGAGGAATTCGGCTTTGCCACCGCCCCACTGGTTTCCATGGGCTGTGTGATGATGCGGGTCTGCCATCAGGACACCTGCCCCGCCGGTATTGCCACCCAGAACCCGGAGTTGCGCTGTCGCTTCTGCGGCAAGCCGGAGTATGTCATGAACTTCATGACCTTCATCGCCGAGGAGCTCCGGGAGATCATGGCCAGGCTGGGTGTGCGCACCGTGGATGAGCTGGTGGGACACACCGAGAAGCTACGGATGCGCACCGCCCGCACCACCCACCGGGCCGACACGGTGGATCTGTCTGCCATTCTGGAGGACAACCAGCCGGTACACTACCGCCCGGAGGACAGGTACGATTTCCATCTGGAAAACTCCCTGGACGAGAAAATCCTGCTCCCGGCCTTTGAGTCTGCCTTCAAAAAGCACAAGCCTCATGAGACTTCCGTGGAGGTGTCCAGCGTACACCGCACGGTCGGCACCATCCTGGGCTCGGTGATCACCAAGAAATTCGGGCAAACGCTGGCTGACGACACCTATGTGGTTCACTGCCACGGCGGCGGCGGGCAGTCCTTCGGTGCCTTCATCCCCAAGGGTCTGACGCTCTCCCTGACAGGCGATGCCAACGACTACTTCGGAAAGGGTCTGTCCGGCGGAAAGCTGATCGTCCGGCCTGCACCGGCCTCCACCTTTGCGGCCAAGGACAACATCATCATCGGCAATGTAGCACTGTACGGAGCCACCGGAGGGGAGGCCTACATCAACGGCGTAGCCGGCGAGCGGTTCTGCGTGCGGAACTCCGGTGCGGTGGCTGTCGTCGAGGGTTGCGGCGACCACGGCTGTGAGTACATGACCGGAGGTCGGGCGGTGATCCTGGGCAAGACCGGCAAGAACTTCGCCGCCGGCATGAGCGGCGGCATTGCCTATGTGCTGGACGAGGACTACGGTCTGTACCGGAAGCTGAATAAGGAAATGGTGCATATGACCCATGTGATTGAACAGCACGACATTGTGGAGCTGCGAGCCTTGATCGAGGCCCATGTGAAGGCCACCGGATCCCCCTTCGGCCAGCAGATCCTGGAAAGCTTTGACGAGTATCTGCCGAAATTCAAGAAGATCGTCCCGGTGGACTATCAGCGGATGCTGACCGCCATCGGCCGTCTGGAGGAAAAGGGCGTGCCCCACGAGGAGGCCAAGCTCCAGGCGTTCTACCTGACACAGCAGGGCTGAGCGGACAAACCGAGAAAGGAACGGTGACAAGGTATCAATGGGTAAACCAACAGGATTTCTGGAGTATGACAGAGTCGGCAACGGCTCTGTGTCTCCGGAGGAGAGAATACAGAATTTTTCGGAGTTCCACCCGCCCCTGAAAAAGGAGGAACGGGTCAGACAGGCCGCCCGGTGCATGAACTGCGGCGTTCCCTTCTGCCAGTCCGGTGAGAACTTCGGCGGTATGTTCAGCGGCTGTCCCCTGCACAATCTGATCCCCGAGTGGAACGACGCCGTGTACAACGGGCAGTGGCGGGAGGCCCTGTGCCGCCTGCTCAAGACCAACAACTTCCCGGAATTTACTGGCCGGGTCTGCCCCGCCCTGTGCGAGGCGGCCTGCACCTGCGGCATGAACGGCCAGCCGGTCACGGTGCATGACAACGAGCTGTCCATCATTGAGGAGGGCTATGCGCAGGGCTGGATGCAGCCCCGGATCCCCGCTGTCCGCAGTGGCAAGCGGGTGGCTGTGGTGGGCTCCGGCCCCTCCGGGCTGGCGGTGGCCGACCAGCTCAACCAGCGGGGACATTCCGTGACGGTCTTTGAGAGGGACACACGCCCCGGCGGCCTCTTGATGTTCGGTATTCCCAACATGAAGCTGGATAAGCAGGTGGTGGAACGCCGCATTCGGCTGATGGAGGCAGAGGGCATCACCTTCCGGACAGGCATCAATGTGGGGGTGGATGTGACGGCGGAGCAGTTGCTGGCCAACTATGATGCTGTGGTGCTCTGCTGTGGCTCCCGTCTGCCGAGGGATCCGGCGGTACCCGGCCGGGATGCACAGGGCGTATACTTCGCCGTGGAGTATCTCACCGCCGCTACCCGTGCCGTCATCGGGGAGACCGATGAGCCTGCCATCTCTGCCCGGGGGAAGCAGGTGATCATCATCGGTGGCGGCGACACCGGCAACGACTGCGTAGGCACCTGCATCCGGCAGGGCTGTCAGTCCGTGATCCAGCTGGAGATGATGCCCAAGCTCCCGGACAGCCGGGCAGAAAACAACCCCTGGCCGCAGTGGCCCCGGGTCTGCAAGACGGACTACGGGCAGGAGGAGGCGGCGGCTGTGTTCGGCAAGGATCCCCGCCACTACCAGATCACGGTCAAGGAGATCGTCAAGGATCCGGACGGGCATATCAATGCTGTGGTCACTGTTCTGTTGCAACCGGAGAAGGATCACGCCAGCGGGCGGATGGTCATGAAGGAGGTGCCGGACAGCACCGAGTGTCTGCCCTGCGACCTGTTGCTGATCGCCGCAGGCTTTGTGGGGTGTGAGCCCTATGTGGCGGAGTCCTTCGGCGTGGCAAGAAGCCCCCGGGGAAATCTCCAGACCGAGGCCGGGCGGTATGCCACCGAAGCCCCCAAGGTATTCTGCGCTGGCGATGCCCATCGGGGTCAGTCCCTGGTGGTGTGGGCCATTGCGGAGGGTCGGGCCTGTGCCGCAGAGGTGGATGCCTTCCTGAGCAAGTATTGAGTTCCACTGAGCAAGTATTGAGTTCCATTAGAAAAGGCTGGTGCGGAGATGCGCCAGCCTTTCGTTATTGGCAAAAGGATGTCCATTCGGGGAGGGTCGCCGATGCGGAAGCCGAATCTTCCCATGCAGAAGATCCTCATCCCCCACACTCGTCAAGGACTGCAAAACGCCAACGGATCGCCCTTACACCCCTACTGGCTCCTTGGGCGGTGTGACCCGGTTGGTAAGCGGGGCACCGGAGAAAAAGGCGGTCAGGTTGGAGACGGTGGTCTCGGCAATGTTGGACAACGCCTCCTCGGTCAGGAAGGCCTGATGGGAGGTGACAATGACATTGGGCATGGAGATCAGGCGGGCCAGCACATCATCCTCCACGATGTGGCCGGAGTAGTCCTTGAAGAACCACTCGGATTCCTCCTCGTACACATCCAGGCAGGCGGCACCGATCTTCCGGGACTTGATGCCTTCCAGCAGGGCTTCCGCATCGATCAGGGCACCCCGTGAGGTGTTGATGATGATCACGCCCCGCTTCAAGGCCGGCATACTGCTCCGGTCGATCAGGTGGTAGGTCTCCTCGGTCAGGGGACAATGCAGGGAGATGATGTCCGACCGGGCGAAAAGCTCCTCCAGCGGCACATACCGGACGGACAGGTCAGCGGCCGGGTACTTATCGTAGGCCAGGATATGCATACCGAAGCCCCGGCAGATGTCAATGAATACCCGGCCTATGCGTCCGGTACCCACCACGCCCACGGTTTTCCCGTGAAGATCAAAGCCGGTCATACCGTTCAGGCTGAAGTTGAAATCCCGGGTGCGGATATAGGCTTTGTGGATGCGGCGGATAGAGGTCAACAGCATGGCCATGGCGTGTTCAGCCACGGCGTAAGGCGAGTAGGCCGGCACCCGGAGCACGGTCAGCTTGCCTTCCGCATGCTTCAGGTCGATCTGATTGAATCCCGCACAGCGCAGAGCCACCACCCGGATCCCGAAGTCATACAGCGTGTCAATGACAGGGGCATCCACGGTATCGTTGACAAACGCACACACCCCATCAAAGCCCCGGGCCAGATCCACCGTGTCCTCATTGAGCTTGGTCTCAAAAAATTTGAATTCCATCCCAGCTTCCAGTCCATACTTCTCAAACCAGGGTCTGTCGTAGGGCTTGGCGTCAAAAAATGCGATCTTTTTCATAGCACACTCCATCAGATTCATGATACCATCAGTATGTGCCGGGAATGCTTCTTTCATGAGACCGCAGGAGCGTATAAAAAATGTAAAATACCCGGCCGCTGATTCAGGCAACGGCCGGGTAATCTGTTATCTATTATCTGTTATCTGTTATCTGTGATTCAGAATCAATAATTCTGCTCGCTGATCTCAAAGTAGGACTGAGGATGGGCGCAGACAGGGCAGACCTGCGGAGCCTTGGTACCCACCACGATGTGTCCGCAGTTGCGGCACTCCCAGATCTTGACCTCGCTCTTTTCAAAGACGGCGGCAGTCTCCACATTCTGGAGCAGGGCACGGTACCGCTCCTCATGGTGCTTCTCGATGGCGGCCACCATGCGGAACTTCTTGGCCAGGGCGGTGAAGCCCTCCTCCTCTGCCGTCTTGGCAAAGCCTTCATACATATCCGTCCACTCGTAGTTCTCCCCATCTGCGGCATTCTGCAGGTTGGCGGCGGTATCGCCGATGCCTTCCAGCTCCTTCAGCCACAGCTTGGCGTGCTCCTTCTCATTGTCGGCGGTCTTGAGGAACAGGGCGGCGATCTGCTCGTAGCCTTCCTTCTTGGCGACGGAGGAGAAGAAGGTGTACTTGTTGCGGGCTTCCGACTCGCCGGCGAAGGCGGCCATCAAATTCTTTTCGGTTTGGGTTCCCTGGTACTTGCTCATGGTATTATCTCCTTGTTCATAATAAATATTTCTACCCATTGTCCCGGTTCGGGGATCGGGACAGCGGGCCGTTTTCTTTTTGCATCCTTTCGTCGTCCTTCCTGCATTCATCACAAATGTAGTACAGATTCAGGTCATAGGAGAGCACTTCCCTTCCCGAGGCGGCACACAGCCTCTCCCGCAGATCCTCCAGTTGAATATCTGCCAGCCGCCCACACTTTATGCAACACAGGTGATCGTGTCTGGTGGGTTTGTCGTATCGGGCTACGGCATCCGCCGCTTTGATACGCCGGAGCTGTCCCTCATCGACCAGGCGGTTGAGATTGTTGTACACCGTGGCCATGACGATGGAGGGGGATATCTGCTTGGCCCGCAGGTAGATCTGCTCGGCTGTCAGGTGCTGGTTGCCGCAGAGGACAATGTCAAGGATCATGTCACGGTTCCGGTTATGACTGCTTTTATTCACCGTTTTCGTCCTCCCCGGTTGCGATCAGAACACACCAATTCAAATAGAATTAGAATGATTCTAATATGATTATACACCATACCTTCCTCTTTGTCAAGAGGTTTTTTGCGATTTAAAAATTTTCTTTTGTCAAGTTCACAGGGCTGGTTACAGTCCATCTGGAGAACATGCCTTGATATGAACTTACTCTCCCCTATGTGAGAAAGCTATACGATAATCATCCCACGATATGCGTACCTGCGGCTCTTCATGCATATTTTCCAAAATACCGACCATCGTGCCATAGTCCACCATGATACCGGTTGCATCCTTTTTGATGATACTATTCTTCCCTATTATTCCCACCGGATATGTCAGAATATTTATTTCAGGAATGGTTTTATCCTTTTCGTACCGTGAGCTTTCAACCAGGTACATTGTCATTTCTTCTGGGTCTACTATGTATTTTTCGTTGTTCTTGATAACAGTCAGTCGGTTGTCTGCTTCCTGAAAAACGGTGTATCCATATCCTTCAAAAACTGGTATCAGCGGAACAAGTACATTGGATCTTGTGAAAACAGCAGGATCAGATCTCAATTCCTGACCTTCGACAGTAATGATACCTGTTTTGGTCTCCTGATCATTGATATAAGACAATATGAAAGCAAAACAAACCAGCAGGCATACGACTGCTGAAAGGATGACTGCTGTGACCACTCTGCTTCTTTTATCTTTCAACATCGTCGCAATACCTCCACCCGGTCAAATCTGTCTTCTCCATCCCGGATTTCTGATTATCATATCCACATCTTCATCCTTTCTGGCATGAAGATAACACGCACCTTCGTGAACAACAGACTCGAAAAAGATGCTCCCATCCGCACGGTAAAAGGTAGGGTCTTCCGGATTCGTGTATCCCCAGCCATGGAGCATGGTGAAAAGATCGTCCGAAGCTATATTGGCCAATTCATTCAATAGTCCGGGGCAGACACGATAATACTGCTCATACAGCTTCGTACCATGGATCACCAAATACCCAGCCATCTTCTTTTCCTGTTGATACAGCGGAACATCCTTCTCATCAAGGAGAAATTGACGAATTACTGACAAGACTTCTTCATCGGTGGGCAGGACAGCAACTGACATGACCGGGCAATACCGAGCACATACACGCAGAAGATCGTGAAAGCTGTCTCCGTCTATGCCATACTCGGTGTATGGTTCTTCATTGCAATCATTAAAAATATATTCGCTCATTCTTTATGCCCATTTCTTATGGTTCGCTCTTGGAAAGAATCACCGTTCCCTGCGAGACACCCCTACCGATCCTGACCGTCCTTCTTACTCCCATACTGGTGCCAGGGGATCCGGTTGACGATGGCCAGCGTCAGCACGATCACCACCACTGCCGTGATCCAAGTCAGGATCTGTGTGGGGATGGCATCCGGGCCAAAGGCGGCCTTGCAGGCCTGCCACAGACAAAATTCAGCGGCGCACCCGGCGATGATCTTCAGGATCCTGGCCTTGAACAGGAACACCGCTGCTATGAGGCAGAGCATCAGGAACAGTTCTACGGCCATTGTGCCGTAGGAAACAGTCTCTGCCAACACCAGTGCCATGAGATCGGGAACAAAAAATGCGGAAAAAGAATCACAGACCTGCATATGCTCATCCTCCATCAACCCGATTTATAAAATCCTACTCAGAAACAGAAACCGAAAGCCCAAGATACGGAGAAGAAATCAGTCCCCCTATATATTATAACGCATTTTCTAAGAAAAAGTTTCAAAAAACATCAAAAAATCTGCACAATCTTTCTTGATATCCGTACTTGCGGAATGCTTCCAAATGGCATCTATTCGTAAGGTTTTCAATTTTTATCCCGTTCTAATTTAATTTAATTGATTTTTTCTTGAATTTTATTAAGGTTTAATATTGACAAAATCAATTTTACATGCTATAATCAGACCAGAGTCAAGAAACAAGGATTTCCAAGGAGATGATACCATGTACCGTGCGCCTCACAAGTGTCCCGTTTGCAACGGGAAGCTACTGATCACCCAGATGACCTGCTCCTCCTGCGACACCCGGCTGGAGGGACAGTTTGAGGGTTGCCGATTCTGCTCCCTCTCGCCGGAGGAGTCCCGGTTCCTCCTGATCTTCATCAAAAACCGGGGCAGTATCAAGGATGTGGAGCGGGAGATGGGTGTCTCCTACCCCACCGTGCGGGCGGCTCTGGACGGGTTGATCGCCTCGCTGGGCCTTACCTCGGACGGTCAACCGCCTGACGGAGCACAGGATCCGGGAACGGCAGACAAGAAGGCAGACCCGTCCGCAGAGGACGGGAAAGCACCGGGAGCCAAGACCCGCCCGGCCACCGACCCACGCAAGGCCCAGGCAAGGAAGGACATTCTGGCTCTGCTGGCCCAGCATCGCATCACCGCTGACGAGGCGGCCAACCGACTGAAAGAGCTGTAAGCTCTCTGTAAGAAAGGAAACATCGTTATGAGTAAGAATTATCATGTCTCATTGTCCAAAGAGAACGGCGGCCGTGGTCGGTCTGTCCGGCAATACCTGTCCCGTGTATTTCTCGCCCTCTGTATTATAGGCGTGGGGATCGGCTACCTGGGGAATTACATCCCCTTCCTCCCCTGGGAGCATTTCACCCTGTTCTTCCCCGGCTGGGGTTCCCTTTTCCTGATCGTCCCCGCCATCTACATGCTGATCCGCTGGCCCTTTTCCTGGTTCTGGCCTGTCTGCCTGCTTGTCGGTGTGCTGATCCTGCTGTCCAAGCTGGAGGTGTACCCCTTCGGAACCTGTGTGGCCATCGTACTGGCGGTGCTGGTCATCCTCATCGGCCTCCGCATCCTGTTCAACCCGCTGTTCCGGCGTTGGCGTACCCGTCGTATCAGAAAGCACTGGTCAAACAGCTTTGAGCAGGACGGAAACACAGTTTACGGCGGCAACGGGGTCAACGATTTCTCGGTGTCCTTCGGGTCAAGGAATGTGGATCTGGACGACGAGAACTTCACTAGCGCCACCCTGAATGTGTCCTTTGGGGAGATGAACTTTGACCTGCGCCGAGCCGGCATACAGAATTGCGCGGTAATCGACGCCCGCTGTTCCTTCGGACAACTGAACATTCGCCTGCCGGAGCAGGTGCGGGTGGAGGTGCGGTCTGGCGTTTCCTTCGCCAGCGTGAACAACAAGCATGGCGAGGTGAACGACCCGTCGGCCCCGGTGGTGTATATCAACGCCGACTGTGCCTTCGGGGAGATCAGCATCCGTTAACCATTCCTTCAACAGCCGTTATCTCAAAAGGAAAATACAGAAATAAAGGAGAACCGACCATGGATGAAAGATTGGAGATACTGAAACAACTGGAGTCCGGTGACATCACCGCCGCCGAGGCAGAAGCCCTACTGGATGCCATGGAGAGCCAGGAGGCTGAGGAGGCACGGGCCGGTCTGGAGGCCCTGCGGGACGAGTGCATCGCCCTGCGGGACGATTGCCGGGAGCACCGGGAGCGGGCCGAGGCCTTTGCGGATGAGGCAAAGCAGAGCAGTGAGCAGGCCGGGAAACACGCCGAGAACGCCCGGGATAGTGCCGATGAAGCGGAGGAGTTCGCCGAAGAGGCGGAGGAGCACGCCGGAGAAGCCGAGGGACACGCCGAGGAGGCCGGTTCCCGGGCGGACAAAAACACCACCGACAGCACCATGAACGAGGGGCAGTGGCAGGCCTTCACCGACAGCATGAACACCGTGGAGCAGACCCTGGGCATGGTACAGGATATGCTGCAAAGCCTGGGCATCCAGGGGGTCAACCTGAAGGATCAGTTCCGGCAGAGCATGGAAAAGGCCAAGACCGCCGCCGGGCGGGGGGATGCAAAAGCCAGTGGCAAAACCGGGCAGGACAACACACGCCGCACCCGGCAAGGCACGCATCAGGGCTACCATGTGGTACTGAACACCAATGAAGCCGAGCGGGAAGCCTGGTTTGCACAGCGTCAGCAGGATCGCAAGCGGCGGGAAGCCGACCGGAAACGCCGGGAGGGAGACCGGAAGCGGCGGGACGGAGACAGGGTCTATCGCAATGAAAAGCGTCGAGGCGACCCGGCTTTCGCTCAAAGGTACCCGGTGCCGGACGGGGATATTTATTCTCCCATCCGGGGAACTGTCATGGATACGGTTTCCGGTGACATCATCGCCCCCGTATACGGGGATATCCGGGGGTCTGTGGCCGGGGATGTCATCGTCAACCAAAACGGTGGCCTGCACGGCGGCATCTACGGGCGGATCTGTGGCGACTGCATCTGCACCGTGCTGGGAGACATGGACGGTGTCATTGAGGGTGATATGCTGGGGACAGTAGACAGCGACCTGCGGGGCACTGTTCACGGGGACATGAACGGCAATATCATGGGCGACCTGAACGGAGAGATCTGCGGAGACATGAATGGGGACATAGACGGGGATCTGTGCGGCCATATCGGCGGGGATCTGAACTGCCCCAAGCTGGGCGGCAATCTGATCGGCCTTGTGTCCGGCGACTTCAACGGGCTTCTGGACGGGAGCCTGGCTGGCATGGTGCAGGGTGACTTCAACGGCTCCATACTGGGCGATCTGTCCGGGCTGATCCAAGGGGACTTCAACGGCCTTCTGGATGGCGACCTGCTCGGCCGTGTGGACGGGGACTTTGACGGCGACATTCTGGGCGGCATCGGCCCGGAAGCCGTGGTGGGCGGAGACATCACCGGAAACATAGACGGGGACATCGACGGAGAGGTCATGGGGGACATCAACGGCATTGTCAACGGCCACATCCGGGGCAAGGTACACGGGGAGATCAACGGCACTGTCGCAGGAACCGTTTCCGGGGAGTAAGACCCGTCCGGCAGTATTCGTACATAGGAAAAAGCACCCGCACCGCCGGATGGGCGTTGTGCGGGTGTTTTGCTATGCCGGCGTCAGCGGATCTCTACATTGACCCGTTTGGTGCTGGAAGCGGAAGCGGCCTTGATGACGGTGCGGATGGCTTTGGCGATGCGGCCATGGCGGCCGATGACCATGCCCATATCGTCAGGGGCGACATGCAGGGTCATGGTAATGGCGTCATCGGTCTCCTCGGTGGTGACACTGACCTCATCCGGACTGTCCACAATAGCGGCTGCTATGTCGTGTAAAGTCGTTTGAAGCTCTGCCATACTTGCTATCTCCGACAGAGGGTCAGTCAATGATGCCGTTCTTCTTGAACAGAGCCTTAACGGTCTCGGTGGGCTGTGCACCCTTGGCGATCCAAGCCTTTGCCTTCTCTGCATCCAGCTTGACCTCGGCAGGGTCGGTCATGGGGTTGTAGGTACCCACAAGGTCGATGAAACGACCGTCACGGGGGTAGCGGCTGTCGGCAACGACAACACGGTAGCAGGGAGCCTTCTTGGCGCCGATTCTTGTCAGTCTGATCTTGACCATGATTTTGTTCCTCCAAAAATGAATGATTGGTTTTGCTTCTGGTATTTGTATATGACTTCGTCTGTCCGTCATCCTTGTCGGATGCCGGTCAGAACGGAAGCTTCATGCCCTTGCCCATGCGGCCACGGCGGCCGCCGGTGCGGCCCATGTCCGAAAACTGCTTCATCAGCTTCCGGATCTGCTCAAACTGCTTGAGCAGCTTGTTGACCTCCTCCACCGTGGTGCCGCTCCCGGCGGCAATGCGGCGTTTTCTGGATGCATTGAGCACCACATCCGGCCGGCGACGCTCCTCGGCGGTCATGGCCCGGATGATGGCCTGCTGGTGTGCCAGTGCCTTCTCGTCGATCTGGGCATCCTTGAGGGCACCGGGCTTCATGCCGGGGATCATCCCGGCCAACTGATCCAGGGAGCCCATGCCCTTGATCTGCTCAAACTGCTCCAGGTAATCGTCCAGCGTGAAGGTGGATTGCCGTATCTTCTGCTCCAACTCGGCGGCCTTCTTTTCGTCCAACTGCTGTTGAGCCTTGTCGATCAGGGTCAGCACATCGCCCATGCCCAGGATGCGGTTGGCCATACGGTCGGGGTAAAAAGGCTCAATGGCATCCAGCTTTTCTCCCACGCCGATGAACTTGATGGGCTTCCCGGTGACATAGCGGATGGACAGAGCCGCACCGCCCCGGGTGTCGCCGTCCAGCTTGGTCAGGATGACACCGGTGATGTCCAGCAGGTTGTTGAAGGTCTCCGCCACATTGACGGACTCCTGACCGATCATGGCATCCACCGTCAGCAGGATCTCGGTGGGATGCACCTTCTCCTTGATGCGGATCAGCTCGTTCATCAGGGTCTCGTCGATCTGTAACCGGCCGGCGGTGTCGATGAACACCATGTCGTAGCCCTTCTGCTCGGCCAGGCGGATGCCCTCGGCGGCGATCCTTACCGGATCCTCCCTGTCTCCCATCTGGAAGACCGGCACACCCAGCTTCTCGCCCAGCACCTCCAACTGTTTGATAGCGGCGGGGCGGTAGACATCGCAGGCTACCAAGAGGGGTCGCTTGCCCTGTTTCTTATACATGCCCGCCAGCTTTCCGGCATGGGTGGTCTTACCGGCACCCTGAAGGCCAACCATCATGATGACAGTGGGGGGCTTGGAGGCGATCTCCAGCTTGGACTGGGAACCGCCCATCAGGCGGGTCAGCTCCTCATCCACGATCTTGACCACCTGCTGTCCGGGCAGGAGGGACTCCATGACTTCGGTGCCCACAGCCCGCTCTGTGACGATCTTTATGAAATCCTTGACCACCTTGAAGTTGACATCCGCCTCCAGCAGAGCCAGCTTGATCTCACGCATACCGGCCTTGACATCGGCCTCGGTGAGCTTTCCCTTATTCCTGAATTTTTTGAATGCGTTTTCCAGCTTTTCGCTGAGGCTCTGAAACATAGCCATGAGGACAGCCTCCTTTCACAGGTGCTTATCAGACAAAAGGCAAAAAACCAATGGCGTGCGCTTTGCTTGCAACGAGCGAGGGCATTGCCCTGCTACTTCATGCTGACCAGCTCCGCCAGCCGATGTATCTCCCGGCGCAGCTCGTCGGAAACCGGCTCCCCGGCCTCCTCGCAAAGGGCGATGGCCCTGGCCGCATGGGTCTGTACTTCGGTGAAGCGGCGGAGAAGCCCCAGCTTTTCCTCATAAAAGAGAAGGTCTGCCTCCGTCTTCTTGACCGTCTCCCGGACGGCCTGACGGGTGATGCCCATCTGCTCGGCGATCTCAGAGAGGGACAGGTCATCGTTGTAGTAAAGCTCCATGATGTCCCGCCGCCGCTCCGGCAGTATATCCCCATAGAAATCCAGCAGATAGCCGATCCCGAGATTCTTTTCAAACATATCAGACACCGCCTTTCCGCAATGACCCACTGCATCCGAAAGGGTGTAAAGCAAATTGCTTTACAGATTATAACACACATCGCCCCCTTTGTCAAGGGGTTTTTGAAAATTCGGGGCTTTATTTTATTACGAGCCGAGGATGCGGGAGAACGCCTGGGGGCTTCTTGATAAGAAGAGAACTGGCGTTGCCAGTTCAAGAAGTTTGCCATACGGCAAACTTCCGCCCCCATACCCCCAAGAACTATCAAAACATGTATTATACACTGTTCTGCACACTGTTTTGAAAGTCTTTGAAAGGGTCTGGGGAAACTTCCTTCAGAAAGTTTCCCCAGCGCTCTATTCGTCCTTATCGTTCCCAGCGTTCTCCCCGTCCTCTACCGGAACAGATACAGCAGGAGCTACCTCCGGTTCCGGGGGAGCCGCCGGTGCATCCCCCTCCTGCTTGTTGCCCTCCTCCTCCGAGGCTCCCTCCAGAAGCAGGAGCTTCTCAGACAACAGGCGGGACAGCCCGCCGAACATGGCGGACATGACGACCAGCTCCTCCGGCTCCTGTGTCGAAATAGGAACCGTGGGTGTACAGCCCAGAATGGGAGCCGCCAGCAGGCGCACCTGCTCCACGAAATACTCTGTCACTGCCCGGTGCCGTGCGGCATATGCCCGGTACACCTGTTCGATCTGCTCCTCGGACTGCCCCACCGGGATGAGCCTGCCGATCATCTGAATGCTCAGGCTCTGCTTCAGGGTCATGATGAGGATCAGGTATGCCAGATGGATGCGGTAATACCGCTTCTTCCGTGGCTCCGGCATGATCTTCATGCGGACATAATTATTGACGGTAGCCGCTGTGATGAGAGGATCCTCCTTGAACTTCAACGGCAGGTAGTCCAGGTACTGCTGGAGCAGGATGATCACCTGCTCCATGTACAGCCCCAGATCCGGTATGCTCTCCCACGGCGGCATACGGTAGTTGCTCAGGTACTTATCCCAGCGGTGCAGCTTCTCCGCCACCAATTCCTTGTCGTATGTCATACACTTGACCATCCTTCCCTGTACGGTACAGACGGCGATCCTGCGAGGCTCTTCACCTTCGGTAGGCCATCCATTTCACCTTTTGATACAGTATATCATATTTTGTTCAAAAAATCAAGAGTTTTATTTACAATTTTGCTATTGACATAATCAGAAAAATGGTGTAACATAATATTCGTTATTAGATTATGCGAGGTGAGCATATGGATTATGTAATTATGACTGATACTTCAGCCAATCTGTCCCGGGAGACCATCCTGCACTGGCAACTGCCCGTGGTTCCGTTTACCCTTTGTATGGACGGCAAGGAACTACCCGCTCCCTGTCACAGCGACTTCAACGCCCGCACATTCTATGACGGCATGCGGGCCGGAAAAGCCGTCACGACCTCCCAGATCAACACCCGGCAGTTCATGGACTACATGGAGCCGCACCTCCTGCAGGGAAAGGATGTGCTGTACATTGGCATGTCCTCCGGCATCAGCGGCTCCTTCCACTGCGCCGAGCAGGCCGCCGAGGAAATGCGAAGCGTGTACCCCGGGCGTAAGATCATGACCGTGGACACCCTGGGTGCCTCCCTGGGCGAGGGCCTTCTGGTACTGAAAGCCCTGACCTGGCAGCGTGATGGGTGCGGCATTGAGGAGGTTGCGTCCCGTCTGAACGCCCTGCGGCACCGGATGTACCAGGTATTCACGGTGGATGACCTCCGCTACCTCCACAGAGGCGGGCGTCTCTCCGGCACCGCTACGCTCCTGGGGACAGCGCTGGGCATCAAGCCCATCCTGGTGGGAGACAGCGCAGGACGCATCGTCTCGGACGGCAAGTGCCGAGGACGGAAGAAGTCCATTGAAATGCTGGCCGAGCGGTACGATCAGCTGGTCAGCGAACCGGAGAATCAGACCATCGGCATTGCCCATGGGGACTGTGTCGAGGATGCAGAGTACCTGTGCAGTCTCCTGCGCCGCCATCGGCCGCCCCGGGAGATCATGACCGTCATGTATGAGCCTGTCACCGGCTGTCATGTCGGCCCCGGCACACTGGCTCTGTTCTTCTATGGCAGTGACGGTGTGCGGGTGGAGAGCCGCTGACACCGAGCCGCATCATGCGGCATGGATAACAGATAACATATAAAGCCGTTAAACAGCAAATAATAATGAACGGATAACAAATACAGCCCGCAGAACACAGGAAAGGAGATCTTCTTATGACAAGAACCAGACTCAAGGATCGCACGCTCCCTGACTATACCCCGGGGGAGGAGCTATTCCATTCCATATCCCATATCGTCGGCGGTGCCCTGGGGATCGTGGCACTGGTGCTGTGCGTGACCTTCGCCGCCCTGCGCCATGACCTTTGGGCAGTGGTGAGCGGAGCTATCTACGGTGCCTCGCTGGTGCTTCTGTACACCATGTCCAGCGTGTACCACGGTCTGCATCCCATCATGGCCAAAAAGGTCATGCAGGTGCTGGATCATTGCGCCATCAACATCCTCATCGGCGGCACCTACACACCGGTGCTGTTGTGCGCCCTCCGTCCGGTGTCGCCGGGCTGGGCCTGGGGGCTGTTCGGGGCGGTGTGGGGGCTGTGCATCCTGTCCACTGTCTTCACCGCCATTGACCTGCACAAGTACGCCACGCTGTCCATGCTCTGCTACCTGGGCGTAGGCTGGTGCATCATGCTGGCTTTCCGACCCACGCTGGAAGCCCTGACCCTGCCGGGTCTGCTCTGGATGGTGGGCGGCGGTGTGGCCTACACCCTGGGGGCTGTCCTTTACGGTTTCGGAACCAGGATCCCTTACACCCATGCGGCCTTCCATGTGTTCACCCTGATCGGCAGCATCATGCACTTCATCGGCATCTTCTTCTATGTGATCTTATAACCGCTGACCTGCCAACTGGCAAGGTTCAACTGCCATACCATCCCAGTGGAAGCCGAGTTTGCACAGCACACCGGATTTTCCATATATACAGCTTCCCCCGCCGTCAGAAAAACGGCGGGGGCTTTTTCATTTCTTTTGGTTGTACATCTTCGGTTTCAGCCTTTCACTATCCCCGGGCAACAACACAGCAGGTCGTTGTCGGACAGCACCGTCTCCGCCCGGGTCTTACAAGCAGTCTCACTGACATTCATGAATATGTACCTCACCGAAACACATACTGACGGGGCAGACCCTTGTCATAGACCGGGTATCGCTCTCCCCGGATGAGGGGGAGCAGGTAGCGCAGGCAATCGTCCGTCACCTGATTGCCCCGGGGGGTAATGAAATTGTCCGGCACCTGGCGGGTGCGGTTGGCGATGGAGGCGATGTCCTCCTGCCCGATGGTATAGCCGTACGCACTGCCCTCGGTGCGTCGGATGGTCATCATAGCCCGGCTGACCCCTGCCACGGCGGCAGACACGGCACCGGCCCCCACCGCCAGGGACTCCTCAATATCCTGGGCAGACAGCAGGTGGGCGGCACACCGCTGGGGCAGATTCAGCTCCACCGACCGTACCTTGCATCCGAATCTCTCCCTGACCGCCAGCTCCAGTGCCTTTCCGGTACCCGCCAGGTACCGGTGGCCGAAGGCATCCACCGAGCCGCTCTGGGTTCCCTCCCCCACATAGGAGCCGTTGGCGCACCGCAGTCCCTCGGACACAGCCACCACCACACTGGGGTGGCGGGTCAGAGCCGCCGCCACATCCTCATAGAAGGCATCAAAATCAAAGACCCGCTCCGGCAGGTAGACAAGATCCGGCTCCTGCCCGCTGACCAGCCGTCCCAAGGCGGCGGCGGCGGTGAGCCACCCGGCATCCCGCCCCATGATCTCCACCACGGTCACGGCGGGTTGCGTATACACGGCGGTATCCCGCAGGATCTCCCCCATGGTCACGGCGATGTACTTGGCCGCCGACCCGTAGCCGGGGGTGTGATCCGTACCCATAAGGTCATTGTCGATGGTCTTCGGTACACCCACCACCCGCATATCATAGCCCTGCGCCTGGGCGTAGACGGACAGCTTCTCCACGGTGTCCATGGAGTCGTTGCCGCCTATGTAGAAGAAGTAGCGGATGTGATACTGCTTCAGCCTGTCCAGCAGTTGCCCCATCACCGGCTCCCACTGGTCGGAGTCCCGGACGGGGAGGCGACGGCGGCAGGAGCCAAGAGCGGCGGCGGGTGTCAGGGTCAGGGTGTCCAACTCCTCGGCACAGCCGCCGCAGGCAGGGTCAAAGCAGGCATTCAGATCCACCATGTCCCCCCGGAGCAGACCCTCCACCCCGTTCCTCATGCCGTACAGG
>CAMEON010000015.1 GCA_945929845.1 uncultured Clostridia bacterium | reverse complement strand
TTATACCACAATTGCGCCTCTTTTTCAACTCTTTTTCCTTTGCGCGGTGGAGCCTATAATAAAATCAAGAAGGAAGGGCGCGTCCGTGAGCATCCGATTCACGGCAAGACACTTGCCGACAGCATGGTCAGAGGGGTACACATGATGCTCCACGAAGCCTTGGACATTGCCGTCAGGGAGAGACTTCTGGTAAAGAATCCGACGAATGGAACGACCGTTCCCAAGTGCAACTATCCCGAAAAGCA
This sequence comes from uncultured Clostridia bacterium, assembly GCA_945929845.1. Classification (GTDB taxonomy): domain Bacteria; phylum Bacillota; class Clostridia; order Oscillospirales; family CAG-272; genus CAMEON01. Next base: position 39,765 of record CAMEON010000015.1, on the reverse strand, counting down.
GATTCTTGGTGACGATCAGCTTGAAACCTTCCTTAAAGCCATCAAGGGGCATGAGTACTGGTGTGACTTCTTCTATGTGGAGGTTATGACGGGTCTGCGCCGAGGTGAGATCTGCAGGCTGAAGTGGCAGGACATCAACTTTGAGGAAAACAAGCTTCAAGTCAAGCGGTCGGTGTCGGTTAAAAAGGGCGGCGGTGTCAGCATCGGCGAGACCAAGACCGAGACCGGTGTCCGCTGTATTCAGATGCCGCCGAGTGTGGCTGAACTGCTGAAAAGCAAAAAGCAGACAGCAATCACCGAGTGGGTCTTCCCACACTTTCTGCATCCCGAACAGCCAATCAGCCCTGCCAGCGCTTACCGTAAGCTGAAGGTGATACTGAAAAATGCCGAGCTTCCGCTGATACGCTTCCACGACCTTCGCCACACCTTTGCGACCCACGCCACGCAAGGCGGTGTGGATCCCAAGACCTTGGCAGGCATCCTTGGTCACACCAACGCAAGCTTTACGCTGGACACCTACACCCACGTAACGAGCGATATGCAGAAAAGCGCATCCGCCGTGGTGGGCAGTATGATGCAAAAAATTATGATAAAGGAATAATCGATGGCAAAAAGAAAATACGGCGAAGGTAGTGTATTCCTTCGCAAAGACGGTCGATGGGAAGGACGAATCATTATCGGTTATAATGAAAACGGCAATCCCAAGACCAAAAATGTAACCGCTAAAACGCAGGCAGAATGCAAGGAAAAACTCCAAGCTCTCAAGGAGAAATGGGGCAGAACCAGCGACAGACTCAAGCCCGATATGCCGTTTGGCGATTGGATGGACTTCTGGTATCAGAACTTCTCCAAACCCAAGATCAGACAGACAACGCAAGAGTGCTACGAGAACCGCATCTACAACCACATCATCCCCGAAATCGGCAAAATTCCGATGAACAAGCTCACGCAGAACGACCTGCAACAGTTCTATGCACGGCTGAAGAAGGGTGGCAGGCGCAGGCTCACAGAATTTACGGCGAGGGCTTGTCCGACAGAATGGTGCGCTCCTGCCATACCACCTGTCGAACGGCACTTGAAAAGTCAGTGACGGAAGGTCTGATCACGACTAATCCTGCAATCGGTTGCAGACTGCCACCCAAAAAGGCAAAAGAAATGCAGGTGTTGACGCAAGACGAGATCAAAAGATTTCTGATCCAGGCACAAGACGAGGGGTATTATGAGCTGTTTCTCCTCGAACTGACCACGGGCATGCGCCGTGGGGAGATACTCGGCCTTCAATGGAAAGATGTCAATCTCGATACTGGCGAGCTTCACATCAGGCGTCAGGTGGTAAAGAAAGGTACACAGACGCTGATCTCCAAGCCCAAGACAAAATCCTCGATCCGAACGATACTTCTGCCGCCCGGCATGGTAGAAATTCTTGCGGAGCTTAAGAAAAACGCCACCTGTGATTGGGTATTTCCGTCACCCGTGAAGGAAGGCGAACCGAGAAATCCCGACTCACTCTATGGAAGATTTCAAAAGATATTGAAGCGAGCGCAATGTAAGAAAGTCCGATTCCACGATCTGCGCCACACCTTCGCTACAATGGCACTCGAAAACGGTATGGATATTAAAACGCTCTCCGCTATGATAGGACACATCAGCGCCGAGACTACACTCAACATCTACAGCCACATTACCGATACCATGCAACAGCAGGCAGCCGTGAGAATCGACCGAGAGATTGGCGGTACAGACGCACAAATGCCCGAATTCACGCAAAGTGTGGAGCCACCCAAGGCAAGTGAACCCACCCTCACGAAAGCCACGCCGGAGAAGAAATTTGAGCCCTACAAGGGCAAGATACGCAAGAGTGGCACGGGGTGCGTGACGATGATAAACGACCACCTCTACGAAGGGCGGTTCACGCCGAGAGTTAACGGCAAACGCATATCCAAGAATGTCTACGCCAAGACACGAGAGGAATGCGAGGAAAAGCTCGCAGAGCTGATCAAAACTATGAAAGCGGAAATCGCGGAGATGAAAAAGCAAGCGAAAAACGCATAACGAAAGAGGGGCGACCACGAACAGTCGCCCCTCAATAATTGCATCGCTGTAGGCAAAGAATAATTCAAATTTTACCGGACATAAAAATTACAAATAGAATAGCAATAATTATACCTGCGATAGATATACCTATCTGTATTCTTTGCTGCAATTTTTTTCGCTCTATGTATTCGAAGCAATCTGCCTGAGAAATAGAATACTTGTTACCTTTTTTGTACGCTCTAAGACAGCCGGAACGTATATCTGCGTACACTATACTTTTTTTAAATCCAGTCATATTACAAATGTCTGCGACAGTGTATTCATCAAAAGTGGTTTTGGATGATTCGGAGTGTGAAATATATTCCCGATTTTCAAAGAAAGAACCACCATAGCAGAGAACAGAATTTTCAATTTCCGCAATAGTTTCTGCCGATATGGAATTTATTGGGCAAATATAAGCGATGTTTAATCGAGGGTTGAAAATGCCGAGATTAGATATGTTTTTAAAATGTTTGTGTATAGAGTGTAAACCCATAACATAATACATTAAAATTTGTAATGTATGTTTGGATGATGGCGCGGATTTTGAAACTTTAAAATCCCACAAAGTATCTTTACTTAGAAAATCGCCATCTCCTGTGTTGACGGCATCGGTATAACCACCTTCGAAAGTTGGTTCGCTACATACAATTGGTCCATATTTGTTCCAAAAAGATACGCTTCGATTAACCATTATTCTTATATTTTCAATGGTAGGTATATCAGGATTTATATTTTCAATTGGCTTATATGCAGATTTGGAAGATCTAAAACAAACGTCAAAACCTGCGAGCTTGCAAGCGGAAATAATTGAGATATCGTCTAAACCAGTAACTTTAGACATCAACATTGTAGCTTTGTTGAGCATTCCAATATTGGATGCGCCTAACCACGAAATGTGAAACGCTTTATCGACAGAATCACCCAATAAAAAACGTGTTAAATAGTCAACGGCCATGCCGACCAATGAAGCGTGAATGTTTTCGCTTTCGTTTAGTGTAAATCCGTCATCAAATATTGCTTTTGAAAAAGATTTTAGGGGTAAATATCCACCGTAAGGTTGTTTGATTTGTGAAATTCTTTGTGTAACAGATGCCATAAAATAAATCCCCCTATATGTGAAAAAGCCGCAGAGTTTCCCCTGCGGCTTCAGCTGCGGTCAAAACCGCGATTTTAGTACTCAAATGCCTTATGAATACCGTGATTGGTCGCCCACATGCGAGTATATCCGAACCGTTGAGTGTTGCATTTATATCGGAAAATCGCACAATTGTGTTTGTGTTGGGATAATTGCAGTTGATAAGCAGTTTATCATCGTAAACAAACACAGAATTCAAAAATGTGTCGATCAGTCGTTTCCGGTGGGACAGTTCATTTATGTTCAAATTGCGCAGACGCTCAAACCAAAATCGTACTTGATCCTCATTTAGTAACGGGCGGCGGATGCTCTCCTTGGCGATCTCGATTTCAATATCTTTTTTCTTGCTTTCCAATTCTTCAAGTCGTTGCTTGGTAGACTGGGTGAAAATCCCTTGTTCTATGGCGGCAAGAATATTGTCAATGGATTTGTTGAGCTCCGCTAATGATTGTTTCAAATGTGGAATAACTGTATTTTCAGCAGTCTGGAACTCCATGAATGCGTGAACGATATCATCGATAAAGCGTGCGTCTTCAAGCTTTTTCCGAATCTCCAAAACAACAAGGTTTTCAATCCAGTCCTTTTTTATTGCTTTTTTTCGGCATCCGCCGTGTCGTTTTGCGTTGGTACACTTGTAGTAATGGTGAACCGCACCGCTTCGGCTTGTGCCGCATTCACCGACCATCAAGGATTCACATTCGCCGCAAAACAGCTTTGTAGTCAGGAGATAATCGTCTTCCGCTTTGTGACGGGCGGGAGCTTTTTTGTTTTTTGCAATTTTCACCTGTACACGGTCAAACAGATCTTGGGGAACCAACGCGGGGATCCCGTTCGGAATTATGATGTCGCGGTATCTATACTCTCCGATGTATTTCCGATTGGAGAGCATCCGTGAAACGCTGTCTATGTCGATATCTCCGCCTCGTTTGTTTTTGAGTCCGTGTTGATTCAGAACGGCAGCGATTTCACTCATTGTCAGGCCTTCATCGTAATGTCGAAAGGCTTCTAAAACGAATGGGGCAGTTAAAGAGTCCGCGACATAATGCTGTTCCTTATCGGCATAATATCCGATTGGCATTGTCCCACCGTTATACTTGCATTTGAGCGCATTTTCGGTATGCCCGCGCAGTACCTTTTCTGACAAATCGGCAGAATAGTACTCCGCCATGCCTTCAAGTACCGATTCCAGCAAAATTCCTTCGGCGCCGTCGGAGATACGCTCTACGGCAGACATTACCTTGACACCGTTCTTTTTAAGCAGTGCCTTGTAGTGAGCGGAGTCGTAACGGTTACGGGCAAAACGGTCGAGCTTCCAAACGATAACCATATTGAAATTGTGCTTTGCGCTGTCTTTGATCATGCGCTGAAAATCCGGACGGCGGTCTGTTTTGGCAGAAAAGGCACGGTCAATGTACTCACCGACAACCGAAATTCCGTTCTTCTTTGCAAAAGCATAACATTCCCGCATCTGTCCTTCAATGGATTCTTCGCGCTGATTTTCACTGGAATAGCGGGCGTAAATCACCGCCACCAGTCCTTCGACTTCTTTCTTTGCCACCAGCTCACTTCCTTTCTGCTTATAGTATAGGGCTTTTATGATTTCCGTGCAAATGTGCGGAAAAGATTATTTTGCATTGGTACCCATTTGGCTGACAACTTGCTTTTTTATCCGCGCAATTCGTTTCTGCATCCCACTCGCGGTTTTATAACCGTAAGCATTCGCAAGAGCGGCATAGGTTTCACCGTTCGCATGGCGAATCAGGATCTCACGGTCGGTTTCACTCAGCAGGGAAAGACATTGTTGCACCATAATGCGTTCTGTGACCTCTGCAACCATATCATCCGACGATGCAATTTCAAGCGGTGTAGCCTTGCCGTTTTCATCCTTCGGGCCGCCGGTTTCTATCGACACTTTTTCAACGATGGCTCCGTTTTTTGTATGTTCAATTTTTCTCGCCGCACTGATCAAAGAACGATTTTCGGGCTTGCTCCGGTTGTAATCTTCGTATGACGGCATGGATTTTGTCAGTTTTGCAATCTCCGGTAGGGAGAGCAGATACGCCCATATATCCCATTCGCGTTTGAGAAGCTCATTACAGTTGTCTGCATCAATGCCGTGTTGTGCCATTGCTTCAATGAATGCTGCTTTGAGTTCCGGAGAGGCATTGATGATGGCGGTATAGTAACCGACGGCTTTGTAGCATCCCTCGTATGTCAGCGAAACCGGATCATCGGTTTTGGAAAAATCGGAGGGAGGAAAAGAGAGCTTCAGATCGTGCCGTGTGTCAAGGCTTGTCCCTTTTACGATACGATAGATTTCTTTTATATAGCCCTGCGCTCCTTCACACCAATTTGTCGTATCGACATTCGGCAACACCTCGGATATATCCAGTCGATCAGACATATTGCGTTCCGCTATTTCTTTGGCAGTTCCGCTTTGAAGAGTTGACATGATCATGTCAACAACCTGCCGGGGGAGGGATAGAGGTTCTTCCTGTGCGTGAAGTTGTTCTTGTTCGGTCATTTGAGATCCTTTATTTGTACTAATCGTCATGATATATAAATATAAATATTGTTTGTTTATAAAAAACTTACTCTTGTCTCAGATAAGGGTATCAAATTGGTTATTTTCCGTTCGAATACTGTTGTGTTTTTGAAAGTGATAATTTCAAATAGAGTTTGATTAGATGCATTTTTTAATGGTGGATTAATTCCTGAAACAATGAAATTCATAATAGAACATCCTCCGCATAGCAAATACTACTGATAGCGTATGCTGCTGGAGTATTTTTATACAATTATGACGCATCGCACATTGTAATAAATAGTTCCGTTGTGTTTTCATTACTTGAGGTGTAACTTCACTGACGACTTTAGTGTTAAATCATTTTAAATCCCAAAGAACCTCTCAAAGAAGCCCTTCAGTTTTTCTATGATTCCGCGCTTTTTCTCTGCGCGGTTTCCGCCGCCGAAGCGGGATGTGGGCGGCATCAGTTTGTCAATATCGGTGCCGGTCGTCTTAATCTCCCCGTCGCGGAAGGCGTTATCGATAAATTTGCGTGTCTCGCTCTCGTTCAGCTTTTCATCGGCAATGATGGCGGACAGCTCTTTTTCCTTTTCCTGCGCCACATAGCCGTGCCATTCGGTCAGCACATCTTCCACGTCGTTGATGCCGGAAATGAAGGTCTCAATCAATGCCTTTTTACTGCGCAATTCAGGGCTGGCATCAACGGCTTTTTGAATCGTGATCAGAATCTCTTTGTCTGTCCCGTGTGTATCATGATACTTCTTGACAAGCAAAAGAATGTAATCAATATTGATCTCGATCTGACGGATCAGCTCGACTTCAAACACCACATCGTCGGTGATGTCCTCTTTCTGCCCGTCACGCCGCCGCTCGCGCCATTCATCGCGCAGATCCTGATACCGTCCGAGATAGTCCTGCAAGTCCCGCTCGGACAGCAGATCCTTCCCCGCAAACTCATCGAAAGACGAAAGCAGATTGCGCATCCGAAGGATTGCCCCGAACAGCGCGATAAAATGCTTTTGGTTCTGTTCTCCCTCCACGCGCGGCTCGGACAATGGGAAGTCGGTTTCCAGTTCCGTTATCATGTCCACATATCCGGGGTGGGACTGATGCACTACATCGATATAACCATGGTAATAGTCGTCAAACTTGCGCATCAGGACAATGCCGCCCGCATTTTTATCGCCGAACAGCGAAATGGCGGAGTCCACCCGCTTTTGCAGGTTGCGGAAGCAGACGATGTTGCCAAAGGTCTTGATGCTGTTCAAAATTCGGTTGGTGCGGCTGAATGCCTGAATCAGCCCGTGCATCCGCAGGTTTTTATCCACCCACAGCGTGTTGAGTGTGGTTGCGTCAAAACCGGTCAGGAACATATTGACCACGATCAAAAGGTCAAGCTCCTTGTTCTTCATCCGCAGGGAAACGTCCTTGTAATAACTCTGAAATCCGTCGCCGTCGGTGGAATAGTTGGTGTGGAACATCTCATTATAGTCGCGGATGGCGCTGTCGAGAAAATCGCGGCTGCTCGCGTCAAGCGCGGAGGTGTCCTCCGGATTTTCCTCGTCCAAAAGGTCGCTGTCGGGGTCGGCTTCGTTGGTGGTATAGCTGAAAATGGTGGCAATGCGCAGCTTCTTGGTCGGGTCGACGGACATCTGCCGCTTGAATTCGTTGTAATAGAGCTTTGCCATCGGCACGGATGCGACCGCAAGCATGGAATTGAAGCCCGAAAGCCGTTGCTTTTGCTTGATCTCCTCCACAGCCCCGCGCGCGGCGGACGCCACCTCGGAAATGTTGGTCAGCGTGTTGTAAATGTAGGTCTTGTCGCCACGATATGTCTTTTGGTCGAAATGGTCAAGGATGTATTTGGTCACAAGCTCGATCCGCTTGGGCGCCATATATGCCCGCTCACGGTCGATGTCGTAAACATCTTCATCCACCATCTGCTCGTCAACGTCCATTGTTTTGACGTAATCCACGCGGAACGGCAGGACGTTGTGGTCATTGATCGCGTCCACAATGGTGTAGGTGTGCAGTTGGTCGCCAAAGGTCTGCTCGGTCGTGAAAAACTGCGAGGTGTGCGCCTTTTGCGCGTTGACCGAGAAAATCGGCGTTCCGGTAAAGCCGAACAGATGGTACTTGCGGAAGTTCTTCACAATCGCCGTGTGCATATCGCCGAATTGGGAACGATGGCATTCGTCAAAGATGATGACAACATGCTTTTGATAGACCGCGTGACCGGGATTTTTCTTGATAAAGGTTGCCAGCTTCTGAATAGTCGTAATAATGATATGGCAGTTCTCGTCCTCAAGCTGCTTTTTCAGGATCGCCGTGCTGGTGTTGGAGTTCGCCGCACCCTTTTCAAAGCGGTCGTATTCCTTCATGGTCTGATAGTCGAGGTCTTTGCGGTCCACGACAAACAGAACCTTGTCGATATAGGGCAACGCCGAGGCGAGCCGTGCGGTCTTGAAGGAAGTCAGCGTTTTGCCACTTCCCGTGGTGTGCCAGATGTAACCGCCGCCTGCGATGCTGCCGTATTTCTTATAATTGTTTGCAATTTCGATGCGGTTGAGAATCCGCTCGGTTGCCGTAATCTGATACGGGCGCATGACGAGAAGCAGATTTTCGGAGGTGAAAACGCAATAGCGCGTCAGAATGTTGAGAATCGTATGGCGGGCGAAAAAGGTCTTGGCGAAGTCGATGAGGTCGGGAATGATACGGTTGTTCGCGTCCGCCCAATAGGAAGTAAATTCAAAGCTGTTGCTTGTTTTGCCCTTCTTGCCGGAGGCGGCGCGGGTATCCTTGACGGCATTAAAACGCGTGCTGTTGGAATAGTATTTCGTGTTTGTGCCGTTGGAGATGACAAAAATCTGCACATACTCAAACAGCCCCGAGCCGGCATAGAAGGAATCGCGCTGGTAGCGGTCGATTTGGTTGAACGCCTCGCGGATGGAAACACCGCGGCGCTTCAGCTCAATGTGGACGAGCGGAAACCCGTTGACTAGCACGGTCACGTCATAGCGGTTGTCGTGCTTCGCGCCGTCGTCTTTGGTGACTATGTATTGATTGGTGACCTGCAAACGGTTGTTGTGAATGTTCTTTTTGTCAATCAGCGTGATATTTTTCGTACTTCCGTCATCGCGCCGCAGAACCTGCACATTGTCCTCCTGAATCTTGCGGGTCTTTTCCGCAATGCCGTCGTTGGCATTGGCAATGCACTCGGAAAAGAACCGCTCCCATTCGCCGTCGGAAAAGCGGTAGTTATTCAGCATTTCCAACTGTGCGCGCAGGTTGGAGATCAGCTCCGCCTCGCAGTGAATCGGCTTGTCCTCATAGCCCTGCTGTGTCAGAAGGCGGATAAACTCCGCTTCGAGCGCAGCTTCACTCTGATAGGCGTCGGCGCGCGCTCCCATCGGCTTATATTCTGTAATAACGGTGTTTTCCGATGTTTCGGCGATAATGTTAAAGTACGACATAATATCTCCTTGTTAAGGTGATTTTTGAAGCGCTCAAAAAGAAAGTAATTGATCGCGATAAAACGCGTATTGTTTTTTGCGGGCTTCGATTTCGGCGGGGAGACCGCTTGACAGGTCGTTGCAAAGTGCGTCAAAACGGTCGAGAATGGAAACAACTTCGGCTTGCTTTTCAAGAGAAGGAATAGAAAAACTGTATTGCATTACCGCCCCTTTATCACCGCGTGGCATTTTTGCGCCCTTGGCATGACTGTTGTCATAGTTAAAGAAAGAATCGGATGCCAATATATAATAAAGATATTTCGGAAAAGCAATGGTGTCATTGCACTGGATAACAAGAACGTCTCCATTTGTTCCGCCCTCGTTTGTTGCAAACCAAATTTTTTTCAAATAGGGACGAATATTACCGATAAGTATGTTATCTTTGTTATAAGCTGTCAAAATTCCAATTGTCGGAACGCAATTTGATACTGTTTTTCCGGCTCTGTTTTGCAAAATATTATCAACGCCTACATAATTATCGGGTGAAAGGTGTTCAGCACGAACTCTATCAACGGAATAATGTGCAATCTCCCCCAGTGTCACCCGCGCGAAACCGAAGACGAACTGGAGCAGTCTGATTTCAGCGCTCCGCGCGACTCCTGCTCTCTCTCTCTCTCTCTCTCTCTCTCTCTCTCTCTCTCTACGTTAACAGATTGTGAACTGTCGGATGCGAAGGAGAGGAGCAGATCACGGTAGTATTCGTATTGCTTCCGCCGCGCTTCTATCTCGGCAGGAAGACCGATTTTTAGATCATTACAAAGAGATTCAAAATTGTCCAAAACATTTGCATAACGCTCCTGAACATCCAGAGAGGGCAACGGAATTTCAATCTGTTCGATAGAGGGAACATTGGAATGTACGACTTTGCTTTTTACCTTGCCTTTACTCTTTTGTTCGCGTGCCGCTTGTGTGGCGAGTACATGGGCAAGATAGCGCGGATTTTGTTTGTGCTTCATAACCACAATGTCGCCACCCGCAAGACATTTTTCGTGCCCGACATACGCGACAGACTTTGCAATATCGTCTACACTTTCGCCCGTAATCGCAAACAGAATATCGCCGTGTTCAAAATACTTTGGGTTCGGTACATATTTCAAATCCGTATGAGATTTACAAGTGTCAAACCAAGTATTATATGTGGTATAGATTTCGCCATAACGCACACACGGAATACCGCTTTCTGTCACTTCCTCGCGCTTGATACCCGCGCCGCGGTAAATATCGGTTGCAATGTCTTTTAGCTTGACCATCGGAATGGTTGCGTTGCATTTCAGAAGGTCATCCCTATAATACTCATACTGCTTCTTTCTCGCCGTGAGTTCCGCCGTGAGTTCCGCCGTGAGTTCCGTAAAACTGTCCAGTATGCGGACAATTTCCTCCTGCACCGGAAGAGGGGGGACGGGGATTTGAAAATCTTCCGTTACGCCCAGTGATATTTGCGGCAACGATCCCATGCCCGAAGCAGCACTTCTAAAATAATCCATGTTGTTTTTCAGAACGTAATAAAGATATTTTACTGAAACAACATTTTCCGCCGTATATGCCCACATTTCATTTTTAAAAGTAAACGGCTTATCATAGTATACCGCATCAATTACACCTCTGGATTGAACCAATACGGCCGGTACTCTTGTGATATTTGCATTAGGAATGTCTTTTTCAAAAGCATTGATGACCGTTTTCCCACCCGCAAAAATTTTTATATCACCGTTTGAATTTTCAATTTCTTTCATTTTCCCCGCTGTAATCGGGGTGCCGCGAAGCCGGATATACTCATCTTTTATCTTTTTACGTTCTACTCCGTTTGGGCAAAGTTCTTTTATCAATTCTTCAAGTCTGGTCATAATTTACCTTCTACGTTTAGTGTTTAAAGTACTCTTCAAGTTCATGGTCCGTGTCCGCTTTAGCATTGTTTTGTTCATCTTGACTATCCGAATAGCAAAGTTCTTCGAGAATTCTTTTTGCCGCACTGTCGGGCAGGCTTTCTACATTTTTCTCCGACAAAATATGGCTATAAAATTCGAACACATCCGGATCTTTTAGTATCCATGAAACTTGAGTGTTATCTTCCGCAATAGTACAAAGCTTCTCAATTTGATCTTCCGTCCATCCAGAAAACATTTTTAGCATAGCAATCGTAGCGTGCGTACTTTGAAAATTTCCACTATTGGATAGTTGGTCAATAAGTCTTTGCTTTTCGGTCTCTGTTTCCAATTTTATATTGGAAATATTCTCCGTAAGGAAAGGAACCAAATTCTTATAATAATGAATTTCAGAGCCTTTGACGTTTCTCCATTCAAGTCTCAAGAAATCCTTAATCCGTCCATCAGTAATGTCTGAACAGTAATCTTTATCCGCGCTGATAAAGTACAAATCTTCGCCGTTAGGCACATTAGCCAGCAGGCATTCCCAGTTGATTGCATCACCATATTTGTTGTCTTTTCCGGGAGGGTTTCCAATCCGATAACGCATATAAGCTTTATCTACATAGTCTTGGCACGGAATCAGCCATACTGTTTCAAAAATCTGTGTTATTGTTTCATCGGCGGGTAAATGATGAGTCTCAATATCGGCATCGATTCTTTTTTTCCAAGTATTTGCTTTATTCATGAAGTCGTTATACGCATTCTTAACCGTTTCAAATTCAGGATACCCTTTGCAGAAAGCAGGAAAACAGAAAGCTTTAATATCAAAAGATTTAAGTGCATCTTTTAATTTTGCCTCTCGGTTTCTCGTAATCTCATCATATACTTGCTGAGGAACAAACAGACGTATGCTTTTATTGACCATATCTTTTAATTTTGAAAATTGTGCCAAATCATCATTTGTAAAATGATAAAGTGACAACCAAATATTTGAATCAATAAATAGATTTTTCATTGTTATTGCCCTCAATCTTCCCAATAATCTTCCGGATTTCCTCTCTCAGCACATTTTCCCGCTTGACAATCTCCTCAATCTCGGCATTGAGTTTGACAATGTCGATCTTCTCCCGCTTGTCCTCCTGCTCCACATAGGTGGAAACCGAAAGGTTGAAGTCGTTTGCTTCGATCTCCTCAAACGCGGCAAGGTGCGAGAAATGCGCGATCTCCGCGCGGTTTGTGTAAGTGTCTACGATGCGGTCGATGTTTTCGGGCGTCAGCTTGTTGTTATTCGTGACCTTGATGCACTCATTCGACGCGTCAATGAAAAGCGTTTTGCTGTCGCTTTTGCCTCTCTTCATCACCAGAATGCAGGTGGCAATGGAGGTGCCGAAAAAGAGGTTGGCAGGCAGCTGAATGATGCAATCCACAAAGTTGTTTTCCACAAGATACCGCCGAATCTTCTGCTCCGCGCCCCCGCGGTACAGAATACCGGGGAAACAGACAATCGCCGCCGTGCCGTTTGCCGCCAGCCACGAAAGGCTGTGCATGATAAACGCCATGTCCGCCTTGCTTTTCGGTGCCAGCACGCCCGCCGGAGAAAAGCGCGGATCATTGATCAGCAGCGGGTTGTCATCGCCCTCCCATTTGATGGAGTACGGCGGGTTGGAGACGATCAATTCAAACGGCTCGTCGTCCCAATGCGCGGGGTTGGTCAGCGTATTCTCGCAGGCAATATCGAATTTATCAAATCCGATGTCATGCAGAAACATATTGATGCGGCAGAGGTTATAGGTCGTGATGTTGATCTCCTGCCCGTAAAAGCCGTTGCGGATGGCGTCCTTGCCAAGCACTTTTTCGGCTTTCAGCAACAGCGAACCCGACCCGCACGCGGGGTCATAGACCTTGTTGATCTCGGTTTTCCCGACCGTGCCAAGCCTTGTCAGAAGCTCGGACACATCGGCAGGCGTGAAAAATTCGCCGCCCGACTTGCCCGCATTGGAGGCGTACATGGTCATCAGATATTCATAAGCATCGCCGAATGCGTCAATGTCGTGATCCTTCACATCGCCGAGGTTCATATCCGCCACGCCGATGAGCAATTTGCAGAGCTTTTCGTTCCGCTTTGCCACCGTCGCGCCCAGCTTGTTGCTGTTGACGTCGAAATCGTCGAACAGCCCTGCAAACTGCCCCTCGGATTCGGTGCCTTTTGCGGATTCCTCGATATGACGGAAAACTGTCTCCAGCGTTTCGTTGAGGTTTTCGTCCGACTGACAGCGGGCAAGGACATTGCAAAACAGCTCGCTCGGCAGGATGAAAAACCCCTTTTCCTGCACCAAGCCCTCCCGCGCCGATTCCGCCTCCGCATCGGACATTCTGGCATAGTCAAAGCCGTCATTGCCCGCCTTGATCTCGCCTTCGCTTATGTAATTTGCAAGGTTTTCGGATATATAACGATAGAACATCGTACCGAGGACGTAATTTTTGAAGTCCCATCCGTCCACAGCGCCGCGCAATTCATCCGCAATCGCCCAAATCGCGCGGTGAAGTTCGTCGCGCTCCTGTTCTTTCTTTGTATCAATCATGGTTTTGTCCTCCGTAATTTGTCCTCTGATATAGTGCATTTTTCGTTGTTCCCGTGACCTTGACTTTTCCTGCGGCAACCATTTTGCGCAGAAGGCGATTGACCGTGGATGTAGATACGCCAAGTGCCTTTTCGATTTCGGCACGAGGATGAAGCTTATGATCGGAAAGCACGGCAAAAACTGTTTTTTCCCGCTCGTCAAGAACAGAATTAGGGTTTATTTCAATCGGTGTTGCGGTATTTTGATTCGGCAATACAAATTTGAACGCACCGGAAGTAACCTGCACCTCAGGTTTTACTGCACATCCGGTGTAAGAAGACATAATTTTCTTCATGCCGGTTCCGTATGCTTCTATCAGCCCCAAACGATAGAAAATATTAGCCAATTTTTTGTTGCGACAATAGGAAATGCCAAGCATCATATCGTCATAGGAAATACCGCCGGCAAGACCGCCGATTGAAATAAGTTCCATGCGATCGGCATACACGCTGAGCAGCGTGCTTGCTGAAACCGCATAATCACGGTGAACGATCGCATTGAGTAACGCCTCGCGGATAGCGGTATCAGGATAATCTTTATGGTCGATGCGAAGAAGCCCTTCAAAGGTTGCGGATGTTCTGTTGCGAAGGTCAAGATAGGAATAAGCATCCTCCAACTGTTGTAACAGCGAACCGGTGAATTCCCGGCGATCCTGAAAGTTTGCCTGATCCTTGCCCGCAAAAGTTGCCGCTTTGATAATGTGTGGGCATTGATCCGAAAGAAGGAGGGCAAGGTTGGAATATAGTCCATCGGAGTCAATCAGTCCAAGCGTTTTCATCTGCGTCTCGCCAAAATCCAAATTCCGTCTTGTAAATTCAGCAGTTGCTTTTTCGAAGGTCAGCTCCTGTTCAAGCGAACGCATATCCTCATAGTTATCGCCATCGGTTTCTTTGATCATCTGACGAATAGCGGCATCGGACGCCGGAACAGAAGAAGTTCCTTGTCGGACAAAAACGCCCTCAGGACGCAGCCCTTTTGCGGCAAGATAATATGGTCGATGCGCTCCGCACTGTACCTGTACCGCAAGGATGAGTTTCCCGTTTTCAGAGATAGATTCTATATGCATAAACATAGTAACATCGGGTTTTATCGCATCACGCGCCGCATTCATGACCTGTTGCGTGACGAGATCGGTATGATCAATGCCACACACTTCGCCATCATCTTCAACACCGATGTAAATCGTACCGCCGTGTGTATTGGCAAAGGCAACAATCTCTTTCTTTATGCTGTCTGCATAAACGGATTTTAATTCTACCGTTTCGCTTTCCGTAAAAATCATGTAATCCTCCGAACAGAAAATTGATTAACTACAGTATACCACAATTTAATCATCTCGTCAAGCTAAATGACCAGAATCGAGAAAATAAATTTTATCTGCTGTCATCCAAATTCCATTAAGCAAAAATCAAGGTGCCATGTTGACACTTTGAAAACAGCAACAAAACCATCGGGCATTTTCCCCCGATGGTTTTTGCTTTCTCAAGATATTTAACCGTAAATAGATGCCATCACAATCTCTTCCGCACACGCTTTGCAGTTATTCATCTCCTGCACCCAGCGAAGAGAATCAGTGGCTTTTAGCTTTTCGTCAATGCCTCTTGCCTTGACCAATTCGGCAGTCAGCCGCCTGACTGTTTCTTTTGCTTCCGCGTCAACCAAGTACAGATGTTCATTCAGCCTTCCGGTTGTTAAAAGCGTCGTGTATGTCTCTTTGCGGTGTGCTTTAATGAACGCAAGGTACAGGTCACCATACTTTCCGATGGGATGATGTGTCTGTTCCGGCAAGGTAAGGTCCGGATAGAGGTATCCGCTTTCTTCGTGATAGGTTAATTGAATTTGTTTCATAATCGTTCCTCCTGCTTGTTTTATCACCTATACTATAACGCTTTTGAGCCGTTTTCGCAAATGTGCGAGAGCGGCTTTTTTCTGTCCGCAAAAATTTTGAGGATTTTTTCTTTTTGCAGGATAAAAATGCCTTGTTCATTGCGGTTAATAGATAGAAAGGCGAAGCCTATCTTTCTATACCAACAACAAGGAGGAGCAATATGCCAAGATTGCATCATTATTAGCCGCCGAAACCGAAAGAGCGGCTATGCCGTGTGAAAAACAAAAAAGCACGGCAATTCTGTCCGCGCGACGAGTGCGGACAAGCGGCAGAGAATGGGAGTCTGCATTCGCAAACGGATACGAATGCGGCGAGGATTCTTTGCCGTCGGTAGTCCTGTGGACTACCGAAAAGGGGATCCAACGGGAACGGTTGGCACACGACTTTGCCCCGCAAAGTATAGTGTGTTACACCGTAATAACGCAGTGACTCAAAACAGGAGTTTTGAGTCACCGCTTCGGTGGCAATGTTCGTCCGCTATGAAGCGGGCGGACGCTGACACCGGAGCAAGAGCCGTGGCAACGGCGAGCGTTGTTGCGGTGTTCTTCGCATCCCCCGTATCTATGATTACAACAAACAGGAAAGGAAAACCAATGTACGCAATACTACGATTTCAAAAGAAAACCGGTGGAAAACTGCTGAACACGCAAAAGCATAATGAGCGGCAAAAAGAACGCTACAAATCCAATCCGGACATTGATCGTGAGCGAAGCGATGAGAACATTCATTTAAAAGCGCTTCCGCCCGGTGGATACAAACGGGCGGTGTTGGAACGCACGGAGAAGGCGGGATGCCGCCTTCGTAAGGACAGCGTAATGATGATTGAAACGCTGATCACCGCTTCGCCGGAGTTGTTCCGGGAGATGTCACGGGAAGAAATGATGGATTTCATGAAAAGAGCATACACCTTTGTTGCCGAGAGAGTCAAAGAGGATAACATTGTATCCGCTGTCATTCATCTCGACGAAAAGACGCCGCATATGCATCTGTGCTTTGTCCCGTTGACAAAGGATCATCGTCTGTGCGCGAAAGAAATTCTCGGCAATAGGACCCATCTGTCAAAATACTGGCAGGATGGGTTCTTTGAATATATGCACGAGCAGTACCCACAACTGGAGCGCGGAGAACCTGCCGCAGAAACCAAACGAAAGCACATTCCTGTTTGGCTTTACAAGAAGGGAGAACATCTTGATCGGATGTATGGGCAAGTCAAAGAGATACTGGACAATATCGGGATACTGAATGCCAAGGGAAAGTCCAAAGAGGCATTGGAGCTTCTTCGTCAATGGTCGAAGGAGGGCGAGTATTTTTCCTCCAAGATCAAAGAGGTGACCGGGCATATCGACGGTTTGAATGCGGAAGTGAACAAGTGGCAATCCAAGTATAATTCCGAGCGCCGTATGGTAGAGCAGATGTCGGATTACAACAAGGCAGCCAATTCGACGATTGAAGAACAGGAATATGAGATCGGTCGTCTGATTCGGCAAAACGACCGCTACCGCGAGCTTTTGGACCGCATCCCGGATGAAATATACGAGGAGATTACAAATACGCGAAGCAAAAACAGAGACAGAGGAGAAAGATAAATGACGATACCAACAAAAGATAAAAACGAAAATGATCTGAAAATCCTGCTCGGAGGGAATAATTTGCAGGAAAATGAAGCGCAAACGCCGCACGCAATTGCACTTGCAAAACTGCACCCATTCCATGAGCATCCCTACAAGGTGGAGGATAACGACGAAATGGCAGAACTTTGTGAGAGTATCTGCACGCACGGGGTTTTGTCGCCCATTCTTGTTCGACCGACGGAGGACGGGGAATATGAAATTGTTTCCGGTCACCGGCGGGTATTTGCTTGCCGCAGGCTGGGACTTAAAGAGGTTCCTACTGTCGTACAGCCGATGACACGAGAGGAAGCAGTGCTGAAGATGGTTGACAGCAATCTGCACCGCGAACGGTTGTTGCCGTCCGAGAAAGCGTTTGCCTACAAAATGAAACTGGATGCGATCAAGCACAAAGGAAAAAGTTTGTCGCAAGTTGCGACAAAGTCAGATTCCGCAGCAGAAGTCGGTGCGGCAATGGGGGAAAGCCGGGATATGGTATTCCGCTATATCCGGCTGACAAATCTTGTCCCACCGCTTCTTGATATGGTGGATGAAGGCAAGATAGCATTGATGCCTGCCGAGCGGTTATCCTATCTGACCGAGGAAGAACAAGTGGCGCTTGTGGACATCATGGAAGACCTTGAAGTAACACCGTCCCTGTCGCAAGCCGTTAAGTTAAAAGACCTCAGTGCATCACATCGGCTGGATCCCGATACGATGTATGAGGTCATGGAGAAACCGAAAGCGAATCAAAGAGAAACCGTCAAACTGGATGCTGACACGCTCCGTCGCTTCTTTCCGGATTATACACCGAAACAGATGGAGGCTGCCATTCTGCGGATGCTGGAGGAAGCGGAAAGAGAACGCCAACGGCAGAAAATACTTCGCAGATCAAGAGACGATGCGAGGTGATGCGATTGACAGTTTGGAAAATACTCAAATACAAAGTCAAATATTTTTTGAAAGAGGTTCTTCTGCTATATGTTTGGTTGCAACATGACCGGAGTGGAGAGTATAAGCCAAGGTCAAGTGTTCCGAGGCACGAGATAGAAGCAATCGTTCATACCTTTTATCCGGCGATTGCGGCTTTCTTTGAATCGGAGGAAGGCAAGCAGGAGTATGAGGAATGGAAGGCAAAACGGGAAGAACGAAAGGAAAAGAGAACACCTGCCGAACAGTCGGCATAACCAAAGCCCTTGCGGACAGTGGACATTCCACCGCCCGCAAGGGCTTCTTCTATTTCTTTGCATTGAAATTCGGATATTCGATAGAAACAAAAAATCCGAACGCCTCTCCCATTCGGAAAGTGTTCGGATTATTCGTATGTGGTCGGGATGACAGGAGTTGAACCTGCTTGGACCAGTTCCCAAAACTGGTGGGTGACCGTTACCCTACATCCCGATTATTCAATTTTTAGGTCATTTTCCGTAAGTGGTCAAATCTGTGGTCAAAACATTTTGTTAGTGTATTTTTGAAAAAGCAAACACCCGAAAAAGTCAGTGTTTACAAGGACTTTCCCCCAATGTTTGCAAGCACTTTCAGGCTTTTGCTCTTTGGCACTAAGCACCCTTTTGCCTGCGGGGGCGTCCCCGCCGCCTGCATGCTCCCAAACCACCCGCTCTACCAACTGAGCCACGCCCCGATGGTTATGAAATTTTACTTTTTTCGCTTGAATATGTAACTGAACTTATTGTACCACGAAAGAGCCGGTTTGTCAAGAGCCGGAAACCAATTTTCTGTGCCCAGGTGGTTACAGTGAATTTCCAAAGTAAATTCCACAGCGGAAATTGAAGTGGAATCATGAAGGGCTTTTTATACAGCTTTCCCCTTGACAAAATACCGGGGGCATGGTATACTAACAACACTGCCTATCTCGGATTTTTCCCGTAGTCTGTTCTGAAAATGCAACCGTATCAAGAGCTTCTGTGTCTTATGTGTTCATGTATCCGATGTAGGTTTTATCATTCCTGACTCAGTTGGCCATCGCTATTCCTGACTGACTGGTCATTGTTATCTGTTATTCTGAAAAACAAAGATCTGTATACCACTACGTATAAGGAAGGGACAGAGTATGAAGATACTCCTCTGCATTGACGGCAACAGCATCCTCAACCGGGCTTACTATGGCATCCGGCTCCTTTCCAATGCGGAGGGATTCCCCACCAACGCCTTGTACGGCCTGACCAACATCATCTCCAAGCAGATGGAGGCTCTGCATCCGGACTATGCCGCCATCGCCTACGATCTGAAGGCACCTACCTTCCGGCACCGGATGTACGCCGAATACAAGGCCGGGCGTCACGCCATGCCGGAGGAGCTGGCCTGTCAGATGCCGGTGTCCAAGGAATTCGCCGCCATGCTGGGTCTGCATATCCTGTCGGCAGAGGGATACGAGGCGGATGACATTCTGGGCACCCTGGCCGCCATGGCCGAGGCCGACCCGGAGGACTGTATGGCCTACCTCCTGACCGGGGATAAGGATTCCCTGCAGTTGATCAGCCCCCGGGTGCATGTCCTGCTGGCCGGGAACAACGAGACCGCCGACATGGGGGAGGAGGCTTTCATGGCCCGCTACGGCGTCCGGCCGGATCAGTTCGTGGATGTCAAGGCACTGATGGGAGATTCCTCCGATAACATCCCCGGCGTGCCGGGCATCGGGGAGAAGACAGCCCTCAAGCTGATTGCCGGGTACGGTTCCCTGGATGGCCTGTATGAGGCCCTGCCCACCGCCGACCACACCCCTGCCCTGCGCCGGAAGCTGGAGGAAGGGCGGGAGAGTGCGTATCTGTCCCGCACCCTGGCTAAAATTTGCCGGGAGGTGCCCCTGGGGCTGACACTGCCTGACCTGGCGACCAACCCCATGGACAGACAGGCGGCCCTGACGCTGTTCACCCGCTATGAGTTTGCCGGATTCATCAAGCGCTTCGGTCTGACGGGGGATGGCAAGGCGGAAGCCCCCGCCGCCTCCGGAGCGGGGCAGGATGCCGCTTTGGCCGATGCCCCTGTCCCTGCCGTTGCCCCCGAGAACGCACCGGACAGCGACCTGACAGCCGGGGAGTCCGGTGATACTGTCATCCCGGCGGATCCTGCGCTCCCGCTGACGGCGGCTGAACTGTCCGGTCTGCCTGCCGGAGCCTATGCCGTAGGCTTCCGGGGCGGTGTGCTGTCCCTCTGTCAGGGGGGAAAGCGGTGGGATTGCCCACTCAAAGGGGACGGAGACAGTCGGCTTATGGCCGACTTCCTTCACGACCCGTCCCGTAGCTTTCTCGCCTATGACTGCAAGACCCTGTACAAGGAGCTGGAAGGGGTCGGTATACACTTCCGTCGGTGCGACTTTGACCCCATGTTGGCCGCCTATGCGGCGGAGGCCGGGCTGTCGGACTACAGTCTGGAAAAGCTGTCCCTCAAATGGCTGAACCACCCGGTGCGCCCTGGCGAGGACGACCTGCCGCTGGTGGAGGCACTGCAACAGCCGCTGACCTCCGTCCTGACTGCCACCGGACAGGAGGGGGTATTCCGGGATATTGAGATGCCCCTGGCCGCTGTGCTGGCGGATATGGAGCTGGTGGGCTTCAAGATCGACCGTCAGGCGGTGTACAAGTACGGGCAGATGCTGGATCAGTTGATCTCCGACATGGAGAATCGGATATACACCATGGCTGGCAAGACCTTCAACATCAATTCCCCCAAGCAGTTGGGGGAGGTGCTGTTCGAGACGCTCATGCTCCCCACCGGGAAAAAGACCAAGACCGGCTACTCCACCGGGGCTGAGGTGCTGGAAAAACTGCGCCGGTATCACCCCATCGTGGGGGACATTCTGGACTACCGCCAGTACACCAAGCTGAAATCCACCTATGTGGACGGCCTTCTGAAGGTGGCGGACAGCGAGGGGCGGATCCACACCACCTTCAAGCAGACCGGCACCGCCACCGGGCGGCTGTCCAGTGCGGAGCCGAACCTGCAGAACATCCCCATCCGGACGGAGCTGGGGCGGCAGATGCGGAAATTCTTCATTCCCTCCTCCCCGGACAGGGTGCTGATCGATGCGGATTACTCCCAGATAGAGCTGAGACTGCTGGCTGACATTGCCGGAGACAGCGCCATGCGCACCGCCTTTCAGGAAGGCTTCGACATCCACACCGACACCGCCAGCCGGGTCTTCGGGGTGGATCAGGACAAGGTGACCATCGAGCAGAGAAAACAGGCCAAGGCCATTAACTTCGGTCTGATGTACGGCATGGGGGACTTCTCCCTGGCGGAGGATCTGCACATCTCCCGGGCGGAAGCCAAGTCCTACATGGACAGCTACATGGACAGCTACCCCGACATTGAGCGGTACCTGGACGAGATCGTGAAGTCCGCTTACGAGAAGGGGTATGTGACCACCAAGTATGGCCGCCGCCGCATGATCCCGGAGCTGGCCGAGTCCAACAAAATGCGCAAGAAGTTCGGCGAGCGGGTGGCCATGAACAGCCCCATCCAGGGTACCGCCGCCGACATCATCAAGATCGCCATGATCAAGGTACACGACCGGCTGGAGAAGAGCGGGCTGGATGCCCGGATGATCCTGCAGGTTCATGACGAACTGATTCTGGAATCCGACCGTGCCTGCGCCGAGGAGGCCATGGCCATCCTGAAGCAGGAGATGGAAGGGGCCGCCGCCCTGTCGGTGCCGCTGGAGGCGGATGCCCACATGGGGGAGAACTGGTATGAAGCGCACTGATGCCACTGACCGGAACGCCCCATGCGACATGAACAGAAAGAGGTGATCCTTTGTGCAATTGACCCGTTCCTCCGGTGTACTCCTGCCGGTCTTTTCCCTGTGGGGCAGTGACTCCATCGGGGGCTTTGGCAGGGAGGCCTGCACCTTCATTGATTTTCTGGCGGACTGCGGCTTTACCTGGTGGCAGGTTCTGCCCTTCTGCATGGCGGACGAGTGCAACTCTCCGTACAAATCCTTCTCTGCCTTTGGCGGGAACCCCTACTTCGTGGATATCCGTATCCTGGCCGAGGAGGGGTACCTGACGCAGGCGGAGGTGGCCTCCGTCCGGGAGAGCACACCCTGGGTCTGCGAGTACGAGACGCTTCGGGACACCCGGCTGGATCTGCTCCGGCTGGCCGCCTCCCGGGCGGATGAGGCCGCCCGGCAACAGGTGACGGCGTTCCTTGCCGCCAACCCGTACCTGGAGCAGTTCTGCCGCTTCATGGCCCTGCGGCGGGCCAACGGAGACCGCCCCTGGTACCGGTGGCCGGCGGACAGTGCCGACCGGATGGATGAGCAGGAATACTTTGCCTGGGCTTTCATCCAGTACCATTTCATGAAGCAGTGGCAGACGGTGCATGATTACGCCGCCGCCCGGGGGGTGAAGATCCTGGGGGATATGCCCATCTATGTGGCCTATGACTCCTGTGATGTCTGGGCCAACCGCGCCCAGTTTGACCTGGACAGGGACGGTGCGCCCCGGTGCGTGGCCGGGTGCCCGCCGGATTACTTCTCCGCCGAGGGACAGCTCTGGGGCAATCCCCTGTACAACTGGGCCGGGATGAGGAAGGACGGCTACACCTGGTGGGCAGACCGCATGACCCATATGCTGAAGCTGTTTGACGGAGTGCGGATCGACCACTTCCGGGGCTTCGAGTCCTACTGGAGCATCCCCGCCACCGCCACATCCGCCAAGGAGGGCCAGTGGAAGCGGGGACCGGGTATGCCGCTGGTGCGGCGGCTGCAACAGGTGGCCGAGGACATCCGGGCAGAGAGCGGCCGGGAGGTGCTGATCGTGGCGGAGGATCTGGGGGAATCCACCCCAGCTTTGGCCAAGTTCGTACAGGCCAGCGGCTTCCCCGGGATGCGGGTGTTGCAGTTCGCCTTTGACGGCGACCCCGGCAACATCCACCTGCCCCACAACCACATGCCGAATACCGTGGCCTACACCGGTACCCACGACAACAACACCCTACTGGGGTACATATGGGAGGCGGACGAGGCCACCCGTCGGCGCACCCTGCGGTACTGCGGCTTTACCGGGCAGGACTGGAACTGCCCGGACAGCTACCGGGCGGTGATCCGCACCCTGTTCGCCAGTTGTGCGGGCATGGCTATCCTGCCGCTTCAGGATCTGCTTGGCTACGGTGCCGACACCCGATTGAACATTCCCGGCAATCCGGAGGGGAACTGGCGGTATCGCATCACCGCCGCCCAGTTGGACACGGTGGACAGGGACTTCTGCCGGGAGCTGAATCAGTTGTACGGCAGATGACAGATGACAGATGACAGGTGACAGATCGGGCGGAGGTTTACGGCGCAATGATAACCATAAAGACCAGCCTCTCGGAAACCGGCTTCCAAAACCGCATGAACGACCTGACCGTACCCTATACATTTTTCAACCCGAGCTATCGGGAGTCAGATTGCTTTGCACTGAAAGCCAAAAACAACTCTTTCTGCATGGGACATCATGTGAAACATGTGGGGAGAAGCGACGGCTATGATGCGGTATTTCTGTACGGCAAATACTTTCTTGACGATGCCGGGAAGGTCACGGTCCGTTTCCGGTTCGGGAAGCCCTTTCAATTTACCATACCGTTTATTGTTTTGGTGACCATCGCTTTTCCGGCCTTTCTGGGTGCGCTTTATACCTCTCTCTATGACCATGAGATGTTGTGGCTTCCCCTGTTTGTGACAGGTGTCTTCAGTGCGTTCGGTTTCTGGCAACTGTTCGCTTCCTCCAAAAAGGCCAAGCAGCTTCTCATACAGCGCATGGAAAGGATATGCAACATAGAGGAGAAGGCATCGTATACCGATCCGCAAAGACAGCGCAAACGCAAACGCAAACGGTAAAGGAAAAACAGGCGTAGCCGTTCGGAATGGACTGGCTTAGCCGACAAAGCGAACGGCATCCCCACCCCACAGGTATCGGACGGCGAAAGGCCGCCCGGGAAAGGAATAAAAACAATGAAACATCCAAATCGCACTGTATCGTATTCCACAGGCCGCAAGGCAGGCCTCCGGGCACTGGCGATGCTCCTTGCCCTCCTTCTGCTGATAGGGGCAGTGGCCGGGTGTACCCCCGGTCAGAATGACCCGTCCGGGGACACCGAAACCACCGGAACCCCCACCGACCCGGCCACGGATCCTGCCACGGATCCGGCAACCGAGGCGCCCACCGATCCGGAAACGGCACCGGAGACCCAACCCCCTGTTCCGGAGACGGAGCTTCATGTGGTGGACGGCAGGCAGAGTGCTTTCACCATTCTGTACCCCACCGATAACGGGCAGGTCGGCCTTGTAGCGGCTCTTGTCCTGCGGGACAGGATCCAGGAAGCGACCGGAGTGAAGCTGGCGGTGGCCCCGGATGCGGAGGGCGCAACGGGCTGTGTCATCCGTCTGGGTTCCGGCGAAGGGTATGACATCGGGGACTGCGGGTACACCATTGCCGTTGACGAGACCTCCCTGACGCTGTCGGCTACCTCTCTGGCCGGGTTTGACAACGCCATCGACCGCCTGATGGCGGATGCCGACACAGCCACCGGGGAGATGGACATGCTGCTGGACTATACCGCCTGCGAGACAGTGGACTCCGGTGCCGGGTACACGCTGGACGGGGAGGATTTCAACCCCTCCTATGTCCATGCGCCCTTCTACAACGATAAGAACGATGGGGCTGTCTATGTGACCAACGCCATGTGGCATATGTTCGGGGCTGTGGACGACGGGCAGAGTCTGGTGTACCGCTTCGGCAATGAGCCGACCTACTTTGAGTGGGTATCCGAGAAGATCATGTGGAGCGGGGACGCCGACTATATCAACGACCTGAAGGGAAAGATACAGATGTTCCCCCAGACCTCCACAGGCTACATGTGGTCCTGGTCCACCTACCCGTACTGGCAGGTGTCCGATACCTACTGCATCCACTATGACGGCACCTTCCGCTACATCGCCGCCGTGTATGATGTCATCGCCTGGGAGAACAGCACGGACTTCCTCAGCGCAGTGGACAACACCACCGCCGGTGGGGAGTATGGGGAGTACGATGCCTCAAAGGGACGCACGGTACTGGAGAAGGCGGAGGCCGCCTGGGATTACATCCTGTACCAGTTGAAGGGAGAGAGCGGCATCGTACAGCTCACCGAGCAGTCGGTATACCTGAATGCGGACGGCTCCCAGCGGTTTGACCTGGTGAAGGCCACGGGACAGCCCTGCTGGAACAACACCGGCCTGCCCCGGTCTGCCGCCTCCAACTATTGGGATAACCTCTGCTTCGGCAACTATGATGCCTACGAGAACGCCCTGTTCTATGAGGCCGCCCAGGCCATGATCGGCATTTACGGTATGCTGGGCGGGGAGTACCTGGAGAAGATACCCGCCCTGACCACCCTCTGCGAGACCATCCGGGAGAACTACAACAAGTACTTCTGGTCGGAGGAGACCGGTCGGTACATCGCCTGCGTGGACACCGAGGGCAACAAGGTGGACTACGGTCTGACCTTCCTCAACTTCGAGGCCTTGAAGTACGGGCTGGGAGGAGCCGAGGAAGCCATTTCCGTGTTTGACTGGATCGACGGCCGCCGGATCGTGGAGGGAGACAAGCGCACCGGCTTTGACATCCTGTCCTACCTCACCATCATGCGCTATACCGGCAAGATGCGTGCCATCAAGACCTTCGATGAGACTATGGCGCTGGCTCCCGTTGTCAACACCGTACCCATCAACAACCAGGAGAATCAGCAGACCGGGGCAGTCTGGTGGCATGGGCCTGCCGGGATCGACCCCTTCGGCAGTGCGGCCTACGGCAAGCACTGCGAGAACGGCGGGTACATTTTCTACCCGGTGTTCTATGAATTGATGGCCCGCACTCAGTATCTGGGGGCGCAGTCCACCACCGACCGCCTGAATCAGATCGCCCGGGTGTATGAGTTCAACCGCCTGGTGTCCGATGAGGCCGCCTCCGGCTCCACCAACTGGCTGGAGGGCTTGATCGGCGAGTTCCCGGAGAGCGGACTTGTCCCTACGGTGTACCTGTACGGCCTCTTGGGCATCTCTGCCGAGTCCGATGGCTTCCATGTGTCCCCCGCCTTCAACCGGGTGTATGAGACCATGGGTGTCACCTCCACCACCTATGGCGGCAGAGCCTACGGTGTGGAGGTCCGCCGGGACGGCTCCATGACCGTCACCTGCCATGACAAGGAAATAGATATGGCACTTTCCTACACCCCCGGCCGTTTCACTGACTTTACAGTCACCACGGTGAAGACGGACGGTTCCACCGACACCCAGACGCTTACCGTGGACGAGTGCGGCGTGCTCCATGTGACCCTGCAAGGTGCGGATGTGGAGAAGGTGGTCATCGCTCCGGTGCTGGCGTGACAGTGGTATGATATAGAGACATGCAAAAGGGGGCTGTCGCCCGGTGCGACAACCCCCGGTTTTTTTATTTCAGGCTCCATTTTATTTGTTACAGTTCAGGTAGGGTACGGGGAACGCCTGGGGGCTTCTTGAAAGAAGCCCCCAGACCCCCAAGAACTTTCAAAACAGGTATTGTGTACTGTTCGAAGCGTTATTCTGTCATATATTTGTTGTCGTTTTTCCAAAGGAGCCAGCGTTGCTGATGCCCAAAACAGCAGAAACGCCTTCGCGGGGGCCCCTCGCCCCGCTCTACGGCGGAAAAGGGAGCGCACGGCGGGGGTAGGTGAACTGCAACTTTTATTTGGCTTTCAGCGCAATGCGGCTGATATACATGGCATCCCCCGGCAGGCAGGAGCCGAAAAAGTCAATGCGTATCCTGTGGATGGTGCCTTCCCAGAAGCCGGTTTCGGACAGGTCAATGCGGTAGGTGTGGTACACCCCATCCCGACCCTCCAGGGAAAAGGCTGTCCTGCATTCGGCCCGGGCGTGGGTAACGGATCCGCTACAGAGAAACAGCTCGGTACTATATTCGTCCAGTTGGTTGGTGGCGGGCACCATGCAGGTGATCTCCAGGTAGGGGTAATCCTCCGCCTCAAAGGGCTCGGGCAACCCGGTGAAGTCAATGTAGAACTGGGGGTCGTACCCCTCGTCCTGAGTCAGGTACAGTCCGTTGGCTGTGATGATGCCCTGACAGTACTGGAACCCGGACAGGTAGGCGGCGTTTTCCGGATTTGTCAGATCCACATTCAGAAGGGGGGAAGGCTCCGCCGCCTCCGCCATACCGTCACCCCACCGGCGGTCAAGCCAGGCCAGGCGGCGAAGCAGCCAGTCGTTGACGAAGTAGGCGGTGTCCATGTGATCCGAGAACCGGGCCAGATCCTCGGTGCAGTGGTGGGAGAAGGTGCCGCCCAGGGGGCGATCCCAGGTGACAAAGTCCCGGCTGAAGGCATCGTCATACCGCAAACTCTCCACCAGCACATCCTGAGCCACGGCCAACAGGTCGTCGTGGTGCGCCTGCCATACCTGCTTCACCATATCCTCAAACCAGCCGATACGGCCGAACATCACATAGAACAGGTTGACCCGCACGCCGTCGCTGGCGGACAGGTTGGTGGCATAGAAGCCGGTGGCGGAGTGGGTGGAATTATAGTGGGTGTTGGCCATGGAGAAATCAAAATCCCAGGGGGCGGCCAGGGTCAGCCGCCCGTCCCCCCAGGGGGACAGATCCACATACATATTGAAGGTCATGGCATCCAGATTCTTGACGATCTCGTCCAGAATGCACAGCCGCACCGCCGACTGGATGTTGAACACGGCATCTATGGTCTGAATTTGCTTTTCCTCCGTGGTGGTTCCGGCGGGGAAGGTGCGTCTTACCATGGTGCCGTCCCGGGACAGGCTGTAGTATTTTTCTTCGTACAGAGCCTTGGCGATGACCTGAAACACCGCTGACACATAGGTGGAACAGTAGGCCTTCTGCTCCTCGGTGTACTCACTGCCCTGGAGGGCGAAATTCATCTCCCCGTAGTGCATGGACTGCCCGTTCCGATCCGTCACGGTGATGTCGGGGTATACCTTGATGTTCCCCGGCTCGTCAAACCGGCCGCCCTGGCCGATCATCAGGTAGCCTACCTCCAGGGAGGTGTCCTGGTCTTCCTTCTCGTAGATGCTGATGCGATTCTTGTTGATCTGGGTCTGCTCGCACAGCAGGTACACGCCCTGGTATACCCCGTTGAGGTACACCTCCACATGGGCGCAGTCGGAGCTGTACACACAGCCGTCCAGCAGTGCTTCGGCCATCTGTAAGGTGGCGTAGGTGCGGAGCATGGAGCTGTCAAAGTAGTCGGCCATGAGACACCAGTTGCGGAAGGCGTGCCCATCGTTCAGATCCAGCATGGGCTGCTTGACATCGAATTTCAGCCGGTAGGGCTTCTTGGGTGCCCCGGCGGTGGAATTGCCCCTGACCCGGATGCCTGCCGGACTGTCTGTGAAGGCGAAGGACGCATCGCAGTCACTCATGCTCACGGTACACCGCACATAGACCTCTTTGGAGGTGACGCTTTGACCGCCCTCGGTGACAATGTCCAGCCGGGGCATGGTCTCCTTGGCCACCGATGATGGGTCGAAGGGGGTGGTTTCCTCCGCTTCTCCGGTATCGGGAGGCTGTGTGTCCGGCTCCGGAGGCAGGGTCAGCACCTCCGGGTCAGTGGTTTCCTCGCTCGTATCCGGCTGATTGGTTTCTGTCGGTTCCCCGGCGGTATCGGGCGCATCGGTTCCGGTCACTTCCCCGGTGGGGGTACTTTCCGTCGGTTCCCGGTCATCCGTGACGGTGCTTTCCCCGGGCGTGTCCTCCGGGGCAGGAGTTTCTGTTGTGCCCGGCGTATCGGCGGTAGTGGCATCGGTATACTCACTCTGCTCCCCGCTGTCATCGGGCATCCCGGTCTCTCCCCGGCAGGCGGTCAGAAGGCAGACACAGACAACGGCTAAAAGCAGGGCTGTCAGCCACAGGGAGGTCATGGGGCGGCCAAGGTGGCGGGACTGTTTTCGTATGTGCATAGACATGAGCAGGCTCCTTTCGGATGGCATCCACCTGTGTATGTTGGCTGTTTTGCAATTATTATATCAGGGTTTCCGAAAGATGTCAAGAGCATTTGTCAAGACGGGGGGACAGAAAAGTATGATGGGGTTACAGTTCGTCCCCCTCAATCATTCCCTGTATACAGAAAGGGCTGTTACCCACGCAACAGCCCCTTTGGTATATCATGTGACGGATGGTCAGCCCAGCACCCGGTGCATCATTTCCCGGTAGGCATCCTCCACGCCGCCCATATCCCGGCGGAAGCGATCCTTGTCCAGCTTCTCTCCAGTCTTGGCGTCCCAGAAGCGACAGGTATCCGGGGAAATTTCGTCGGCCAGCACGATCTTCCCGTCCGGCAGGCGACCGAACTCCAGCTTGAAATCCACCAGCCTGACACCCAGCTTGAGGAAGTAATCCTTCAGCACCTGGTTCACCTTGAAGGCCAGGGTCTCGATGGTCTGGATCTCCTCCTTGGTGGCCAGACCCAGGGCCAGGGCATGGTACTGATTGATCAGCGGGTCATGCAGATCGTCATTCTTATAAGAGAATTCAATGGTAGGCTCGGCAAAGACGATGCCCTCCTCCACGCCGTACCGCTTGGCAAAGGAGCCGGCAGAAATGTTGCGGATGATGACCTCCAGGGGCACGATGCTGACCTTGCGTACCACCGTCTCCCGGTCATTCAACTCCTCTACGAAGTGGGTGGGCACGCCCTCCTTCTCCAGGAGCTGCATCAGGTAATTGGACATCCGGTTGTTGATGGCGCCCTTCCCGGCAATGGTGCCCTTTTTCAGGCCGTCCAGTGCGGTGGCGTCGTCCTTATAGGACACGATCACATAGGCGGGATCCTCTGTGGCAAACACCTTTTTGGCCTTGCCCTCATAGAGCTGGGTTGTCTTCTCCATTTCATAATCCTCCGAATCTCAGACTGTGCCTATTATACCATACGGCGGGCGGAAATTCTACTGGTAACATGATAAAATGAGCCGGACAAAAAGAAGTAAAATATGGTGATTTTTTTGAAATTCCGTCGTCGGATTGCCCTGTTTAATAAAATCTTAATGATTCTCCCCCTTGAATCTTATAACATTTTCTGCTATACTGTGGGTATCGACAGAGGCGAAAAGAAAAGGAGAACAACGAGCGACATGAGTAAGAACACCATTCTGGTCTGCGACGACGAGCCGGACATTGTATCCGCTCTGAAAATATACCTCTCCTCCGAGGGCTACGAGGTGCTGACGGCGGAAAACGGTCAGGAAGCCCTGGGGGTCATGAACAGCAATCCCGGCGTACAGCTGATCCTCATGGACATCATGATGCCTGTCATGGACGGCATCACCGCCATGTCAAAGATCCGGGAGATCTGCAATGTGCCCATCATCCTGCTGACCGCCAAGGGTGAGGACACGGACAAGGTGCTGGGCCTGACGGTGGGGGCGGACGACTATGTGACAAAGCCCTTCAACCCGGTGGAGCTGATCGCCCGGGTCAAGTCCCAGCTCCGCCGCTACACCCAGCTGGGCAGTATGAGCGGGGAGCCGAAGCCGGAGACCGGCACGGTGTCGCTGGGTGGCTTTGTCATGGACGACCGGGCACACAGCGCCACCCTGGACGGGGAGCCGCTGACCCTGACCCCCACCGAGTATGACATCCTCAGGCTGTTCCTGCACCATCCCGGAGAGGTGCTCTCCCCCAAGGAGATCTACCGCCGGGTGTGGCAGGACGAGCCCTTCGGGGCGGACAGCACGGTGGCTGTTCACATCCGGCACCTGCGGGAGAAGATCGAGATAGACCCCGCCAACCCCCGCTACCTCAAGGTGGTCTGGGCGCAGGGCTATAAATTTGACTGCGGAGGCGGTTCAAAATGAAAGATACTGCCCATGAGGGGCGCACACCCGGGGTGTATGCCCTGCCCTGCAAGATCTTCGCCGTCATCCTGTCCCTTGTCACGGTTCTGGTTACCATTGTCACCGGTATCGGCATCGGGCTTTCGGCGGTATATGGTATCTACGAGGGAGTTACAGACCTGGAGCTTCGCCGGGGCGTGACCGAGGACTACCTGTACAGCACCGGCTATGATATTGCCGACCTCATACGGCTGGATTTTGACCGGGATTTTGTGACGGACTACCTGGACAGTCACCCCGGCCTGTCCTACGATATCACGCTGGAAGACGGCACCGTGCTTTACAGCAATTACAAAGGCTCCGGCACGGAATCATCGGCAGTCACCGGGATAGACTTCGACTACAGCTTCCGGATCTATGAGGGCGGATCATACGACCGCCTGTTTTCTGCGGCAGATAATCAAGCCCCGGTTTCCAAACCGGCGGTTTCCGATCCGGTGGATTCCGAATCGACAGACTCCGAACCGATGGATTCCGAACCGGCGGATTCCGAACCGGACGAAACGGTCACAGACAGGGACAGTGCCACCGAGTCTGCTACAGAGTCATCGGCTCCCGTGCTCATCCACATCCGGCTGTGGGGCAATCAGGATGTGCTGACCGGCCGGCATCTGGTATTCTACCGTGTCCTGTCCTTTCTGAATCACTACCCCATCACGGTCATGGTGGTCTGCCTGTCCGCCCTGCTGGCCTCTGTCCTGCTCATCCTGTACCTGCTGTGCGCCGCCGGCCACCACCGGGGAGAGAGGACAGTCCGGGAGTCCCCCTTTGATCGCATCCCTTCCGACCTGTTCACCGCCGGGATCATCCTGCTGGAGCTTGCGATCGCCGCCCTCTTCCTGGACATCGCCGTGCCGGAGC
This sequence comes from uncultured Clostridia bacterium, assembly GCA_945929845.1. Classification (GTDB taxonomy): domain Bacteria; phylum Bacillota; class Clostridia; order Oscillospirales; family CAG-272; genus CAMEON01. The sequence continues at coordinate 7,782 of CAMEON010000015.1, read as the reverse complement.
TGTATGATGTGGTTTCCTTCTTCGCTTTCCTGACCCTTCTGCTGTACATCCCGTTCTACCTGCTCCTGATCGGCTACTTCATGAGCCTGGCCACCCGCATCAAGTCGGGGCGATTACTGAAGAACACCCTGATCTGGATCATTCTGTCCCGTATCGGACGGCTGTTCCGCTGGATCGGACGGTGTCTGCGGGACTTCATCCGTGCCGTGCCACTGGTGCAGAAGACCGTGCTGTGGGTGTCCATCCTGTTCTGGGGCAACCTGATCCTGGGCTTTCTCCTGTTCATCGGATCCACCGGCGTCCTGTTCTGGCTGCTGGTGCTGGTGGAGTGTCTGGTGCTGGGCGGGGTGGCCATCCGGTACGCCCTCTCGTTGCGCCGTCTGCAATCCGGTGCCCACAAAATCGCCTCCGGGGAGCTGGATCATCAGGTAGACACCGCCCATATGCCCCACGACTGCCGCACCTCAGCGGAGGATCTCAACCACATCGGTGCCGGTCTGTCCAAGGCGGTGGACGAGCGGCTGAAGAGCGAGCGGTTCAAGACCGAGCTGATCACCAATGTGTCCCACGACATCAAGACCCCGCTGACCTCCATCATCAACTATGTGGATCTCATCAAGAAGTCCGAGCCGGAGGATCCCACCCTGCGCTCCTATGTGGAGATCCTGGATCGGCAGAGCAATCGGCTGAAGAAGCTGATCGAGGATCTGGTGGAAGCCTCCAAGGCCTCCTCCGGCGTCCTGCCAGTGACGCTGACCCCCTGCGCCCTTGGCGTGCTCCTGGAGCAAGTGGAGGGAGAGTATGCCGAGAAGCTGGCCGCCCGGGAGCTGACCCTGGTGGTCACAAAGCCAGCCGACACCCTGACCATCCAGGCAGACCAGCGGCATCTGGGCCGTATCTTCGACAATCTGATGAACAACATCCTCAAGTATGCCCAGCCCGGCACCCGTGTCTATCTGGATGCTTCCCCGGACGGGGAGGGGCAGGCTGTCATCACCTTCCGGAACACCTCCGGCGCCCCCCTCAACATCCCTGCCGAGGAGCTGATGGAGCGCTTCGTCCGGGGAGATGCCTCCAGGCACACCGAAGGCTCCGGTCTGGGGCTGTCCATCGTGCAGAGCCTGACCGAACTGCAGGGCGGGCATATGCACCTGACCATTGACGGCGACCTGTTCAAGGTGCGGTTGGTCTTCCCTGCCGCCGCCACACGGCCTGCCTTCACTGTGCAGGAGGGTGCGCCGGACAGCGCACCCTCCGTCGGTCAGAACCAAGGGAACCGCTGATTGAATGAGGTGGTACAGATTCGGTACAGGTTTTTTCGTCTGCGATTGCGAAAAACGCAAGATGTACTGGATGTACATCCAGTTTTTCGGCAAGAAGCAGGCGGGAAAAGATGTGCCGAAGATGTGCCGCCGAATCAATCAGCGGTTCCCAAGACCGGGGGCCTAAGACCGTCTGACAGCTCCCGGGCTGTGCCCATTCCATTCACCCACCCGCCCGGGCTTTGCCCTGCACCCTACGATCAGGAGTATTATGGAAGTCATTACCTGGATCAACCGCATCCTTTTCATCCTGTTTTTCGTTCTTTCCGCCTACCAGTTCCTCTACATACCGGTGTCACTGATCAAAAAGCCCCGCCACAGGGCGGAGGCCACCCTCCACCGCTACGCCATTCTCATTGCCGCCCGGAATGAGGAAGCCGTCATCGGCGACCTGCTGGACAGCATCAAACAACAGGATTACCCCGCCGAGCTTGTGGATGTGTATGTGGTGGCGGACAACTGCACCGACCATACCGCCAGGGTCTGCCGGAGCCGGGGTGCCCATGTGTACGAGCGGCACAACAAGACACTGGTCGGCAAGGGTTACGCCCTGCAGGCACTTCTGAACCACATCCCCCAGGAGAAGTATGATGCTTTTCTGGTCTTTGACGCCGACAACCTGCTGTCCCCCAACTACATGACCGAGATGAACAAGACCTTCTCCGACGGGTACCGGGTCATTACCAGCTACCGGAACTCCAAGAACTACGGGGACAACTGGATCTCCGCCGGGTATGCGCTGTGGTTCCTGCGGGAGGCCCGCTACCTCAACGGTGCCCGGATGGCCATGGGCAACAGCTGTGCCGTGTCCGGCACCGGGTTCCTGTTCTCCCGGCAGGTGCTGGAGGAACACGGCGGCTGGCACTACTTCCTGCTCACCGAGGATATTGAATTTACGGTGGATCTGGTGACCGGCGGAGAGGTCATCGGATACTGCCCCACCGCCGTGTTCTACGACGAACAGCCCACCCGCTTTTCCCAGTCCTGGCGTCAGCGGCTGCGGTGGTCCCGGGGGTTCCTACAGGTGTTCCGCCACTACGGCGGCCGCCTGCTCCGGGGCATCTTCCGGGGCAGCTTCTCCTGCTACGACATGACCATGAACATCATGCCCACCGCCGTGCTGACCGTCGCCGGACTGCTGACCAATGTGGTAGGTACCGCCTATCAGTTCGCCACCAACGGCAATGTGGCCGCCCTATGGCTGTCTGTCCTGCATATGTTCAGCGGTCTCTTCCTCACCGTATTCATCCTGGGGCTGATCACCACCGTCACCGAATGGCGGAACATCCACTGCCCCGGCTGGAAGAAGGTGCTGTTCACCTTCACTTTCCCCTTCTTCATGTCCACCTACATACCCATCTGCATTGCTTCCATGTTCGTCAAGGCCGGGTGGAAGCCCATCCGCCACGAGCGCAGCATGAAGCTCAGCCAGGTGCTGCGAAAGGACGCTACCCTGTAAACCGTGTGCTGTGGGGAGGAATACTTCCAAAGAGAGGTATTCCTCCTTTTTTATGGGGTGCTTATATTGCACAAAATCCAGATTCCGCATCTGTACAATATGCCGAAGTTTGATTTTTCGATTGACAATGAACTGGTCAGATGATATAATGAGCCTACGCTGGCGGGGTATGCCCACCCGTACATACACTGTAAACACGAAATTCATTGTACCAAGAGGGAATCGGAAAGGATCGGTCATTCATATGAAACATAGATACAAACAAATGGGAAGAGCAGAAACGGCGACAGGGCGCACGGAGCACGCCGGCCTGCCGCTCCTTGGGTTGCTGGCCTGCCTGCTCCTGGCGCTGGGTCTGACTGTCGCCCTCACCGCCTGTCAGCCCACACAGCCGGGCGGTGAGGAGACCAGCCGGGAGGAATCCCCCTCCGACCTGCCGGGCACGAATGATCCGGGCACGGATGATCCGGGCACCGATGTGACGGGCACCGATGTGCCGGGCACCGATGAGTCCGGCACAGAGGGTACGCCCTCCGACACGGCAAAGCCCTCGGAAACGGGGTATGATACCGATGAATCAGACAGCCAGCCGACGGAGTCGGGCAGTCAGGAACAGCCCACAGAATCGGAGACGGCCAAGGAAGATCTGTACCACCCCGGCGACGCCTCGGCATATGAGGGTCTGATGATCGCCATGGTCTTTGGAACCGGGAAGAAGAATACCGATGCCTCCATATCCCACGGCTTCGTTCAGCTGTACAACGCCAACGAGGAAGCCATGTCCCTGAACGGCGTGTCCCTGTACTACAAGTCCGATGATGCCAAGCCGTATGAGCAGTTGGTCTTCCCGGACACAGCCATTATCCCCGGTAACGGGTACTTCCTGATCCGGGCCAACAGCCCCGACGGCTACGATGAGAGCATGGCCATCCTCAGCGTGGAGGACTACGACCTCGCCTGGGATGTCTACATTGATAATAAGGAAGTCCGCCTGGTGCTGGCACCCTCCGGCTGGGCTATTTCCGCCCAGGACGATATTACCGGGTTTGATGATGCCATTTCGGTGTTCTATGCCTCCGAGACCTACAAGTACTCCGTCATGGCTGTAGACGACCTGTCCAAGGACAAAGTGGCCGTCCGCACGGCACTGACCCCCTACAGCGGGTATCATACGGTCAAGCTGTCGGAGGCCGCCACCGCCGAGCTGAACCGGCTGCGCACAGTCACCTCTATCGACATGGTCAACCCCCTCATCGGTTCCCGGCTGAACGAGGTGTACTTCTCCCAGCCTGCCGGTATCTATGAGAGCACCGTCAACCTGCAACTCTCCGCCGGGGACGGATATACCATATACTACACCATCGACGGCTCCGACCCCACCACCAGCTCCAGCCGCCGGAAGTATCAGGCCGCCATCTCCCTGGCCAGCTCCGCCAGCCTGCCCTGGGGCACCACCATCAAAACCTGGGCATCCATGAACGGGAATGCCCGTCCCGTCGATTCCACCCTGCCCGGTGGGTATGTCATCAAAGCCTACGCCACCAACGGGCAGGAGAGCACCGCCGTGTTCACCAACACCTACTTCATCCTGCCTGACCTGACCGACTACGGAGTCACGGTCATCTCCCTGTCCATCCCGGTGAGCGAAATGCTGGGTTCCGGGGGCTTTTACAGCAACTACTGTCCCACCGGTATCATCACCGATCCCCGTCCCCGGGGGCTGGCCATGATGGAGGTCTTTGACACCACCGGACAGCGGGTGGGACATTCCCAGGTAGAACTGGCGGTCAGCGGCAACGGCTCCTCCGGCTTTGCCATGAAGTCCCTGCGCATCTACTACAAGGGAGAAAACAACCAGGCGGGCGGGTTGGAATCCGACCTGAACTATGACCTGTTCGGCGGCACCGTGCTCAACAGCCGGGGCGAGGCCATCACCTCCTTCTCCCGCCTGCTCCTGCGCAACTCCGGCAACGACTGCGGAACCTCCTACATCCGGGATGCGTTCATGCAAAGCACCTGCGCCGGGCTGAATGTGGACTACATGGCCTCGGCCTCCACACTGGTCTTTGTCAATGGCGAGTTCTGGGGTGTGTACAATATCCGGGAGCGATACAGCCCGGAGTATGTGGAGTCCCACTATGGCGTGGACAAGGAGAATGTGGCCCTCATTGAGAGCGACTACAGTCAGGTTCACACCAATCAGAATGCCCCCTTCGTCCTGTCCTCCGGCGTGGAAGGGGATCAGGATCCCTTCAACGAGCTGGTGGCCTACATGCGCGCTACCAACCTGTCCGATCCCGCTGCCTATCAGAAGGTGTGTGAGCAGATGGACATTGATTCCTTCATTGATATGTGGGTCTGCCGTCTGTTCTATGTGGCCCGGGACTGGCCGGAGAACAACATCAAGGTGTGGCGCAACAAGAACCCGGACGACCCCTCCGGCATGGACACCAAGTGGCATTTCACCCTGCTGGATATGGACATGGGCCTTTCCTTCTATGACTTCACCACCGAGAATGAGAACTTCTTCTGGGCCTTTGACAGCAACTCGGTCTGCGGAGCCATGATGCGCAGTCTCATGAGAAATGAGGACTTCAAGAATCAATTCATCCTGCGGTACTATCAGCTGGTGACGGAGCACTTCACCGCCGAGGCGCTGTCAGCAACCTTTGAGGAGCTGTACGCAGAGCGCACGCCCCTGATGGCTCTACAGGCCAGACGGTGGGGCAACGAGGGTGCCTCTGTCAACACCTGGAACAGAGCGGCAACCGCCATCCGTTCCTTCATACAGAAACGGCAGTCCATCGCCTTGCAGCATATGTATGCCTACTTTGGCATCACCGAGTCCGACATAGAGAATATGTCCAGCCGGCGGGTGACTGTGTCCTTCAACGATGCCCGTGCGGCCGTGTCCATCAACGGCTCCTCCATGGAAAACGGAACCACCCTCCGGTTTGAGGGGGAGTCCTTGACCATGAAGGTCAAGGTCACAGCCAAGGACGGCGTCACCCTCACCTCCCTTTCCTGGATCGGCACAGACGGCAAAACGCAGACCGTGGAGCTGTCCGGCACATCCGCCGAGGTCTCCCTGACCGTGACCAGCTCCGGCTCCCTGGCAGTGTACAGCAAGCGGGAATCCTCCGGCGAGGCCGTGTCCACCGACGGCACGCTGACAGCCGGAGCCACCTACCTGTTCTACCTGGATGAGAATGGCGATCTGTACGCTTGGGGAGACAACAGGAACGGCGTGCTGGGTCTGAATTCCACCCAGGCCACCGTCACAACACCCACCTTGGTGCGGGGTGATGTAGCCAAGGTGGCCACCACGAACAGCAGTGATTTTGAGAACGGGAACACCGCCTGGATGACAGCCATCCTGACCAAGGACGGCAAGCTGTACACCGTAGGTGCCAACAGCTTCGGGCAGTTGGGCAGAGGCGGCACCACCGCAAGCACCCGGTTGGGGCTTGTCAGCTTTAACGGCATCATTGTGGATGTCAGCGTGGGCCATGACCATATGCTGATCCTTGACGATCAGGGCACGCTGTGGGGCGTGGGGAACAATGCCTACGGGCAGTTGGGTTCGACCGCCGGTTCCTCCTCCCAGACCTTTGTCAGGATCGCCGACCATGTGTCCCTGATCTCCGCCGGGCGCCGCACCACGGTGTATGTGGATGAGAACGGGAACCTCTTCGGCCTCGGAGATAACCGCTGGAACAAGATGATCGCCGGCGTTTCGGATCGGCTTACCAAGCCCACCCTACTGCTGGAGAATGTGGTCTTTATTTCCTCCGGCGAACATGAGATGGTGGCTGTCACCGAGAACGGTGACCTGTACTATGCCGGCTGGCGGGACTTCAACAGTTTCAGTCAGGGCGGCGGCAACACCCCCGCCATGCAAAAGGTCATGGGCGGCGTGGTGTCGGCTTCCATTTACTTCAGTGACATGGTCATTCTCACTGAAAACGGCGATGCGTATGTGTACGGTTTGAACACCGGATCCGCCATTGTCTCCGCCACCACCGGAGGCAGTCCCCGAAAGCTGTTGAGCGGTGTGGTGTCCGTGGCCGCCGGGCACGGCTTCACCGCATACCTGAAGGAGGATGGCACCATCCTTGTCCAGGGGGACAACAGCTACGGCCAGGCCGGCAACGGTCGCACCGGCGGCACCGTCAGCCTGGGCGAGGTCATCATGTAAATAGCGTAGGATTTTCCAGGGGGCTTCGAAAGAGGCCCCCTGACGCTATGTTGCAGACGTTTTTCCTGGAACCGCTATTTTCCCCTTCCCCGGCGGGGAAAGAGGAGACGAGAGTTTTTTCGCCGGGGACTGCCGCCCCCGATACCCCTACAAATACGCCCGTTGTTATCCTACATCCGGTTAACACCGCTGACGTCCGGCATAAAAAAGCGGGGATGCAAGGGGCCGCAGGCCCCTTGTGAAAAAACTTAGGGAAACGCTGATTTAATGAGGTGGTGCAGATTCGGTACAGATTTTTTCGTCTGCGATTGCGAAAAACTCAAGATGTACTGGAGGTACATCGAGTTTTTCGGCAAGAAGCAGGCGGGAAAAGATGTGCCGAAGATGTGCCGCCGAATAAATCAGCGGTTCCTTAGGCTTTCCCCCTTCCCCGGCGGGGAAGGGGGCCAGGGGGAGGGGGCAATAAGACTTATAATATACATAGAATAAAGCGGGTACATCACGGGCTCCTGAACCCGCTCATGCTCTGAAATTCTTGATTTTTTTCAAAAAAACTATTGACAAAGGAAACAGGATATGGTATAATACAGCCCGTTGTGAGGCAGTCGGGTGTCTGAGACAGAGCAAAGGCGGGTCGAGGGCGGCCAACAAAAAACGCAAAAAGTTTTCACAAACCTCTTGACAAACGCACGAGAGTGTGGTATAATTAAAAAGTCGTCGGACGCAAGGTCCGGGTGGTGAGGGAGCATAGCTCAGCTGGGAGAGCACCTGCCTTACAAGCAGGGGGTCACAGGTTCGAGCCC
>CAMEON010000014.1 GCA_945929845.1 uncultured Clostridia bacterium | reverse complement strand
ACATCCGCCCCCAAGGACAGCCCCACACGGGACAATTGCTCTCCGGCCAGCGGGAAGCCACAGAGCTGGTTCAGGCCGGTCAGCACAGCGGCGGCATCGGCACTGCCCCCGGCCAGCCCCGCCGGGGAGGGAATGCGCTTCCGGATGTGGATATGCACCGCCATATCCTGCTCCATACCGACACCCCGGGCGGCTGTCAGGAAGGCTTCGGCGGCTCGGAAGCCCAGGTTGCCCCTGTCGGTGGGCAGAGCCGGGTCAGAGCAGGTCAGAAAAATCCCGCCAGTCTCGGAATCCGTCGGGCCGAGTTCCACGGTCACATCATCGCACAGGCTCACCGATTGCATCACCCCGGCGATGGTGTGGTACCCGTCCGGCCGCCGCCCGGTGATGTCCAGGAACAGATTGATCTTCGCATAGGCTTGCTTCGTAACGGAATTTGGCATGACAGCACCTCCTGTACTTGGCTTCCACGATTCTGCAATTTTTACTCACCGCCCCCCGGACAGGCGGGCGACAAGATCCGCCTGCGTCTCGGGATCCGACGGCCCGGCACCCACGACAGCCCAGCGGCACAGCAGGTTCCGGAGCACCCGGCGGAGGACGGCCACCTGGGCAAGGTCGGCAACCGTCCGGACAGAGATGCGCACCCCCGGTGCGGCTCCCAGGGGGAAACGGGAGGCGTAGGCGGTCAGTTGCCCGGTGACAGTCTCCGGTTCCGCCCCGCCATCCAGCCACAGACCCACGGACACATGACTGGGTCGTCGCTCCCCGACCCGCCGCCTTGGGCGGGATACCGGAAGTATCGGCTCCGCCCTGGCGGGCACATTTTCCGGATCCCGGATCCAGCACACCGTGTCGGGCAGACAGTCCGCACCGTCCAGGTACGCGATCAGTGGCCGGAGGGCACCCCACCGCCCGCACAGGGAAAGAGTCTGTCCCGCCTCCCGGCACAGGTGTCCGGCTGTCCGCACAAGCTGGGTCAGGAGCAGGTTTCGCTCCCCCTCATCCAGTGGCCCATCTCCGAAGAGCACCGTTCCCGGCGCATCCTGCCCTGCGTCCAGCACCGCCCGCAGGGACTTCTCCGCTCTGTACGGATCCGGGCGGGCGAAGCTGTACCCATCCGGCAACATCCACACCGCCGGAGGGGATGTCAGCGGTTCCCCGGCCTTGCCGGTCAGGTGGGTGGCTATGGCCGCCTGCAGGGTGGTCAGATCCGTCACTCCGTCCCACAGGCTCCCCGCCCGGTCGGGGAACAGTGCCTGACAGAAGGCGGCCCCGCACAGGGCGGCCAGCACCGGCGGCGTGCAGACTTCAGCACAGAGCTTTTCCGCACAAAAGGCCCAGGAGGCGGCGGCGTTCCGGGGGCACAGGGGTTCCGTCCAGCCGAAAGCGGCCTCCAGCAGGGCATGAACCCGCAGGTACAGCGGGTGCCCGGCCAGCCGGGGCATAGCCCGGCACAGGGCGACCCACCGGTCAAAGTCCGAGGCAGTCCCGCCGGTCAGCGTCCCCCGGGGGTCAGCCCCGCAGGCAACCACAAGAGCCGTCAGCCGCCGGGCATCCTGCTCCGGTGCAAAGAAAAGGGTCGCCGGGTTGGTATACACCGTGTCCCACCGGTCAGCCATCCCGTCCGGGATCAGCCCCACCACCGGCGCATCGGTGCCGTCCCCGCCGGCCTCCGTCGCCCGGCCTACAGGTACCTCTTCTCCGCTTTGCATTTTCCCGCTCACCTCCGTGTATTCCGTGTATAATGAAAAGGGCCGCCGGAGCGGCCCGCAGGAGCGATCACTGCTTGGTGTAGGAAACGCCATCAATCTTGATGGTCTTGCCGTCCTTTTCAAAGGAATGTTCGCCGCCCAGGTTGAACTTGTCGTCGCCGAAGTTGAGGGTGATCTTGTCGTCCTTAATGGAATAAGTACCCTTCACTTCCACGCTGAGAACCAGTGTTCCTTTCGCGGTCACATTGCCGTCCTTGTCAAAGGTCAGCGTCACATCCAGCACCTTGGTGTCGTCACACTTGTAGTCACCGGACAGCTTCACCTCTCCGCAGGATGCCAGCACCAGAGCGACCATCAGAAGAGCCATAGCCACGGCCATGATGCGCACGGATTTCTTCATAACGATTCATCTCCTTTCTGTAAGGTCATTGCGGGATAGCCCCGCACGCATATGATAACATAAAAAGAGGGGGATGTCAAGAGGAATTTTGTGTTTTATTCACACAATCTATGCGCTTCAGGTTACAGTTCACCTACTCCCCCACAGCGCACTCCCTTTTCCACCGTAGAGCGGGGAAAGGGGTCCCCGCGAAGGCGTTTTTGCTATTTTGGGCGACAGTAACGCTGGATCCCCGGAAAAGCGATAACAAAAATATGACAGAATAATGCTCCGAACAGTACACAATACATGTTTTGAAAGTTCTTGAAGGGTGTGGGAAACTTCTTTCAAGAAGTTTCCCACCGTATCCCCATCCCCCACCTGAACTGTAACAGCTTGCGTTGTTTTTCAGGATCCCCCAGACGGGCGGCTCTCCCGGTCGGGGAGCTTCTGCTCGAAGCGGTTCCTGTACGGCTGATCCGGAATGGCTGTGGGATACTCCCCGTTGAAGCAGGCGGTGCAGTAGGACACGCCGTCAGCCATACCCAACTGCCGGGTATGCTCCAGGGACAGGTATCCCAGGCTGTCCACACCGATGAGGCGGGCGATCTCCGGGATGGTATGGGAGCAGGCGATCAGGTGGTCGCAGGAATCAATGTCCGTCCCGTAGAAGCAGGGATGGGTAAAGGGCGGGGCTGACACACGCATATGCACCTCCCGGGCACCGGCATCCCGCAGGAGCCTGACAATGCGGCCGCAGGTGGTGCCCCGCACGATGGAATCGTCGATCAGCACCACCCGCTGTCCCCGGACGGTGCTTTCGATGGGATTGAGCTTGAGGCGCACCTGATTCTCCCTGTCCGGCTGGCCGGGGGAGATGAAGGTGCGGCCGATGTACTTGTTCTTGACAAAGCCAATGCCGTAGGGGATCCCGGACTCCTGTGCGTACCCCAGTGCCGCATCCAGACCGGAGTCCGGCACGCCGATGACGATGTCCGCCTCCACCGGGTGCTCCATGGCCAGGAAGCGGCCTGCCCGCAGCCGGGCCTCGTGGACGCTGGTTCCGTCTATGACAGAGTCCGGCCGGGAAAAGTAAATGTACTCAAACACGCAAAGGGAGCGTGGCCCGGCCTTGCAGTGGTCGGTGATGGACTGCACACCCTTGTCCGAGAAGACCAGCACCTCCCCCGGCCGGATGTCCCGGATGAGGGACGCCCCCACCGCCTCCAGGGCACAGCTCTCCGAGGCGACGCAGAAGCAGCCGTCCGGGGTCTGCCCGTAGCACAGGGGTCGGAAGCCATCCGGGTCACGGACGGCGATCAGCTTCTGGGGAGACATGATGACAAGGGAGTAGGCACCCTGGATCTCGTCCATGGCGGCCAGCACAGCCTGTTCCACCGAGGCGTGGAGCAACCGTTGCTTGGTGATGATGTAGGCGATGATCTCGGTGTCGCTGGTGGTGTGGAAGATGGAGCCGTTCAGCTCCAGCCGCTCCCGCAGGGCGGCGAAGTTGGTCAGGTTTCCGTTATGAGCCAGAGCCAACGACCCCTTCATGTGGCGCACCTCGATGGGTTGGCAGTTGGCCCGATTGGTGGCGCCGGTGGTGCCGTAGCGCACATGGCCGATGGCCATATTCCCGGTGCCCAGCACCTGCATGGCCTCCGGTGTGAACACCTCCCCCACCAGTCCCAGATCCTTGTGGGAGCGGAACACGCCCCGGTCGTTGACCACGATCCCACAGCTCTCCTGCCCCCGGTGTTGCAGTGCGAACAGCCCCCGGTAGGTGGAGCCGGCCACATCGCCTGCCCCGGAGCGGAATATGCCGAATACGCCGCATTCTTCATGGATTCCCTGATTCATCTTTGTACGATCCCCCTGCTTTTTGCTTCTGCTTTTTGCTTCTGCTTTCGGATTCTTCGTCAACCGCACCGTGACCGGCCGGTCGGTTGCCCTGCGCCTGCGGTCACGCGAACCCATGCCTGTGCCGGGTCGGAAAAAAGGATGCCTGCGTACAGTGACCCCCTGTGTCACTGTTGCAAACATCCTTGTTTGTGCGCTTATACGGTTGGTGTGCGCCGCCCGGTTGCGGCTCACCACCGTCCTTATTGTACACGATTTTCACCCGTTTGTCAATGGGTTTGAGAAAATATGATCCTATGATCCGGGACATGCTTCTATGATGCCGCAAAACAGATAGTCAGCCATTTTGAACGCCTGGCTTTCGATGTTCGATGTCGTCTGTCGTCTGTCGTCAGACACATCGCCCTGTGGCAGATCTGTCGAACTATATGACAGGGCGGGGGTACTGGTTCATCCCTGGCAAGTGCCGCTTCCGGCGGCTGACTTCGGAAGCTGACTTCGGAAGGCTGTCTTGGGGGCGGACAGGGGAGAGCTGGGCGGGTGCCATCCATATGAAGAAAGCAGAGGTTCTGATCTTTCGGTCATGGCCTCTGCTTTTTGGGTGGGGCTATTTTGCAGCCCGTGGGTTTGCGCTCTTCTTATTTGGCAATATCACCGTCGGTGCAATGGATGGTGTATGCTCCCGTACGATCATTCCACCATCCGTCCTTACTGATGGCATACCACTGTGCCTTGGTTCCGTTGAAGGTGATGCTGGTCAGGCTGGTGCAATCTCTGAAGGCAGTATCCGCAATGATTTAGGTACCCGGCTTGATCGCATACGAACCGAAAACTGTGTTCCTGAATAGTGAAGATGTGAGAAATAAAAATCCCGAACGCTCTCGCATTCGGGATTTTTGGTGGGGGATGGTGGATTCGGACCACCGAAGTCAGTGACAACAGATTTACAGTCTGCCCCCTTTGGCCGCTCGGGAAATCCCCCTTATGGAGCTGGTGAACGGAGTCGAACCATCAACCTGCTGATTACAAATCAGCTGCTCTGCCATTGAGCCACACCAGCATGATTGACGCTCACCAGCGGAACGCCGCTATTATAGCACAATCCTTCGCATTTGTCAATAGCTTTTTCAAAAAAACTTTTCCGAGGCGTTCGGTGCCGGGTCGCTGCGGGATGTAAAAGCCAACAAAGGACGGTTCTTTATGATGTATTCGGGCAGAACCCGGGCGAAAACCCATGCGGGCATGGGATAACGCAGATAAGTCACGGGAAAGCACCTGAACGGCAACTAAGAATAGACATTATATGATCTTGCACGGTTTGACTGAAGGATATAATAAGAATAGTTCCCCGGGCGATTGCCCGAGGAACTTCCTGGCGGAGAAGGAGAGATTTGAACACGAAACAAGCGGAATAATAGAAAGGGAAAATATAGATATGACTACATATTGACTACAAAAAATATGGTCACTTCATGGCATCGTTTAGCTTCGTGGCTGCCGAGAGGAGTGCCTTTTTACGGAATTCCGTGTATAAATCCATCGTGGTAGACAGTTGTTTATGGCCAAGAATTTCTTGAACAGTTTTGGGAGGAAGGCCACATTCAAAGGCTATGGTTGCAAAGCTGTGGCGGAGCTGGTGCGCTGTACAGGTGACGCCTGTTTTTTTCTTGAAATGATTTGACAGCGTGATAAACCGACGGTTGGTGAGCGGGTTCGTCCCATCGTCAGATATGATGTAATGATCAGGAATCCTATCCGGTATGGAAAGAAAGGTGGATTTCAAAGGACTTAGCAGTGGGACGATCCGGTTCCCGGCTTCTGTTTTCGGGCATTTGACCGACGGGCGGTCCCCTTCATGGTATACCGACTTTGTCACATGGATAAGGTCGTTATCAAAATCAATGTCACTCCACTGTAGGGCAAGAATTTCGCCTTTACGCATACCGGTCATGATGGCAATATAGGGAAACAACCATACATCAGCGGATTTCTTGATGGTCTCCTCATCGGACGGGGAGGCGGCTGTCCGTTCCTTTTTCGGCAGGTTCTTGGGTATGGAAACTGATGCGCATGGATTGTACACGATGTCATTCTGAAGCACGGCGTACTGAAATATCAGATTCACGACCATGCGCTGATTGGATATGGTTTTCTGCGCATAACCCTGACGAGCCAGCTTCTGAAGGAAAAGCTGGATATGCCGTGGCTGGATCTCCTTCAGGGGGGTGTCCGCAAATTCAGCATCTGCCCTCTTTTTGGCCTGGTTATATGTGCGGATTGACTGGAATGCAAGCTGCGGTTCGGTTTCCTCCCACCAAAGGTCGGATACTTCAGCGAAACATCTGCCCCGTTCTGCTTTGGCGGTGTAGCCGAGCATCTTCTGGTTGATCTCCCGTTCCGATTCTCCGTAGATAAAAACACGCTTGCCTGTCCGAGGATCCGTAAAGGTTTTCACATACCGCCCGTCCGGTCGCTTTTTTAGTTTTGCCATAGTTTCGTTTTTCCTTTCAATTACACTTACAACAGATCATAGCCGAGCATTTGTTCCCGACAAACGAGGACGAGCACATGATCGGGATGGTTAAGGAGATGCAAAAGAACGATTCGCAGATCCGCACATCCTCCACACATCAGGGAAAAGGTGCATACGATCATAAGACGGCGGACGACTGAAACATATATATTAGCCCTGCCGGGCTTCCCGGCGGGTCTTTTTTATGTGTAAGGCTCATGACCATTTATAGGCGTGGCGGAAACCGGCTCTCTCGGCCTCCACATCGGATCGGCTCTTGCGCAGGTATAGGCAGTAGGGCATGGGATAGTCCTTTCATTTGCGCGTAAATGCTACAGGTATGTGGAACTTTTGATAAAACACTCCAATTGTCATTTCTGAGAAAATTATTCGAAATGTTATTGACGAACAAAATGGTTTATGATATAATGCCTATGTGGATAGTATTACACATGACACGAAAGGGGGACTGTTATGAACAAGAAAGAAGTATTTGCAAAAGCGGAGGATTTTTGCAAGGTGAATCATGTTGAGAGTTACCCCGTGAATATCATCAGCCTTTGCGAGGCGCAGGGAATCAAGGTATTTGAGGATGAGCTACCGTATGGCGTTTCCGGTTTCATAATCATTCAGGATGAAAAAATTTTTCGGTATGATACGAATCGCCTGATCGTTGTGAATTCCAATGATGCGGCGACAAGGAGAAGATTCACCATTGCCCACGAGTTGGCGCACTATGTCCTGCATAGGGATCCTGGTCAACCACTCTACGCACACAGGGATGCGGGACAGAACGGAGGAATTGAGACAGAGGCAAATACCTTTGCAGGTGCTGTACTCATGCCGGAAAAGGCCGTGAGGGATGCCATGAGCTACAAGTATAGAGTGAGCCCTGCCACCATATACATTGCGCAGAATTTCCTTGTGTCTGAAGATGCGGCAAGAGTACGACTGCAACAGTTGGGGATAATATGATGGACGAGAAACAGAGCGAGCAGGAAATTTCACAGGCCGTATTGTCACAGATCATGGATGAGGTAAAAGAAAATCAAAAAAAGAAAGGAGATACTCTTCCGGATCAACGGCTGAACGAAGAGACCAAGAAGGAGACGAGTCAATACGGGATCCAATATGACATGCGGGATGAATCCTATACAAAGTTAATGAAGGGATATATTGACAACTATCAAAGAAAAGCGAAAGCGAACAGGATTTACAAGGGAATTTTCTTTGGCGTTACGGTATTCTCTATGATCTCTCTCATCATTCTTCCGCTGATCATCCTTGCGCATATGGCATTTACGCATGTATTTAATTTCGAGAGTATGGCGGTTGTGTTGGGGAGCGTGGCAAGCATCCTGACGGCTGTTATTATCTTGCCAAAGATCATAGCCGAGCATTTGTTCCCGACAAACGAGGACGAGCACATGATCGGGATGGTTAAGGAGATGCAAAAGAACGATTCGCAGATCCGCACATCCTCTACACATCAGGAAAAAGGTGCATACGATCATAAGACGACGGACGACTGAAACATATATATTTGCCCTGCCGGGCTTCCCGGCGGGGCGTTTTTATGTGTCAGGCTCCTGACCATTTATAGGCGTGGCGGAAACCGAGCTTTTCTGCATCCTTGACCGTGTGGACATAACATTCGCCTGTTCCGGGTGTCACAGTTATGCGGTCATACTGCTGGTCAAAAGGCAGGTGATAGATGCGTTCCTTTGTGTTTTTGTTGATATTACATTTTATGAGCGGGTATTCTTTCATCTGCTGTATCGAAACAGTTACATGAAGCCAATCGGCGCACAGCTTGGCTGTCTCAGAGAGGGTACCGGTTGTTACGAAAAGTGGAGTAACATCTGCATTAGCGTGGTGGATGCAGTAAAGGACGCTGGTTCCGTACAATTGGAAGATATGCTTCTCATGAATTTCTTTGTCCTGCTTCCACCGCTTACACTGAATCACCTTCACAGAGTCCCCTTTGACGGCTATCAGATCACGGCCCATGTCTTCCAGCTTCATAAGTGCGCCGGAATATTCAACCGTGTATCCGTTGCATTCATAAAGATACCCGATATACCGTTCATACTCGATCCCAGCTTCCCAGTCCGTCTTTTTCCGCTTTTTCCACTTGTCCAGGGAACGCTGTAACCTTTCCGGCTCGGAAAGCGTTGCGTATTCTTCGGGGGATAACCAGTTCCGGTAGTAGTCTGCGTCATCCTCGTCATGGACGGATTCTACATACTTCTGCGCTTCCGTCAGGGGGACTTGTTTGAACTCTTCTAACCAAGGGAACAAAGATTCATAGACGGCTATCTGGTTGTAAAGAAGATCCCGTTCAAGGAGGATTTTCTTTTTCTCTTCCTTCACTTCACTGACGACTTCGGCTGACTTTGGCGCACGATTTTGCAGGTACTGGATGCGCTGGTCATCTACTGCCTGTTCATGAAGAACAAGCATCTTGGCAAATCCAGGATGGCTCTGCCCCTCCTCATGGATCATTTTTGTTTGCTCACGGAGAGCGGTCTCTTTTTTATCCAGGGCACTTTTGCGTTTCGTGAGACTGTCTTCAAGGTCAGACAGCCGTTTCGATTCCTCTTCCAGCTCCCGCAACGCCATCGCCCTTTCTTCATTTCCATTGGCTATGGCACCGAGCCGGAGGGAAAGCCATATCATATGTTTACACGGTTTATGGCTTATTATAAAAGAATCACAGTTACATTTTGTGAGCGAGGTATCATACACCTTGTCATCGGATCTTATTCTACAGGTTGAAACGGTAATGGGAGAAAGCAACATGAAATTGGCGTAGGCCGCCCTTTCAAATTTGCGGGTGGATTTCATGTCATTGAAAAGGTCAGGGGCAGAAAAATGGAAAAGGTAATCGGCTTCCCCTAATGCCGGAGAGATGGCCGAAAGAAGATCGGCTTTCAGGTCATTGAGTTCAATGCGCTCTCTGCTCAGTTGAGCCCTCAGCTTGTTAAGCTCTTCCCTTTGCGCATCAAGCTGTGCCTGGGCATTTTTTTGACTTTGTTTTTGTTCATCTGCCCTGGTTTTAGCGGAATAAACATTTTCAGAAAATTTCTGAAGAGCGGCTTCCCTTTCACTTAGCGCTCTTTCCTGCCGTGAACGTTCACTCTGCCAAATATCCTTCTGCCTGTTGAACTCGGAAATTTTCGCATCCAATTGTATTTTGGATTGATCCTGAAATGCAGGTTTTGAATACAGAAACTCCCTCTCACGCTGGAGCGCAGTTTCTTTATCTTTAAGTGCCTTCTCCTGTTCTTTCCGTTCGATTTCCCAAAGCTCCTGCTGTTTTTTGAATTCGGCCTGCTGGGCTGCGAGCTTTGCATTTTTCTGCATGAGCTCTTTTTCTTGAATTTTCAGCTTCTTTAAGTCGCTCGTGGAGGATGGAGATGTTCGCTGTTTATCAAAAGTATTTCCTTTGTGGTGACTGGAGGACACATTGGATGCCTTTTTTGCGCCTTTCTTAGCTGGATGCTGTAGACGACTGATGCCGCAGCAAAGAAGGTATATGATGAGAAAAATAGCCGTGCAGGAAATAATCAATAGAAACGCATCCTGAAGAAAGTCAGAGAGGCCGTAAGCGAACCAGAGATAAGAGATTGAGGACAGATAGTGGTTCATAGGTGCATCCCCTAATATGTACTTGTTCAGTATTTTGCACGCAATTCCACGACCTTACCGAGGATCCGGACGGGAAGGTCTATGATTTCCTGATTGGAAAAAAACATGGGTTCGTAAACCGGGTTGGTGGAGATCAGAATGACACCGTCCGGTGTCTTTTTTATTTTTTTACAGGTGGCCTCGCCACCATTGACAAGGACAACGGCTGTGTCTCCGGAGTCCACATCATCCTGAAGGCGGACAATCACCACATCGCCTTCCATCATGCGTGGCTCCATGCTGTGACCCTTGATGCGCAGGGCCATATACTCGCCGTGGGGCACGGTGGAGGCGTCTACTTCCTCATAGTCCTCTATGTCCTCTATGGCCTCAATGGGGATCCCGGCGGCTACCTGGCCGTATACCGGGATGCGGAGGACATTTATGGATTTATCCTGATCCATTAAAGATTCAACTGGAACTTGAAGAAAATCTGCAATTTTTTGAACGGTATCAATCCGTGGTCTGCGACCCTTCTTCCAGCTCGTCGCAATCGAATTGCTCAATCCCAAAGATTTCGCAACGGTTGTTGGCGTTGTCCCTTTTTGGTCACAGATTTTCTTTAATGAATCATAAAACATATTTTATCCTCCGGATTATAATTTGCACAAATAAATTCATTTATTTTGTGCAAATGGTAGAAATAAATAAAATTAGTCCTAAGGCGTTGACAAACTAAAAATAATTAGTTATAATATACTCAAAGCAACAACGAAAAACAATACACTACGCCCGGCGGAAAGGGACGGGCGGAAAACGGAGTGGTATTGAGTTAGTGGCATAACTATTATACCATCCAAAAATAGTATTGTCAATAGTTGTCGGAATAATTTCATACAGTTACAGGAGGAGAGAAACGGCCAATGGAAGAACAGATGAACGCAATGAAAAACGCACGGGAGACGGTGCTCTGGAAGCTCCAGAAAAACAACCTGTCTCAGACCTGGCTGGTCAACCGGCTGGAGGAGCGGGGCTTGCCTGCAAGCAAATTCAATGTGTCGGACATCCTGCGGGGGGTGCGCCGGAGCAGTCCGGCGGATGAGTTCATCCAGAAATCACTTGAAATCATGGACAGCTATGAGAAATGGCATGACGGGTTTGTGCAGAACAATTGATTCTTCGGGGAGGAAAGGACATGGAAAAAGAAGGGTACCGGGAGATGCTGGAAGCATTGAACGAAAAATTCCCGGGGCGAGTGACAATAACGCCAAAAGAGGCAGCGGATGTGATGGGTACGGATGTGCGGGTGGTTTATTCGGCCATTGCCAGGGTGAAAAACCCCATGCCGTGCAAGCGGTTGGCAAAAAAGAAGATCGTCATTCCCATACCGGCTCTGGCCAGGTGGATGGTATGACAAACGGGAAATGAGAAACAGGCAGATGGATGCAGAGGGAAGGTGGCGGCGGTGAAGTGTGACGACCTCGCCGATGGAAGTGCCATGATGATAAAATCTGATCTTGATATGGAGGGGAACCATGTCTTCCATACACAGAGGGAATGTATTCAGGAGGCGGCCTCCGGCAGGCCGCCCCGGGTGTGCGCCCATTGCGGCAGAACATTTGTTCCGGCCAAGGAGCACATATTCACAAGATTCGTTTCCGTGGACAAGAAACGGGGGCGGATCTGGCTTTGCGGATACACCTGCGACATGGCGTGGCTACGGGAGCACCCGGATAAGAGAATAAATAACGGGAGGAGAAAAACAAGGACATGAATGCCAGCATGAAAGAGCGGTTGACGCAGATCATGGACGCCGTCACCTGGCACATAACGGAGCAGAGGCCGGACGGGTCCGTGATCATCGAGGCACGGGACGGTGGGAGGCCGGTATATCGGTTTTACGGGCAGTACCTGCCGCAAACCGGGGAATGGAAGTTGTGTGGAAACTACATGATAGACAATCAGTATGGTCCTTTGTGCTATGTGAGTCGTATCAGCGTCTACGATGTCCACCGGGAAGGCTGTGTGCCGCCGACGGACTGACGGGAGCGGAAGTTTTCCACAAAATTTTCCACAATTCCACAAAAAGCGAGGGAGAAAATGACATGAAAGCCAATTATCAGACCCGGCTGAAAATTCCGGGCGTAATCGACCGGACGCTGAACGCCAGGGAGACCCGTGTGGCGGAGGCCATGTGGGATGAGGCCAACCGGCAATGGGAGGCAGAGCGGGACAGGCTGATGGATGTGGTACTGGAGACCTATCTGGTGGTGATCCACCGGCGGTACCGGTTCGGGCGGGATGTGCTCCGGCGCATCTGGGAGGACTGCGTGAGCCTGCGGGCGGGGATGCGCTCCTGCCTGCGTGACATCGGATCCGGGCAGGAATACCAGCTACAGCAGACCGGGAACAACATTGAGGACACGGCCATCCGCATGGAGCTGGCAGACATCGGCGTGGATGTGCGGGCCTGGGAGGCGGCGGTGGCATACGATGAGCAGACCGGAGAGGTATTTTTCATGGACGAGGAGAACGGGAATGATGAATGAGACAGAAAAAACCTGGGCAGAGCAGGCACAGGACATCCTGGAGGCAGGGCTGAAACAGGCACAGGGTGGAACAAAAGGCGGAAGCCAGGGTGCCTGCGAGCGGTACATGGCCGGGGAGATCTGCAAGATGCTGGAGCGGTTCTGCTACCAGTCCGAGGATTTTGCCCGGGCTGTGGTGGATCGGCGGGGGACGCTGGGCGAGTGCGTGTCCGGCATCGTGGGAGGCCACTGGCCGAAGGGCATTTCAGATGTGGAGGCCTATGCCGAGGCGGTGAAGTATTACATGCCGGGGGCCAAGGTGCGGGCTACCTTTCGCATTGATGCGCCGGTGGAGGAGGACAGTGACCTGCTGGATCTGAACGGCGACATTTCCCACACGGACGGCGTACCGGATGATGGGTTGGATGGCCTTTTCTGCGACAACGCCCCGGAGGAACGGCAGGTGCCAAAATCGCAGACGAATGGGAATTCCGGGGGTGCCATCATCCTGGATCTGTTCGGCACCGGGGAGGCGTGATGTATGGGAACATACGGTGTGAAAATGACAGCACCCGGGTGCGTGTGCCGGGGGTACAGGTTCAAGCCTGCGCCGGCGGTCAACGAGTGCGAGAAGGCGGACTGTGCCCGCTGTGGATTTCATTTTGCGGAAAATCCGCTGGACTGCCTGAGTTATTACCCTGATTTTGATGCCTCGGAGTGCTGGCTGGTATATGGGGACGGAGACATGGACGAGGACAAGGTGGACTCCAAGATCACCTGCACGAAGATCACCTTTCTCCGCAAGCTGGACAAGTTCGATTTCCTGATCGCCTGCGTCAAGTACATCCATGAGCATCCGAGGCGACAGTTGCACCGTCTGGTCTGTCGGGAGGTCGGCGAGGTAGGACAGCGTGGGAACAACCGGTTTGTGCTGGTGGTTGGGGAGCATCCGAGGGCCATGGGCAGTCAGTCGGGGGATGTGCTCTGCCTGCTGGAACGCCGGGAGGACGGGCAGGACATGCTTGGCCTGTTCGTGATTGGGGCTGAGGGGTTCCAGCCCGGCGTATGGTATGGTGTTGACGGGTTGCCGCTTGGCACAAAGACAGGAAACGGAGGGGATGCAGATGTCTGACAATCAGGCCGAACGGACGGAAAAGTTTTCCCGGGCGGAGGCGTGGGCGTGGTTCTACTCCTCTGCGCCGGAGAGCAAGAAGCGCAGGAAAAAGAGCGCAAAGGCAGAGGAAGAGGAAGAGGACAAGCGTTCTTTCCGCCTACGCTTCTATGTGATGGAAGGCCGCCTGCTGGCGGGGATGTGGCAGGGGATGTCTGCAAAACCGGTGGGGCTGTACTACATGACACCGTCCGGAGAGTACTATGCAACAAAAGACGGGATGGAATTTGATCGGCTGAAGCTGGAATACCTGCCGCTGGGGCAGTATGACTACTATGGAGGCACCTATAAAAACAGGTATCTGCCGGAGGATCCGGCGGATGCGGATGTGGCCGCCGAATGGTTGGTGAAACATTTCGGCGGTGCGTGGTGGATGGACGGACTGCGCAACGGGCGGATCGGACGGGATCGTGTGACGGACTGCATCAGCGACACGGAGCGGTACATATCCGGTGCCAAACGGCGGGAGAGTCGGGAACGGCGGCTCCAGCGTATATCCGAATATTGCAACGGGGCACCACAACTGCCGGACGGTATGGACGGGTGGTTGAGGAGCGGTGTGTTCGGCGGGCGGGAGTTCGCCTTTCTGGACAGGGAACGGGGCGTATACCGGTGTTCTGCCTGTGGAGGGGAGCACCCTGTCAGTCAGTGCCAATCCTGGCGTGCCAACCGGGATGCGGTCTGCCCGGAGACAGGACGCACGGTGACGGTGCGCAAAGGCGGCAAGGAGCAGGAGAGGGCCCGGGAGCGGGTCATGGTGATCCAATCCTACACGGACATGAAGGGAAGATCCTGCGCAGTGGCCAGGCATTTCACGGCGGAGTCGGTGTGGGACGGACACAGGTGCGGCGGGACTCTGCATCTGTGGCCGGAGGTCATGCTGATCCTGCCACGGGACGGGACAGCATGTAGGGAAATATTCTATTGCCAGGGAGGAGCTTGGTGGAGCGATAGGAACACCTGCGGTTATCAGGCAGGAAACGGATACTGCTATCCGGACACGGAGGCCCTGAGGGGAACCGTGTACAGCGGGATGGGCCTTTCCGTGGCGGCAGACAGGCTTTGGAAAATGAACTGGAATTGCCTGATGCGGGATTATCACAAAGATCCCCGGGTGGAATACCTGATCAAGGGGGGCTTCCGCCGGCTGGTAGTTGATCTGGCAGACCACACTGTCCATGCGGGCACGGTGTTTTTCCGGTCATTGGACGGGGAGGACGGGAACCGGGTGAGGGCAACGGACATGCTTGGCCTGAGCGGTCAGGCCGTGGCGAGGCTCCGACAGCATGACGGGGGTGTATTCCACCTGTCATGGTTGCGGGCGGCAGAGCGGTGCGGATGGAAATTGTCGGATGCGGTGTGGAACTACCTGGCATCCATGAAGGTCAGGCCGAACGATCTGGCCTTCGCCTTTGACCGTGGCCTTACGCCGGAGAAGGCGGCCAACTATCTGGAGAGCCAGATACGGCGAGGGATGTCTCGGTCGGATGCCGTGATCACCTGGAGGGACACGGTGGACATGGGACAGAAACTTCACCTTGACATGACCCTGGACATGAACCTGCGGCCCCGGGATCTGAAAGCCAGGCACGATGCGTTGACGGACATCCTGCAACAGCAGAGGGATGCGCTGGCCGCCGAGGAGATGGAGCGACAGTTCCCGGAGGTCAGGCAGGTTTGCGACAGGATCCGGGCTGTGTACGAGTACAGCGACGGCGTACACACGGTGATCGTGCCCCGGGGCGTGGCCGACATTGTCCGTGAGGGTCGGCTGCTGTCTCACTGTGTGGCATCCAATGAGCGGTACATGGACAGGATCGCCGATGGGGAATCATACATCCTGTTCCTGCGCCGGGCGGAGGCACCGGACACCCCGTGGTACACCATGGAGGTGGAGCCGGGCGGGAAGATCCGTCAGTTGCGCACGCTGGGAGACACCCAGGGTCCTGACCGGGAGGAGGCAAAAAGTTTCCTGCGGGTGTGGGCACGGGTCGTCCATGACCGGTGCGATCGGGTTGAGCTACAGGCCGCAGAGGTATCCAGGGAAAAGCGGCTCCGGGAGTTTGAGGCTCTGCGGGCCGGGGGGAACATCATCCGGCGGGGCCTGCTTGCAGGAAAACCGTTGGCCGAGGTGCTGGAGGCCGACTTTGCGGAGCTGAATACAGAGGAGAGAGAAAGGAAGGAAAATGTATCGTGAATACCACAGATAGTGCGGTGTCTCGGACACAGCCGGTGTCTCGGACACCGGATATCATCGCCGGGGAGATCAATGAGATCAAATCCAGAACCAATGCGATCTTGGGGGCGGCGTTTACGACGGCCCGGGTGAGCTGCTTCGAGATAGGGCGGCGGTTGGAGGAGGCAAAGTGCCTGGTACCCCACGGGGCGTGGGGGCAGTGGCTGGCGGAGAATGTGAACTACTCCGAGTCTACGGCCAACAACCTGATGCGGATATATCGGGAGTATGGGTCCGAGCAGATAGACATGTTCACCGGAAAATCAGACCGGGAGATCTTCGAGGGGCTGTCACAGAGCCAGCTGGTGGCCCTGTTTGCCATCCCGGCTCCGGAGCGGGCGGCCTATGTGCAGACCCACCGGGAGGAGCTGGAGGGTGGGCAATCCATCCGGGAGCTGGAGGCGCAGATCAGGGAGTACAAGGCCAAGGCCGAGGAGGCGGCAGAGCAGGCCAGGGAGGCACAGGCCCGGGAGCAGGAAATGGAACAGAAGAACCAGTCCTTGCGGAAACGGGCCGAGGCGGCAGAGATGGAGGTGGTGGATTACGGGAAAATGCGGGCGGATCTGGAGCAGGCTCAGCAGAGGATCCTTGCATTCGAGTCCACGCCGGAAAGGGTGCAGGAGGTGACGGTCACGGTACACCAGCCAACGCCGGAGCAGGAACAGGCCATCCGGGAGGAGGAACGGGCGGAATGCCAGCGGGAGCTGGAGGAGATGAAACGGCTGAATCAGGAGAGAGTGAAGGAGGTGCTGGAAAAAGCGGACACGCAGGCGGCTGAGTATGAAAAACAGCTGGCCCGGCTACGGGCGCAGTCGGACATACATGCCCAGCGGATCAGTATGCTGCTGACGGATGTGGCACGGTGCATCGGTGCGGTGGCGGATGAGCTGGCCGCCATGGATGCGGAGGAGAGCGGGACCGGGACGAAAATGAAACGCCGGGTGGAGGCTACGCTGGGAAAAATGTTTGATCAGAGAGGATTTGAGGTGTGAGTGATGACTGAAATTGAAAAAGCCCGAAGGGGAAAGAGATCGGTGGATTTGAAAAAGCTGGCGGAGGAGCTTGGAGCGGAATTTGATGAATTGCACGGCATGATGAAAGATTGCGCCCGGCGAAAGCTGGCTGGAGAAAAAGTCTCAATGGAAAATGCTGTGGAGCGTCTTCCCGATGCTGCCGCAGATGTGATGATGGCCGTCAATGCGATGATCAATAAGGTCAATGCACACAACCTGCTGGTCCCTGTCCTTATGGCCGGAGTGGCTGCCTGTGCCGATTTGATCAAGGGAACACTTGATGACGGGGACAGGAAGTTAATGGAGGTTTTATCAGAGCAAGTCCTCGTTAGGTCAACTGTTTACAAATTAAAGGCGGGAAACCATGATGAAGATTAGGGAAGCGATCGGTCGGATACTGGATTTCATATGCCTGTGGCTGGGTCTGGACTGCCAGGCCAGGCGGGCGGATGTGGACGCCGGAATATGTGATTATTCCGGCCAGGGGAGAAATACATATGGACGATAAAAATAAAAACAGGGTGCCTCCGGCTTTTCTTCGGCCGCTGGCTCACTTCATATGCTTCTGTCGGTACTCCTGCGCCGACTGCGCCAACCGGGACGGGCCGGACGAGGACTGCCATCGGCGGGATCGGGAGGGTGCCATGGTGGCGGCCTGCTGGTGGAGGTGGAACGGGCGGTGGCCGTCCAGGCGTGGGACGGGCCATGGCGAGAAATAGTGAAAAATGCCGGAGGAGCGGTTCCTCCGGCTGGGTATGGCTCCGCACGGATGCGCTGGGTGATCCGGATGCCGGTTCGACTCCGGCGGGGGTCAAAAAAACATTTACAGAGAGGAAAAAACAATGGAAGAGAAAAAAACAATGGAACAGGCAGAAATGAACAAACTGACGATGGAGCGGTCGGCGGAGCTGATGCTGAGCGGTGACTACCGGGCACGCATGGCGGCGGAATGGGCGCAGGTAAAAATAAGGCACAGACGGTTGCAGGAGATGCTGGATGCCTATCGGGAGGGGAAATTGGATTTTGAACTGACCTGCCCGATCACGCTGCTGAGGGAGCAGGCACTGGTGATGCAGGAGTATGTGGACATCCTGGAGAAACGGGCGGAGCTGGAGGGGATCCGGCTGGAGTCGTACTTTCAGTGAGGGGAAAAAGGTTCCCCGACCAATAAACGACCAATAAAAACGGAATGGAGGGCGGGCTATGCGCAGGGTCAAGCGTAGGATCTTTTCCGGAACCGTGTGTGAGCAGATCATATACACGGTGTCCGAGCGGAGCGGGGAACGGCCGGCGGCGGCCAGGCCCCGGCTTCGGTTCAAAAGCGATGCGGAGCGGGCGGAGCACCGGAACCGGATCTCCCTACATAATTTCATCCGGCTGGTCAACGCCAATTTTGGGCCGGGTTGCTTCTACGGCACCCTGACCCTGGACGATGCCCATGAGCTGTATACATTCCCGGATGCGCTCCGGGTGCAGGCCAACTACGCCCGCCGCCTGCTTCGGGCGTCTCCGGATGGCGTGATCGTCTTCGTGGCCGGGCGGGGAGAGAACACAGGGCGCATCCATTTCCATTTCATATCCCGGGATATCCCGGAGGAGGTGCTCCGGGGCAAGTGGTTCGGCGGGTCAGTCGTTCGCATTGACCCGCTTAGGGAGCACAATGTATATGATGGGATCGACCACGGGCGGGACTACACCGCCCTGGCCAACTACCTGTTCCGGCACTGGACGCCGGAGCAGGGCGGGCACCGCTATCATATATATGGTAGGAAACAGAACATCCGTCGGAGCGACAAAGAGGATGCGGCGGAATGCAACACCTACTATACAGAGGAAAAGCCGCCCCGGCCTCCCAAGGCCGCCCCGGAGGGCTTCCGCTGGGCGTACTGCCGCAAGGAGACGGTGATCACCCAGTACGGGTACAGTTATTTCAAATTCGTTTTGGTGAAGGACAGAGGAAAGTAGGGGCGAACCACGCATACGGATGCGTTCGCCTGCGTGAAAAATAGCAAAAAGAGGCAAACAAAAAGCCACCCGGGCGGGGGCTTGGATGCCTCGTATATGCGTAAAGTTTCGGCCCCACCGGGGCCCCCCTCGGGGGGGTATGGCCGGGGGGAGGAGAGGAGGAGAAAATCATGGACAACGAAGAGTACAGGGAGAGAGGGTCGGAGGAGGTTCCGGAAGACGGCACAGAGACAGGCGGTGCTATGGCTGGATCCGTCCGTCCCGTCCGTCCTGTCACCAAGGGGGGAGAGGGACAAGACCGCCCCTATGGGACAGGCGGTCGGTTAACCTTCCGGCAGGCCTATGTGGCGGCCTGGCGGCAGATTGGCGGGGACTGGCTGACAGGAGTTGGCTTACCGGCAAAGGTGACGGTGGTGGACACCCGTCCGCAGGTACAGGCCATCTGTCGGGTGATGGCTGACATGATAATCAAGCCGCCGGCCACGGTGGTCTACATAGCCGGGGAGCCTATGCTGGCGGAGGATGTGGCGGAGGTCTATGCCCTTTTGGACATGCGCACCGTCTCCGATGTGCTGGATCGTCTGGACGGTGCGTCGGCGGTGCGGGTCATGCCCTACCTGCGCACCGTGCTTTATAATGCTGCCATTGAGGGCGGTTCCTGGGGCGGGCACGGCCTGCCCGGGTTTTGAGGGGGTAACGGTATGAGCAAGGCTGTAGAAACAGGGCTTGATGGGGCGGTGCGGTGCCCCTTTTACCAGAACGCCAATCCGCCTCGGCGGGAGATCACCTGCGAGGGGGTCTATGACGGTACCCAGATCCGGCAGAAATTCCGGTGTTCTGCCGATATGAGCGGACACATGGGGGCGTACTGCCGGGCGGGGTATGCCCGCTGTGCGCTGTACCGGCTCCTGATGCGGGAGAAATATCCGGATTGACAGGGGCAGGCAGGCATGAACAGAAACAGGCCGGGGGGTTACGATTGACCCTCCGGCCTTTCCTGTGCGGCGCATTTGCCAAGGGGTTTTGCAAAAATTTTTGAAAAAATTTTGAAAAAAGCGGGAAAGAGGGGGGGCGGTACCGTTGATTTACACAGGATTTCATGGTACGATGGAAGTAGAGGGGATTGAAGCGGAAGCAAAGCCCCGTGCGCATGCGCACGAACGGGAAGAAAGGGGGCAGATTTCATGAGTCAGGTTACAAACGGAACGGGTGAAAAAGAAACCGGTGCAGCCGGAGTACCTACCTACCAGCCGGGACAGCGGGCACCGGCTTTTGACAGCGCAACGGCGGCCTACATGGGTGCCCGTGGCGGGGTCGCCTCCGGTGCGGCCAGACGAAAAAAGAAGGCCATGCGGGAGCTGGCGCAGATGATCCTGGACAAAAAGGTGACTGACGATGAGATCAACGACAGGCTACGGGCACTGGGGATCCTGCCGGAGGAAAAGAGCGGGGGCGGCAGAGAGAAACGGAGGGCCACGGTTGGCATGGCCATCCTGGGGCACATGGCTGACATGGCCATGATGCACAGATCAGAAAAAGAGGCCGCCGCCTCGGTAAAGGCAGGGGAGACGCTGATCCGGATCGCATCCGGGGAGATCGGCCTGCCGACGGAGGATCTGCACGGCCAGGATGGAGAGGCACCCGGCGGTGTGGTGCTCATGCCGGCGGCGGATCCCGGCCAGATGGACGGGATGCCGGACTCAGACCGGGAGCCGGAGGACGGAGATGCGGGCAAATCCCAGGCGGATGGGATTTTGGAGGCGGGCAACAGCCTGGGTGGTGCGCTGTGAGCGGTGCAGGCGGCGATGCGATCCGTGTCGTTTGGAGGCCCCAGGAGCGGCAGGCGGCTTTCATGGCACGGGCGGAGTATGAGGCTCTGTACGGGGGAGCGGCCGGGGGCGGAAAGTCGGAGGCACTGGTCATAGAGGCCCTGCGGCAGATACATATACCGCACTACAAGGGCTTGATCTTACGCAAGACCTACCCGGAGCTGACAGAGCTGATTGACAAGTCCCTTTCCTACTACCCGCAGGTGTGCGCCGGGGCACGGTACAACCAAACCACCCACACATGGACTTTCCCAAGCGGGGCCCGGGTGATCTTCGGGTCGCTCCAGCACGACAAGGACAAGACCAAGTACCAGGGAAAGGCTTTCGATTTTATCGGGTTTGACGAGCTGACGCACTTCACCTATGACGAGTACAGCTACCTTTTCTCCCGCAACCGGGCAAACGGGCCTGGCACCCGGTGCTACATCCGTTCCACCACAAACCCTGGCGGGGTCGGTCACGGATGGGTCAAGGAGCGGTTCATCACGGCGGCGGCACCCATGCACACGGTATGGTCTGCCACGGATGTATATTTCCCGGACGGCCACAAGGAGCGGAGGATGCGCTCCCGGGTGTTTGTCCCGTCCTCCGTGTTTGACAATCAGGAACTGCTGACCAATGACCCGGACTACTTGACACGGCTGGCCGCCCTGCCGGAGGCGGAGCGGAAGGCGCTGCTTTACGGGGACTGGGACTCCTTCACCGGGCAGGTGTTCAACGAGTGGAAAAACGACCCCGCCCACTATGAGGACAGGCTATGGACTCATGTGGTGGCCCCCTTTGACCCGCCGGAGAGCTGGACATACTACAGGTCATTTGACTGGGGGTACTCCCACCCATTCTCCGTGGGCTGGTGGGCTGTGGACTATGACGGGCGTGCGTACCGTATCCTGGAGTGGTACGGGTGCCAGAAGGACAGGCCTGACACCGGCCTGCAACTGACGGCGGCGGAGGTCTTTGCCGAGGTGGCCAGGGTGGAGCGGGAGCACCCATACCTGCGGGGCAGGAAAATTCTCGGCGTGGCAGACCCGGCGATCTGGAATGCGGAGACCGGTGTGAGCACCGCAGAGGTGGCGGCCAGGTGCGGCGTGTACTTTCAGCCGGGAGACCATGAGCGGATCCCGGGCTGGCAACAGCTTCACTACCGTCTGCGGTTTGACAGCCGGGGGAAGCCCATGATGCAGGTGTTCTGCACCTGCCGGGATTTCATCCGGACGGTGCCCGCCCTGGTGTACAGTCAGACACGGGTGGAGGATGTGGACACAGACGGGGAAGACCACATCGCAGACGAGACCAGGTATTTTTGCATGATGCGACCCCTGGCACCGAAAAAGCCGAAACCGGCAGACCGGTGGAAGGCCGGCCCGCTGTACCGGAATCTCGGGATCACCCGGGAGGATATGATAAACAGTTGAGCGGTTGAGCGGTGCGGCGAGCGGTCAGGAGGAAAAGGAGGAGTGAGACATGGATACAGGCAGAGCGGAAAAAATAGCAGGTGCAAGCTCCGGCGTAGGAGAAGGCAACGGGATGATACAGGAGACGGCACCACGGGCGATCGGTGAGGAGCAGGTCAGGCGTGCCCGTGCCATCTACCAGAGGTACAGGGACGGAAAGTCGGTTCTGGACAGGCGGGTCATTGACAACGAGGAGTGGTACCGGATGCGGTACTACGACTACAGGCGAGGTGACAAAAAGGATATTGATCCGTCCTCCGGGTGGCTATTCAATAACATCGCCAACAAACACGCCGATGCCATGGACAACTACCCACGGGCAAACCTGTTGCCTCGGGAGGAGGGGGATACGGCCGAGGCGGAGATGCTGTCCGCTATCATCCCGGCCATCCTGGATCAGCAGCACTTTGAGGAGATCTACTCCGGGGAGCAGTTTGACAAGATCAAGACCGGAACCGGCATTTTCGGCGTGTTCTGGGACGGATCGGCGGATGGCGGCATCGGGGATGTAGCCATCCGGCAGGTAGACATGCTGTCCCTATGCTGGGAGCCGGGCATACGGGACATACAGGACAGCGCCCATGTTTTCCTGACCACCCTGTGCGACAGGGAGACCCTGCTCCAGCGGTACCCGGAGCTGTCCGGGGAGCTGTCTGTCAGCACATACGGCGATGTGTCCGCCGGGCGGGACTATGTCAACGATGATTCGGTGGACAGGCAGGGCAAGGTGGCGGTGATCGACTGGTACTATAAGAAATGGCAGGTGGACAGGCAGGTACTGCATCTCTGCAAGTTCTGCGGATCCACAGTGCTCTACGCCACAGAAAATGACCCGCAGTTGGCAGGTACGGGTCTGTACGAGCACGGGAAATACCCCTTTGTGCTGGATGTGATGTACCCCATCAAAAACAGCCCGGCAGGCTTCGGGGCGGTGGACATCTGCCGGAGCCCCCAGCAGTACATTGACAAGCTGGACGGAGCCATCCTGGAAAATGCGGTGGCGGGTGCCACGCCACGGTACTGGGCACCCCGTGGGTGCGGTGTCAACCAGGAGGAGTTTGCGGACTGGACAGGGCAGCGGGTGGTTGAGTACGACATGGGGGACAATCAACGGATATTCCCCATGGAGACCAAACCGCTGGACGATGTGTATGTGTCCGTCCTGAACAGCAAGATCAACGAGTTGAAGGAGGTGTCCGGAAACCGGGATGTGACCCAGGGCGGCACATCCTCCGGGCTGACGGCGGCATCCGCTATTGCGGCCCTGGTGGAGACCGGCTCCAAGCTGTCCAGGGATGCCAACCGGGGCAACTTCCGGGCGTTCCGGCAGGTGGTGGAGCTGATGGTGGAGCTGATCCGGCAATTCTACACACTGCCCCACCGGTTCCGGATCCTCGGCCAGGACGGGGAGGCGCGCTATGAGCGGTACACCAATTCCGGAATTGTCCTGCGTGAGGATGTGGATCCGGTGACAGGACAGGTATCCTACCGCAAACCGCTGTTCGATGTGGAGATCACGGCGGAGAAATCCTCCACCTACACGAGACTGGCTCAAAATGAGCTGATCCTGCAGCTATACCAGTACGGATTCTTCAATCCGGCCAATGCAGACGCATCGCTGGCGGCACTGGATGCCATGCAGTTTGACCAGCGGGAGCAGGTACGGCGGCGTGTGTCCGCCAACGACACGCTGTACAGGGTCAATCAGATGTTGATGGCCACCAATCAGGCCCTGGCGGCGGCAGCCGGAGGGGCATACGCCGGAGCAGTGGAGGCTCAGAACAGCCAGGCACAGGCGGTCATGGATCAGGCGGTACAGGCAGGGGACGCCAAGCTGGCACAGTCCGGTGAGAGCGACTACATGACTGGAATCAAGAAGCAGGTGGCCGGAGCGGTGACACCGTAAAGGAGGCGGGTGCAGTGATACGGATATACATACGGGAGGATCAGTCAACCGGGCGTTTCAGCGTCCTCGCATCCGGACACGCCGGTACGGCTCCGGAGGGACAGGACATTGTCTGCGCCGGTGTCTCCATCCTGCTGGACACGCTGGCGGAGGCCATGTGTCGGGGGCAGGATGACGGGAGCATGACCGTGCACACCATCCAGCGGGAGAGCGGTATGTACCGGCTGGAGGGACAATGCCACAGGGGGGAGGACGGAGTGGACGGGCCGACGGTACTGCAAACCGTGGCGGCTGGCCTTGCGCTGATGCAGGCCGCCCATCCGGAGGCCGTGGCCCTGGATGTGAGGGTCACAAGCGAGGGATTTTACCCGGACGGGAAAATCATAGATACGGGTTCGCCCACCTGACGGGCAGGAGGAAAAAAGCATGACAACATATCCCAAAAAAGCGACCATGACACACATTTCGCTGATGCTTCAGGCCTTTGCGGAAGGCGGCACGGGCACGGCCGGTGCGTCAGGGGGCACAGGAGACGGTGCGCTGGATCCCGCAGCGCAGGGGGAAACTGCCGGGAAACCGGAGACAAAGAAACGGGCGGCCGGGCAGACGGACGAAGAGTCCGCCGGGGCGAGCGGTGCGGAACAGTCCATGACGGAGAGCGGGTCGGAGGCTGACGCAGACCCGGGTGCGGAATTCGAGGAATTCATGAAGCGCCCGGAGATGAAAAAGCTCATGGATCAGAGGATCCAGCGAGCGGTCAAGAGCCGGTTCAAGGCCAGTGAGAAGCGGGACGCAGACGATGCCGACAGGAATGCCATCAACGAATTTCTGGCGGCGAGGTACGGCGTCAAGGCCGGGGACACCAAGGCCATTCTGGATGCGGTGCGGGCGGACACATCTTACGAAAGGCAGAGAGCCGAGGAGATGGGTATGACCGAGGAGGCATACCGGGAGATGATGGATCTTCGCACCGCAAACGCACGGTTGCAAAATCAGCAAAAAACCAGCGAGGAGTCCAGGAAGCTGGCCATGCTCCGGATGGAGGGGGAACGGCTGACAAGAGAATTCCCGGATTTTGACCTGGACGGGTATCTGGACAACCCGAAGTTCCGTGGGATGCTGGATGTAGGCATTGACATGCGCACCGCCTACATCGCCATGAACCACTCGAAGCTGATGCCTGCGGCGGTCAGGTACACCCAGCGGCAGACGGAGGATCGGGTGACAGAAACCATCCGGGCCAACAAGGCACGGCCTGCCGAGGGCGGTGCAGGCGGAGGAAAGCCGGCGCAGAGTCCGGTTGACATTGCCGGTATGTCCGATGAAGAGTTCAAAGCCTTCCGTGAAAGGGTAAGGCGGGGGGATGTGATCCCCCTGTGAAAAACAGAAAGGAAAATGCGAATGAACAGAATGATGAATCATGAAATCGGTGGAGGCGTGGATATGCGCATCCACATCCTGCCCATGCTCCAGGCCTTCGCCGCCGCCAACACGGTGGTGACCACTTCGGCGGACGAGACCGGAAGCGGCTCCAACATCAAGCCGGAACTGAGAACCTATTACCACAGAGCCTTCCTGGACAACGCCAAGGCAAATCTCGTCCATGAGCAGTTCGGACGGAAGATCGCCATCCCCAGGAAGCACGGTCAGACCATCAACATGAGAAAGACCGAGCATCTGCCGGAGGTAAGCACGCCCCTGACCGAGGGGGTGACGCCGGACGGCGGTATCCTGCGCATCACGGAGGTGGTCTGCGGGATCGAGCAGTTCGGGTACTGGATCGGGCTCTCCGACATGGTTGACCTGACGGCACCGGACGAGGTGCTGACCGAGGCGGTGGAGGAGCTGGGCTACCAGGGATCCTCCATGCGGGACAAGTATGTGCGGAACAAAATGGCCGCTACCACCAACAAGATGTATGCGCCCACATCGTCCGGCACTGCTGTGACCAAGGATGACAGCATTGATTCCACCTGTAAGCTGACCGTCAAGCTGATCCGGTCGGCCATGACCAAGATGAAGGCCAACAACATCAAGCCTTTCTCCGATGGGATGTATGTGTGCATCGTCCACCCGTATGTCATCGAGGATCTGAAAAATGACCCAGAGTTCCAGGAATGGAACAAGTACAGCGAGGCCGGGGTCAAGAAGATGTACATGGGAGAGGTGGGCTTCATAGAGAAGATCCGCTTCGTGGAGTCAACCAATGCGCTGATCACAAAGAACACGACCGGACACGCTGTGTTCCACTGCTTCGTGATAGGCGAGGGTGGCTATGGTGTCACCGGCATTGAGGGCGAGGGGCTGGAGACGGTCATCAAGCCTTTCGGCTCCGGGGACGACCCGCTGAACCAGCGCATGACCGCCGGATGGAAAACCGTCATCGGGGCCAAGGTGCTGTCTGATGAGGCGTGCATGGACATGGTCGTTGGATCCTCCTACGACACGGCTGCCGCAAACTAAAAAATAAAAACGCAAGGAGAAAGCTGACATGAACGCTGTGAATGACAGAACAGAGGGTAACGCAAAGGTGCCGGCAACGACCAATGCAAAGGTGCCGGCAACGACCAGGGAAATACTGAACGCAGAACCGAAACGGATCCTGCACATTCCAAGGCCGGACGGTGACGAGAGCCGGGGTGTTTTCCTGTCCATCAACGAGGTCAACTACATGGTGGCCTTTGACGAGGATGTGGAGGTGCCGGAATCCGTGTTCCTCCTGTGGCAGCAAAAGCAGGCCGCCGAGCGGCGAGCCAAGGCCTATGTGGCGGAGATCAGGCGGCAGATGTCCGCACTCTCCACAGGCGGCGCATACTGATATAGGGGGCCCATGCGGCCCCCTTTTGAAAAAAGAGGTTTTCAAAAGAAGGAGGCGGTGCACATGACGCTGGGGGATATGATCGCCCGGGCAAAAACCAATATCTACGAGGGAGCGGATCCGGTGGAGATCGCCGGGTGGCTGTACCGGCTGGACAGCCGCCTTTGGAGAGAGTACATCCAGCCGAGAGAAGGGGGAAATGACATTGAAAAACCGAGGGCGTACAGTCAGGACGCACCGGATCAGGTTCTTCTGCTGGATGTGCCTGACGATGAGCTGTATGACAGCTATCTGGAGTATTGTCTGTACCGCAGACTGGGAGAGGATGCACGGGCAGATGATGCGGCCGCTGTCTTTAACCGGCAGCTACAGCAATGGGGAAACAACTGGGTGCAGGGACACAGAATTTCCGTTCCTGTCCGATTTACATATCATTGAGCGTGGGGAGGAGACGCAGATGTATTTGCCGGGTGTTACCAGGCGGCAGGCCATGGTGGAGGGCGTGACCATCTTCGGTGGCCTTGACCGGAGCATGACCGCCGGGGATGGATGGTTCCAGCGGGATCTGAACCTGTCGTCGGATCAGTACCCTGCGCTGACGGTGCGGGCGGCACGGGGTGTATACGCAAAGCCGTCCGGCATGGGAGAAGTGAGCGGCGGTGTGGTGATCGAGGACAAGCTGTGCGCTGTGGACGGGGACTCCGTCTGGATCGGGGATGAAAAGGTAAGTCTGGGTCTTTCGGAAGGGAAGAAACTGCTCCTCCCCTTTTCCTACTACCTGCTGATCTGGCCGGACAGGAAATATGTCAATGTGCTGGATGTGGCAGACCGGGGCGACATGAGGGACAGTCAATACCTGTTCGGAGCCGATGGCGTGCAGGTGCAGGTCGTGGATGATACGGGGCATGGAGTCAGGTTCTGCCAGGTGGATGCGCCGTCCTCCACAGCAGGGGTCAGGGCAGGCGATCTGTGGCTGTGTCAGAGGCACGAGGATGGTCTGTTGACAGTGGAGCCGAGACTGTACCGTGCGGTGGAGACGGAGGAAAACGGCCTTGCGGTCATTGTGTGGCAGGAGGTGGAGGCGTACCTGTATTTTTCACGGCTTATGAACAATCAGTTCTATGACCTGTATGACTGCCTGACGGAGGGGGAGACAGTCATCCTGGGCGGGTTCAAGGCGAGTAACGCAATGATCGGGCTACCGGAGCAGGCAGACATAGACGCACTGAACGGGACGCACATTGTCACGGGCGTCACGCTGGGCGATTCCCCCACGGTGTACACGGTGGGCTTCACTGTCCGTGGGATCATCAACGAAAGTTCCTATCAGTTCGGCGTGTCGGACGGCATGGTGACGGTGGAGCGGGCGGTGCCGGTGTTCGACTGTGCGGTGGTGTGCGACGGTCGGGTGTACGGCGCATACCGTGGCGTGTCCCATGTGTCCGGGGAGGATGTCAACGAAATATACATCAGTGCCGCCGACGATTTCAAACGCTACTACCGGGTGGAGGACACCACAGCCGACCCGCTGATCATGTCCGTGACGGAGCCGGGGCAGTTCCGGGGAGCCGCCCTGGTGGGCGGTGTGGTCACATTTTTCAAAGACAACAAGATACTGACGGTGGGCGGTTCCACGCCGTCCAGCTTCTACCTGACCACCTATGACGGGCGGGGGCCGTCGGCGGGTTGTGAGGGCAGTCTGTGCGTCCTCGGCGGGTATGTATACTACCTGTCCGGCGGGGATGTGATGGCCTACTATGGCGGGACAGTCACCCGGGTATCCGACAAGCTGGGCCCGCTGGACGGTGTGAGGCAGGCTGTGGCAGGCGGGCACGGGTACAAATACTATTTGGCCACACGGATGGCGGTCGGGAGCGCAAACACGCAGGAAATGTTTGTGCTGGACACCCGCCGGGGGCTGTGGCACGCAGAAAAGGCCCCGGCCGGGGGTGTGGTATGCTTTGCAGACTGCCGCAGTGGGCTATACATGATTGACGGACGGGGGCGCATCCTGACGGTGGGAGACCATGAAGTCATGGGCGGTAAGGTCTCCGGAGAGGAGCGGTACATCCAGTGGTACTGTGAGAGCGGTATGATCGGGCTGGAGACCCCGCAGAAAAAGTACATCTCCAAGGTGGAGGTGCGCATCCTGCTGGAGGCGGGAGCTACGGCGGCTCTGTCCGTAGAGTACGACTCCACCGGAGAGTGGCGGCAGATTTGGCGGGCGGAGGCAGGGGCTACCCGGACGGTCATGTCCCGCACGGTGCCACACCGGTGCGACCATCTCCGGATCCGGCTGGAGGGTCGGGGACGGGCGACGCTGCTTGGTATATTCCGGACAGTGGAGACGGAGGGGAGCAGGTGATGGGTAGCATGAAAGGAAAGCTTTTCACCCGCCCCATGCCTCCGACCGGTCGGATGGAGGAGCGAACAGACCGCCTATGGCGGGATATGCTCCGCATGATGGACGAGGCGGAGCGGGACAGGGCGGCTTTGGAGGAAAGGCTGACGGCTCTGGAAAAAAGGTTACGGGAAGGGGAGACAACGAAATGAGGCTGACTGGGAGCGGAAACACAACGAGGATGTCGGATCCAAAGAGGCAGGAACGGCATGACACGAAAGCTACAGGGCAGGAAAACACGCAGATTATTGACGGGAACAGCGGGTACACGGAGAAAGTACGGCAGCAGAGTGCCGGTTCAGCACCAGGGGCTGTAGCCGGGGTCATGGGCACAGTCGCTGGGACATCGGCGGATATGAAGGTCGCTACAGCCAATAAACCAGTGTCACCTGCCGGGAATTTGCGCTGGGGCAGTATGACGGACACCACCAGGGGAAACCCGAAGACGGCAAGCCCGGTCAATCCTCTGCTGACCGGGAAAGGGGCGACCGATGCGGCGGTGGCGGATCAGATCAACCAAAGCACCAAGACCCTGACGCAGATGTATCTGGAAAACAAGAACAGCCCCCTGGTGGAGGAATACTACCAGATTCTGAAGGCGCAGGAGGACGAGGCGGAGCCAGGAAACGATGAAACCCTTGACCAGGCACTCGGAGAGGCCATGTACAAGAGCTACGCAAAGTACAGCCCGGACGGGGCCACGGCGGCGGCCAGGAAGGCGCAGGCCAACGCCTATGACGCCGCACGGCGAGCCGCCGGAGGGGCTGGCACATCCTATGCGGCCACGGCAGGGGCCAAGGCGTACAGTGATGCCTATGAATCCTACAAGGATCAGGAGGCCGATCGGGAGACAGAGGCGTTTGAGACGGCACTGACTGCTTACGACGGCACCAACGGGGAGACCATCCGGGAGTGGCTGAGCATGAAGGGGCTTGACCAGCCGTCTGTGGAGAGGATCATGAACGCCATCACCGGAGACTACGGGGTGGCGCAGGAACAGGTCAAGACGGAGGAACATCAGACGATGTTGTCAGACTTCATGGGAACCATGCTATCGGTCTACGACGGAACCAACCAGGAAGGCCTGCGTCAGTTGGCGGCCTACAACGGCATAACCGATGAGGAGTTTGACTCGATGCTGGCCGCTGTGGAAAAGGACAGGGAGACCAGCACGGAGAGCAGCTTGTCGGATGAGGCGCAGAGAATATACGAATATCTGACAGGAACCGATGAGGAAGGAAATCAGAATTACCAAAGTGCATTTAGAAATACTATAAAGCAGGATCTGTTGAACTTAGGATATTCAGAGGCGGCCATTGAAGAGGCACTTGACAGGTATGACGATAGGGAGGACGAGTACTACGAGGATGTTAGCAATATACTGACGGAGGCACTGTCAAGTGGCATGACGGACAAAGTGTATGAGGCTGTTGGTTTCACGGCGGAGGCATGGGCAGAAAAAGATGAGAACGACCGTGGAGAAATCATACTTGAAACTATGGGTAAGATGGTTAAATCGGGGAAAATGGACAGCAGTGTATTTGCGGAACAGGCGTTAAGTGTGGCGATGGAGAATGTTGATGATATTATGGAGGAATACAAGGGACGGAACTGGTGGGAGAAAACATGGGATTTCCTCACATCAACAGAGCGTGATGAGGCTCTCTCTGAAGTGGCGGAATGCGTGGTTACTTTGAAGGCGTATAAGGATAGTGGCTACATGACTGACGACCAGTATCAGTATATCTTGGAGCAGATCGCATCGGAAAGCGATATTGAGGGGATATTGAAAGAAGAAAATGACTGGAAAGACAAATTAATGGAAGGCGTTAAATCATCCTTAATGGGTTCAATAAGCCCGATCTTCAATATGTTAGGATCGGGGCAAAAACTTGGAGATTGGAATATGCAGAGAATGAACGCATTGAACGATTTGCTTGACGCTATAAAAGGAGAGTGAAATGGGAAGAAGGATTCTTTCAGGAAGCGCAATAAAAAAGACAGACAATGAGACAAAGAGAAGAAGGATTCTGTCAACAGCAAATGGGAAAAACCACGGTGGAATCGCTGATGGTGTAGAATACATCGGCGCATCGGCACTGGCCGGGCTTGGCGGCGTGGCGGAGGGCATCGGCGACCTGCTGGCGGCAGGTTCAGCGGCAATCGGAGGAAACACGGAACGAGCGAAAACCTACTTCAAGGACAACAAAGTGGCCGACTGGCACGAGGATGTGCGAACGAAAACCAATCCGGGCACCGTGTACGGCTTTCTGGGAGATGTGGCCAAGGGCCTTGGGCAGTCGTCTGTCTTCCTGCTGGATGCCGTAGCTCCCGGACTGGGAACCGGGCTGTTCTTCACCGGTGTCAGCTCCCAGGGCATCAGCGATGCCGCCGCCATGACCGGGGATGTAGGCGCAAAAGAGATCGCCTATGGCATCGGGAGCGGTGCGGTTGAAGCGATCACGGAAAAGCTGGTCGGCGCAGGCGGTCAGGCGGCCGGCAAGCTGACCAAGGCGGCCACCAAGGGGGCGGCCAAAACGGCCGTGACAAAGGCGGTGGGAAATTCATTCGCAAAGCGTATGGTATGGGAGACGGCCAAGGGTGCCCTCGGCGAGGGGGCGGAGGAATTTTTGGGCGAGTATGCTGACACCTTCCTTCAGCGGGTGACCGGGGTGGACAAGGAAGCGCAATACAGCCTGAAGAATGCCCTATACTCTGCGGCGGTGGGTGCCGTATCCGGCGGCATGATGACAGGCCGGGCCAGCGTCCATGCGTACAACAGCAACGCAAGGAGGGGACAAGCCCTCACGGAGAGCGGTATGACGGACACGGTCATCCGGACGGCCAGGGCTACCCAGCAGGTGGCGCAGGCGACCACCGAGCGGTTTGACAAGAACCGGGAGGCTCAGAAGGCCCAGAAGGCCCAAGCCACGGAGGACGGAAAGAACCGTGTGGGGCAGGCCGTCAACACCTACAAGTGGAACAGGAAGCGGAAACAGACGGCAGACTTTGAGGAGGCCATACGGGACAATCTGGCCGCCTGGGACAGCCTGTCGGAGGAAAAGCGGAACAGCAAGGAGGGCTACGCCCTGCTGGGCGAGATACAGGGCAATCTGACCTTCCACGAGATCAACGCCGCCATTGACGAGGCGTTGGAGGAGGTGGTATCGCTCTCTGATGAGGAGCTGTCCGTCCTGGCGGAGCAGGTCAACCGTCAGTTGCAACAGGCCGGGGAGGCAGGCGGAACCCAACAGAGCTACACGGTGCAGGACATCCGGGAAGACAGGGACGGCATTGCCACCCAGCTTGCCGCCCTGCGGGTCATTGAACAGCTGGCGGCAGAGGACGGGACGGACACGGGTGACAACGAAATGGCCCAGGATGCCCCGAGAACGGCCCAGGAGGCGACAGAACAGGACACGGGGACAAACACACAGGGACAAACTCCGCAGGACATCCTGACGGAAAAATACGGTCAGGCGTGGCCTGCACAGAGCGAGCGGGACATCATGAACAAAATGGCGGAGGCATACGGCATGGAGCCTGCCCTGCGGGAGCAGGCGGAGGCGGACTACCTGGCCTATGGCGGGGGCATGGATCTGCGCAGGTTCCTGATGTCCTACAACACGGAGGCTTTCCTGGGGCGGTACAACCTGGACAAGGCGCCTATCGATATGGGAACAGACCCACTCCCGGAAAAGGCACGGGAAAACGCCAGGAAGATGGGCCGGATCCTGGAGGAGGACAAGATCCGAAAGGCAGAGCGGGAGCGGGCAAAATCCCAGACGGATGGGAAAGAAGGTGCGGAGAAAAAGGAGAGGCGTCTTGATGACGAAAAAACGGACACACATGAGGCCGTGAACCTGGATGCGAACAGTACGCTGTACAGAGAGATTACCGTAAACGGAAGAACGGCCACATCTGCCGTACGGGAACAGATTATCAAAAGGTATGGCGGGAAAACCATCACATTTCGTGACGGGACAGAAGCGTTCATATACAACGGAAAAACAGGACAAGCCGGGAACGAACATATTTCTGATCTGTCCTTGTTGGTTGATATAATCAAGAGCGCCAGGAAAGACGGCTCCAAAACCATAACAAACGGTGTATTTGACAGTATTACATCGTATCACGCTAAGGTCGTTGCAGATGGGCGGGTACATGATATTTTCATGAATGTAGGACATGACAAAGAGAGCGGAAAGAACTATCTTTATGATGTCACAGGAAAAAATCCGACCCGGAGCGAGAAGACCAAGCGTGCATCCACGGAGGAGACAACAAAAAATTACTGGGTGCATGATGGAGACCGTGTACATATGAGCGGGATCCGGGAATCCGGCCTGGACGGGAACAGGAAGGCTACGGTGGCGGCGGCCCGTGTGCTGGCCAATGTCATGGACACA
The DNA here is from genome assembly GCA_945929845.1 of uncultured Clostridia bacterium. GTDB lineage: Bacteria > Bacillota > Clostridia > Oscillospirales > CAG-272 > CAMEON01. Next base: position 7,443 of record CAMEON010000014.1, on the reverse strand, counting down.
GACATATACCTGTTCATGTCAGAGGAGGTGGACGGCAAGCGGGTCATGACCGTGGACGGCAAACAGGTGGAGGCACCCAACGGATGGATTGACGGGAAGGGGCATATCCACATTGACCTGAACGCCGGCATGGACGGCCAGGGGCTGGGTGTGTTCACACTGGCCCACGAAGCAACCCACTTCATCCGGCAGTACAGTCCGACCGAGTTTGACAAGCTGGCTACCTTCGTGCTGAACAAGTTCGGAGAGAAGGGGGCAGATGTGGACGGAATGATCCGGCGGCGGATGACGGACATGGAGAAGCGGGGCCGTACACAGGACATGAACGAGAGGGAAAAGTACGATGCGGCCTATGAGGAGGTGGTGGCGGACGCTATGGAGCCTATGCTCCGTGACGGGCAGGCCATATCCGAGCTGTACCAGGTCAACAGCAGTCTGTTCCGGAAGCTGAAGGATCACATCCTTGCCATTGTGGAAAAGATAAAAAAGGCCGTTTCCGGCCTTCGTCCGGACTCCGAGGCCGGGAGGATGATGGAGGAGATGACAGACTGCTTTGAAGAGGTGCGTCAGCGGTTCGTGCTGGCTCTCAGCGTGGCGGGAGAGCAACGGAGAGAGGCGGGAGACGGAACGGTTGAGGAGCGGTTCTCTGACCGTACGGAGGAATCAGGAAATGATGGTCAGAAAACAGATGATAATGCGGACAACGGATACTCAAGCGATACATCAGCGGATGAGGAACTTATTAAGTTCTACCATTCAGTGTTGAACATGAGCAATGAGGAGGCTGGAAACAAGAGAAAGTACAGAATCGGTGACATAAATGACAGTCACGCCAGAATGGTGGAAAAAGCCATAAAAGAAGAAATCGGAAAGGATATGGATTTAACAGGCTATTCGCTTTGGATTGACGGAAATGGAGTAAGACATATCTATAATCGGCACGGGCCAAACGGAAAAAAGGATATGTCCATGAAGAAGGATGAAAGTATTTCGAGAATCGGTTGGGTGGCTAATCATGCAACGAAAGCCGAAACAGTAAGAAATGCAGACGGAAGTCCAAGTATGGATGTAGCATACACGAACAGTGATAAGTCACACTCACCAAAGGTTAAATTGAGTACACCTATTACAGACGGGACATTCTATGTCATTGAGTGTGTGCCGGATTCTGAAAAGAGACGAATATTTGTCAAAAGCGCATACATTCAAAAAACAAAAACAGGTAGCACTGCCCGACTGGCACAGATGGATCCAACAGGATCCCTCCACCCTACGCCCGAAGCGGCTGACGGGAACAATGCTACCATGGATAGTATATCTCAAAACGCGGAAAAAGTCAAGGACTCAGACGAAAAAACATTGGAAAGATTTTCAGACCGTGCGGAAACGCTTTCAGAAAACGGGGATACGGAAGCAAAGGAAACCGCAGAGCGGAAACCAAGGAAGGACGAGTACGCTACCAGGGGCTTGCTTTCCTCCCTCATCGGTCAGAACCTGACGGCCAAGGCGGACACCAAGTGGATCAGCGACTACGGGAACAGGCTGAACGAGCTTAGAAAATGGCAGGACGAGGCGGACAAGGCCAGGCAAAGACTGAAGGAACAGTCTGAAAGGGTCAGGGAGCTGAACAGCCAGATCAAGGAGCTGAAGGACAAGCCGTTGGACGAGGCAGCCAAGAGGATGCTGATCCGGGAGCGGGATGCGGCCAAGGAGGCCAAAAAGAAGGCGCAGGCGGATATCGACACCTGCACAGGGCAGGTGGCTGATGCGGATGCCAGGCTCCGGCGCATGGAGGCCACAGAGACCGCCCGCCGCCTGATCAGCAAGGCACAGAAGAAGGTGGACAGCACCGTCAGCGGCCTTGAGGAGCAGGTCAAGCGTGCCCAGGAGATGACAGACCGGACGGCCAGTGCGTGGGACGCATACCACAGAAAGGAGACGGAAAGGCAGAATAAGAAGTATGACGACATGCTGTCAGCCCAGCTTGACAGGCTGGAGCGGGAGCGGAACCGGAATCAGGGCTGGAGAGACAGCTTTGAGCGTGGACGGATAAAGGAAAAGGTGGTCTCCACCGTCAAGCGGATGGTGGATATGGCAGAGCACCCGACCAAGGAGCGGAACATTCCCCAGGAGATGAAGCCCTATGTGGCAGAGCTGATCGGCGGGCTGAATCTGGATACGGTGCAGGAGGAAAAGCGACTCTCTGCCTTGCAGGAGAAGATCGATGCTGAACTGAAAAAGGCAGACCCTGACATGGAGCAGATCCAGGTCTGGGAGAGGGCGAAGGAGAACATTCAGGCACTGGGACAGCCATGTACGGAATTTCTCCGGCGGGCGGAAATGATTTACGGGCGGTTGAAGGCGTCACAGAATGAGGATGTGCGGCTGGCTTATGACGAGAATGTGATGGCATTGATCCGGGAAACCAACGAAAACACGGTGAAGGGGCGCAGTGTGAACGACCTGTCCCTTGAGGAGCTGCGGGAGGTCAAAAAGACGGTGGAGGCTGTGGTTCACATGATGTCCGAGTACCGGAACACCATGTCAACGGAGAAGAAGGAGCGGATCTCCGAACTGGCTGGGGCTACGGTGGAGGAAATTCAGACACTGAAAAAGAAAAACGCCGCTATCCCGTCGGCCATTTCCTGGCTGAGGGGGGCGTACTGGAACGAGCTGAAGCCTCTGTACGCCATTGACGAGATCGGTTCACCGACACTGCGGCGGATTTTCATGAATCTGTACGACACTTCGGAGCGGGTATATGTCAAAGACCTGAATGAAGAAAATGAGTTTTACTGCTCCATGCAGGAAAAGTACAGGACAAAAACATGGGACAAGGAAAAGCTGTACACCTTTGAGACGGGGTCTGGAAAAGTGGATCTGAAACTCCAGCAGATCATGAGCCTGTATGCGGCATCAAAGCGGGCACAGTACGAGGAACACCTGCGAAAAGGCGGATTCGTGATTTCCACCAGACAGGAAAAGGTGCTCATTGGAAAGGGAGGCGTGAAGATTCCTGTCACTATGGAGATCGACGATTCCATGGCATACAGGCTGAACGAGATGCAGATGGGGAAGATCATCGGTGCGCTGACCGAGTCCCAGCGGGCCTATGTGGAGGAGATGGTGGGGTATCTGTCCACCGTCATGGCCGGGAAGGGCAACGAGGTGAGCCTGAAGCTGTACGGGACAGAGCTGTTCATTGAACCGTGGTACTTCCCGATACAGACGGCAAAGGAGTACCGGGCTGATCCTGGCCGGGAGATGGGGGATCCTTCCCTGAAAAACATGGGAATGACCAAGCCGACGACACCGGGAGCGAATAACCCGGTCATGCTGTCTGACTTCGACGATGTGTGGGGAAAGCATTGCGATGAAATGAGCAAATACCACGCCATGGTTCTCCCGCTGGAGGATTTCTCACGGGTCATGAACTGGGCGGCCAAACCGGGGGAAAGTGACGGGTACTCTGCTGTCAAGGCGGCAATCAAAGGCATACACGGCAGACAGGCAAACGAGTATTTGCGGAAGATGATCATTGACCTGAACGGCGGGGTACGGAATGACGACACCACAGGCTTCATTGGGAAGCTGACCGCCTTAACCAAAAAAGCCGCCACTTTCTGCTCCCTATCGGTGGTGATCCAGCAGCCGACGGCCATCTTCCGGGCCAAGGCTATGCTGGACGCAAAATATTTCGCAACAACGGAAAGTCTGAAGTTCGGCAAGGAGCATGAGGCGCAGTGGGAGCAGTTGAAAAAATACGCTTCCACAGCCGCCATCAAGGACATGGGCTTCTTTGACACCGGGGTGGGCATGAAGAGCGTGGATTATATCCTGCGCACGGAGTACAAGACGGCAAAAGAAAAAATGCAGGCTATGATCAAGGATCCGGCCTATCGGGACAAGGTGCTTTCCCTGATGCCTGCTGTGGCGGATGAATTTGGATGGATCCACATATGGGAGGCAGTCAAGGCGGAGACGGCTGACAAGAACCCTGCGATGAAAGTTGGCTCTGACGAATTTCTGACGGTGGCCGGTCAGCGGTTTGACGAGATCGTCAGGTACACCCAGGTGTACGACTCCACGCTCTCCAGGTCGGGATTCATGCGATCCAAGGACGGTGTGGTCAAGATGGCCACGGCCTTCATGGCGGAGCCTACCACCAGTGTGAACATGATCATCAAAGCCATCCGCAAAGGGCTTGACGGGGACAAAAAGGGCATGGCGAACTGGCTGGGCAGTGTGATCGCTTCCATGATCGTTAACTCCCTGCTGGTGTCCCTGGTGTATGCTATGCGTGACGATGACGAGGATCAGACATACGGGGAAAAATACCTGGAATCTGCGGCCGAACAGCTCAACCCGCTGACCGAAGTGCCGAATATGCTTCCGTTTGCACGGGATATTGTGTCCCTGTGCCAGGGCTACGAGGTGGAGCGGACGGATATGTCCGTCATCGGGGATGTGGTAGGCGCATTCAAGATCCTGCAGAGCACCACGAAAACCAAATGGCAGAAATTTGAGACATTTACAGGAGCCATCGGTACGGCCTTCGGTCTGCCGACAAAAAACATCCTGCGGGACAGCCGGGCCTTGGTGCAGACCATTGCCGGGGCGGTCGAAGGCGGGGAGGAGACGACCACGGGCAAGGGTCTGAAATACGCTGTCATGAGCGGTCTTTTCGGAAAGACAGTCAGCAACGGGCAACAATTGTATGAGGCGGCGATGGACGGAGACCTGGCGCAGTACCGCCGGGTCATGTCACGATTTGCTACAGAGGCACAGGCAAAGACAGCCCTGCGGACGGCCATCCGTTCCAATGACAAGCGGATAGGCTATGCAGCGGACGCACGCTTGTCCGGCGACACAGCCACGGCCATACAGATCCGGAATGAAATTGTCGCTGAGGGGCACTTCCCGGAGGAGGATGTGCTGGCGGCCATCAATGCGGAGTACAATTCCATCAAACAACAGCAACAGGAGGAAAGTAAGAAATGAGCTCAACAATGGAGGCCAGGACACGGCTGGTGTTGGATGTGTCCATGACCATGTGTCAGGCGACGGTCAGTGTCATGCAGAATGACACGGCAAGAAAAGTGGTCGTCAGCCTGGTGCAGGACGGGCGGCCTTTCCACATTCCGCCGGGGGCCTATGTCACCTTTCAGGCCAGGCGGGAGATCGACGGCGAGGAGTACCCGATCTTTGACGCCTGCACGGTGGATCATGTGCGGAATGCCATCCTGTACGACATTCCGGGAAACACGACGGCCAGGGAGGGCGTATTTGAGGGGCAATTCCTCATTATGGACAGGGATGGGAGCACCCTTTTCTGCCCGAAGATGACACTGGTGGTCAGGCAGAATCTGTTCCAGATCTCGGTTCTGGAATCGGATGGATTTTCGGCACTGCAGGGGCTGGTTGAGCAGTTCCGAGATGAGAGCGGAGAAATGGACGCACGGATGGATGCGCTGTCAGACAATCTGGACATTCTGCAGGACGACATGAAAAAGGTAGCCAAAGACCTGTCCCTCACCATCGGCGAGGACACAGGAAACATTAAACTGATGAGCGGTAGCAGGATGCTGTCGCAGGTATCGTTGGGAGGTTTGGAATTGAAACTGAACGGAAAAATTCTGTCGCTGGCCATGGTCACCGGGGCGGCGACCATCCTGCTTGGCTCCTGCGTACTGGACGGGATAACCGGCGGGGGCAATGATTGCAAATGGACGGACACCGAGCGGGAGCAGCTGGCCACGGTGCTGGAGCACAACGCCTATGCGGACACGGAGGCTCTGGAAACGGCGCAATCTCTTATTGAGTCCCTGAGGGGCGGTGGCACACAGGAGCCTGAGCCTGTGTACATAACCATGACATTCTCCATGCCCGGTGCGGTGGCTGTCATCGGTGGGAACACCATCGTGGACGGCTCTGCTTACATTGTGGAGGCGTCCACGAACGCCATACAGGTGACTGTACGGCCTGTGTCCTCCGACAACTCGGCCTGGCCGTCTGATGGGGCGGTCATAACGGTGGGCGGTGCTGTGCCCTCTGACGGGCAGGAGGTGACGCTGGACGGGCTGTCCTGCTATCAGTTCACTGTCGTGCCGTCCGCTGACATGACCGTCTCCTGCACGCTGGCCAATCTTACGCCGGAGGAGCCGTGGGTGGCGGTGTCCCTCTCGGTGAGCTGTGCCCTGCCTTTGTCCCCTTCTGGTACCGGTGCCTACCTGCTGTACACGGGTACCGGGCGGAGGTATGGCACGGTGGACAGCCTGCGGGCTGTGCTGACCGTGACCTGCCGGTACGAGCGGACGGGGGAGGAAAAAACAGAAAACATCTCAGACTACACGCTGTCATCATCCAAATTTGGTACAGGTACTATTACGGAGATGGAGGGAACCGACACGCTGACTATCAGCTTTGGAGACCTGACCGCACAGGTATATCTGCTCCTGGTGGCAGAGGATGAGTGTCAGGGCATGACCATTGCATACAATGCCGCCAGTGTTCATGTGGGAGACAATGTGTCGAACATCTTCAGAACCGTCGGGCTTAAGGTCTCAATGAAGTATCAGGGAGATGTGGCCATCACAACAGCGAATTGGGCGGACTATGTGGAGATATACTCTTACACGGATTCTGCCAGTGGAGACAGGGCTGTATCTTCCGGGCAAGAAACCTTTGCCGTGATACCTGCCGGAACCAATGAACCGGGTAGCGATGCCACAAAATATCGGGATATACTGGTCAACGGTTGCTACACCGTGACTGTGGAGGCGAACGGATGCACGATAGATAAGGCGAGCGGCCTGTACCTGGGCGGGGCAACCCATGTATTTACAGTCACGCCGAATGCCGGGTACGAGCTGGAAACCGGTGATGTGGTCATCGGCGGGGCTGGAACCTACACCATCAACCCGGACGGCACGGCCACCGTCACGCTGGAAAATCTGGCGGCGGACACCTCGGTGGTGGTCAATGCAACCGTGGTCGTACCGACACACACGGTGACCTTCGTGGCGGACGGTGTGACGGTGGGAACAGTGACCTTCGCCGAGGGCGACACCGATGTGGCCGAGCCGGATATACCGACCAAGGAACATTATACCGGCGTCTGGCCGTCCTACTCCCTGGGAACCGCTGACCTCACGGTGGAAGCCGTCTACACGCCCATCACCTACACCATCACCTTTGTGGACGATGGTGGCAGTCATGCGGTGACATACACAGTGCTGACGGCAGACACGGTGACGGCTCCTGCGGTCACGGCGAGAGACGGCTACACGGCGGCATGGCCCTCCTGGTCGGTTGGGTATGACAATGGTCAGACGGTGGAGGCCGTCTACACGCCCATCACGCTGACCGGCATCACGGCGGCCTACAGCGGCGGCACGGTGGCGGCGGGGACGACGCTTGACCAGTTGACAGGCATCACGGTGA
>CAMEON010000013.1 GCA_945929845.1 uncultured Clostridia bacterium | reverse complement strand
GAAAGTTCTTGGGGGTCTGGGGGCTTCTTACAAGAAGCCCCCAGGCGTTCTTCCGTACCCTACCTGAACTGTAACAGAATGAAATAGATTCGTGCGATCCACACATGTGCGATGAACAAATAAAAAGAATAAAAAGAGAGGGCCTCCCCGCAAGGGAAGTCCCTCTTTTTTTGTTCAGGTTCGCATCAGAACTTGATATACGCATCCCGCTCGGGGCCTACGGACACATAGGTGATCTTGGCACCCACCAACTCCTCCAGATACTTGATATAGACTAGTGCCTGGAGCGGCAGATCGCCGGGGCGGCGGCAGGCGGAAATGTCGCAGTTCCAACCGTCCACATACTCAATGACGGGCTTTGCCACATCCAACGCATGACCCATGGGGAACTCGGTGGTGCGTGTCCCCTCCACATCGTAGGCGACGCAGACTGGGATCTTATCCATGTAGGAGATGGTGTCCAGCTTGGTCAGGGCCAGCTCGTCGGCTCCCTGCACCCGGACGCCGTACCGGGAGGCCACCGCATCAAAGGCGCCGACCCGCCGGGGCCGTCCGGTAGCCGCACCGTACTCGCCGCCGGCTTCCCGGAGCTGGTGGGCTTCCTCGCCGAACATCTCCACCGTGAAGGGGCCCTCACCCACGCAGGAGGAGTAGGCCTTCATGATGCCCACCGTGCGATCCAGCTTCAGGCCGGGCACACCGGCACCGATGGGTGCATAGGCGGCAATGTTGTTGGAGGAGGAGGTATAGGGGTAAATGCCGAAGTCAATATCCCGCAGGGCACCCAGCTGTGCCTCAAACATGATCCGCTTTCCGGCCTTGTTGGCTTCGGTCAGGTACAGACCCGTGTCACAGATGTAGTCCTTGAACATATCCGCATACTTCTGGCAGAAGGCCAGCAGCTCCTCGTATTGCAGGGCGGGCTTCCCGTAGATGCTCTCCACCTCCAGGGACTTGTAGGACACGATGCCCTTCAGCCGTTCGGCCAGGTAGGGCATATCCAGCAGATCGCCCATGCGGATGGCCTTTTTCATGTACTTGTCGCCGTACACATAGGCGATGCCCCGCTTGGTGGAGCCGAACTTGGCATCCCCCAACCGCTCCTCCTCGTAGCCGTCGATGGCCACATGGTAGGGCATGGTGATGACGGCCCGGTCACTGATCTTCAGATTGTCCGGCGTCACCTGCACGCCGGCCTCACGGAGCCGTCCGATCTCCTTTTCCAGATGGGCCGGGTCAATGCACATACCGTTGCCCATCACGCAGACCACCTCCGGGCGGAGGATGCCGGAGGGGAGCAGATTCAGAATGAACTTGCCCCGCTCATTGACCACCGTGTGACCGGCGTTGTTGCCGCCCTGGTAGCGGCACACAATGTCCTGATCCTGGGAGAGCAGGTCCACCATGCGGCCTTTTCCCTCGTCTCCCCAGTTGATTCCTACAATACAGGTTAACATAATGCGGTAAAATCCTTTCGATTTGACATCTTGACATCAATTGGTTCCGGAATCTGGTGACGGTCTCCGCTTATTGAGCGTCCTCACCGTCCGGGGCGTTCAGGGAAAGGGTCATCTGGTCTGCATTTCCACTCTCCGGCGTCTCTATGGCGGGCGTTTCCGGTTGCCTGTGCGTGATGACGGGCGCACCCGTACCCTCAATGAACGCCTTGGTAATGGTGACAGACTCCACGGTCTGGTCGCTGGGAAGCTCATACATCAGCTTCATCATGAACTGCTCCATGATGGCCCGCAGACCCCGGGCCCCGGTGTTCCGCTTCAGGGCTTCCTCGGCGATGGATTCCAGTGCACCCTCGTCAAAGGTCAGGCGCACCCTGTCCATACCGAACAGCTTCATATACTGCTTGATGATGGCGTTCTTGGGATCCCGCAGGATGCGCACCAGCGCATCCTTGTCCAGATCGTTGAGGGAGACAATGACCGGCAACCGGCCGACCAGCTCCGGGATCAGACCGAACTTGACAATATCGTGGGGGGTGACCTGCTCCAGGATACCGGCACCCTGCTTTTCGGCTTTGCCTTTCACCTCACCGTTGAAGCCGATGACGCTACCGCCCTGCCGCTTCTCGATGATCTGTTCCAGGCCGTCAAAGGCACCGCCGCAGATGAACAGAATGTCCTCCGTATTGATACGGATGAACTCCTGGTTGGGGTGCTTGCGGCCGCCTTGGGGCGGTACATTGGAGACCGTGCCCTCCAGTATCTTCAGGAGAGCCTGCTGTACGCCCTCGCCGGACACATCCCGGGTGATGGAACGGTTCTCGCTCTTGCGGGAGATCTTGTCGATCTCGTCGATATAGATGATGCCATGCTCTGCCCGCTCCACATCGAAGTCGGCGGCCTGGATCAGGCGCAGGAGAATGTTCTCCACATCCTCACCCACATAACCGGCCTCGGTCAGGGTGGTGGCATCCGCAATGGCAAAGGGGACTTGCAGGGTTCTGGCCAGGGTCTGTGCAAGGTAGGTCTTGCCCACGCCGGTAGGGCCGAGCAGAAGGACATTGGACTTCTGTACATCCACATCCTCCAGGCCGTCCAGGTACTCGTTGTGGGACGGGCGTGTACCCCGCCGCCGCTTCTGCTGGAGGGACTTGGTCAGGATGCGCTTGTAGTGATTGTACACCGCAACGGACAGGGCGATCTTCGCCTGATCCTGACCGATGACATACTCGTCCAGCTGTTCCTTGATCTGCATGGGCTTGGGCAGTGAAGCCAGCGAAAGCTCGCCCTCCAGCGGCTCTGCGCTCCGTTCCTCCGCCTCCGAGATCAGATCCTGACAGGCGTCCACGCAGAAGTCACAGATATAGGAGCCGGTGGGAGAGGGGATCAGAAAGTGAACCTGATTCTCCTCCCGCCCGCAGAAGGAGCAGAACCGGAGACGCTGACTCTTCTTGCCGTTCCCGTTCTTGTCACCGCCCTGATTGGTGGTAGTTGCCATAGGCATTCTGTTTCCTTTCTTGATACATTCTGCGGCATTCCCGGGGCATCCCCGGTCATGTGCCGGGGGTGGCGGGTCAATCCCGCTTCTCGATGATGCGGTCGATCAGTCCGTATGCCAGAGCCTGCTCGGCGGTCATGAAGTTATCCCGCTCGGTGTCCCGCTCGATCACATCCAGCGGCTTGCCGGTGCGCTCTGACAGGATACGGTTCAGCATCTCCCGGGTGCGCAGGATCAGGTCGGCATGGATCTTGATATCTGTGGCCTGACCCTGGGCACCGCCCATAGGCTGGTGGATCATGATCTCACTGTGGGGCAGAGCCAGCCGCTTGCCCTTGGTACCTGCGGCCAGCAGGAAGGCACCCATACTGGCGGCCATACCGATGCAGATGGTGGACACATCGCACTTGATGAACTGCATGGTGTCATAGATGGCCATACCGGCAGTCACGGAGCCGCCGGGGCTGTTGATATAGAAGGATATGTCCTTGTCCCGATCCTGGGCTTCCAGGAAGAGGAGCTGAGCCACCACCAGGGAGGCGGTGGTGTCGTTGACCTCGTCGGACAGGAAAATGATCCGGTCGTTGAGCAACCGGGAGAAAATATCGTAGGATCGCTCACCACGCCCTGTCTGTTCAATGACCATGGGAACCAGCGCATTGCGCATGGGGTCAAAGGAGGAGAACTGGTTCATGTCGGTTTACCTCATTTCTGTAAGATTTTCGCCGGCACACCCGGCAGGCAACAGCCCGGGCACCAAGCCCCGCCTGTTGCATAAAATAAGCCACGGCACCAAAGGCTGTGACCGTGGCATAGCAGGAGCAGGCAAGCTGCTCCGAGCAGGCAAGCTGCTCCGAGCAGGCAAACTGCCTTGGGCGGACAAGCTACCCACGGGCAGGCAAGCCGCACAAGGACAAGCAAACTGCTCATGGGCAGACGACCGCCGTTCCAGGTCGGCCGCTACCGGGGACGGCACACGCCGGGTGCCCCGGCGGCGGATCGTCTGACCGGAAGCTGAAGCCTGGAACAGGTGGCAATCGCTATCGCCGAAAGATCAGTCAGCCTTGGCGGGAGCCACGGTGTTGGCCTTGACCAACTCCATAGCCTTCTTGACCTTCAGGTCTTCGACCAGGGAGTCGGCGGGGATCATGGCCTTGATCTGGTCGGCCTCCATCTTGTAGGCCTCTGCCAGACGGGCATACTCTGCCTCGATCTCCTCATCGGTTACGGCAATAGACTCCAGCTCGGCGATCTTCTCCAGAGCCAGGCGGGTCTTGACATAGCTTTCGGCCTGGGGACGGAACTGATCCCGCATCTGATCCAGCGTCATGCCGGTGTACTTCAGGTACATATCCAGGCTCAAGCCGTTGGAACGCAACTTGTTGTCATAGTCACGGAGCAGGTTTTCGGTTTCGGAATCGAACATGGCCTGCGGGATCTCCTCCCCGGCCAGCTTCTCATTCAGTGCCTTGACTACCGCTTCCTCATAGGCGGACTCGGCGGCATCCTCATGCCTCTTTGCAATCTTTGCCTTGATGTCGGCACGGTATTCATCCATGGTGTCAAATTCGGACACATCCTTGGCAAAATCATCGTCCAGCGCAGGCAGCTCCACCTTCTGGATGGCCTTCAGCGTGGTCTTGAACACGGCGGGCTTGCCGGCCAGCTCCTTGGCGTGGTAATCCTCCGGGAAGGTGACATTCACATCAAAGGAATCCCCGATGGAATGACCCACGATCTGCTCCTCGAAGCCGGGGATGAAGTTGCCGGAGCCAAGCTTGAGGAAGTGATCCTCACCCTTGCCGCCCTCAAAGGGGGTGCCGTCCACAAAGCCCTCAAAGTCGATCTTGACGGTATTTCCCATCTCGGCGGGGGCATCGGTGATGTCGGTCTCCCGGGAGTTGCGCTCCTGAACCACCTTCAGCTCGTTCTCGATCTCAAGGTCGGTGACTTCAGCCACTTCCTTGGCGGCCTCAATGCCCTTGTAGCCCTCGATCTCTACCACGGGCTTGACGGGGACGGAGGCGGTGAAGACAATGCCGTTCTCGTCGATGGATTTGATATCAAACTCGGCACGACCCACAGGCTGGATGCCTGCTTCCTTCTGGGCGGCCTCATAGGCCTCCGGAAGCAGATCGTTGGCGGCATCCTCATAGAAAACGCCCTTCCCGTACATTCTTTCAATGACGGAACGGGGAGCCTTTCCCTTGCGGAAGCCGGGGATGGTAATGGAGCCTACCTGCTTGCGGTAGACGCTGTTGACGGCCTTCTCAAAAGTTTCCTTATCCACCGAAAATTCCAGCGTATAGGTGCTCTTTTCGGCCTTTTCTGCTTTAATCAAAGTCATGAATGTCACAATTCCTTTCTTTTACGGAAATCAAACGATAAACACATACACTATATTGTATAATTTTATGTGCATTTTGTCAATAGCCTTTTTGAAACTTTCCGGCTCTTTTCCTGACGAAAGTGGGTGAAACCGCCCGCCATATTTTGTGAAAACCGACCATGCGCCCAGGAAAAAACACGGTGAAACGGGTAGGCACATGGGGGGACAGGACGGTCAATCCTCCCCCGGACGGATGGGCATCAGGGCAAAGTTGAGAAAATCTGACGAGGTCAGCGTCATGGAAATGCCCTCAAAGTCAAAACTGCGGGGAATACTGTACATACCGTGGATATGCCCGAAGTAGCACTCGCGGATGTCGTACTCGTGAAGCACATCCAAAATCTCCCGGCAGACGAAATCAAAGCTGACCGGCGGCCACACGGGAGGGAAGTGGAGGAACACGGCTACGGGGAGGTGGCGGCCCTCGGTTGCTTCGGCTTCTCTGACCAGACCCATAGCCTGCTCCAGGCTGAGGCGCAGGCGGATGGTTTCCCGGTTGACGATCTTCCCGTGATCCACCTCACCCACGGTGGCCTGTTGTTTCTCGTCCAGGAACCACCCCCGGGTGCCGCACAGCACGCTGTCCTCCACACGGTATGCGTTGTTATAGAGGATACGCACCGAACGGAGATTGTGTGCCTCAAAAAAGCGGTTCAGCTTGCTTCCGGTGGTCCACCAGAAGTCGTGGTTGCCCTTGCCGACCAGCTTGGTACCGGGCAGGGATTCCAAAAAAGCAAAATCCGGCAGGGCTTCCTCCAGGTTCATAGCCCAGGAAAGGTCGCCTGGGATCACCACCGTGTCCTCCGGGCGCACCACGGCTGTCCAGTTTTTCCGGATCCTGTCCGTGTACCCCTGCCACCGCTTGCCGAAGACCTCCATGGATTTGTTGGTGGCCTGATTGGTGGACAGGTGCAGGTCTCCCATGACATAAATGGACATGTGCGGCACTCCTTTCGGCAAAGTTCTGAACGGCGGCTGGCCGGGTATAAGGACAACGGACATCGTACATACTATTCCCACGGAGGGTGACCGGGGAAAGAACATGACGAAACATGGCCTTCCCCAGTGCTCTCCGCAAGCTCCGGCCGCCCGGGGAACCGGGGGCCGGGCGATGAATACGGAAATAAAGAGGGTAAGCGGATATGAACGACGAGACAAGGCGTGATTGTGATTGCAAGCACATCAAGGGCGTTTGCTGTGATGTGAAGAACTGTGTCCATCATGATGCCAGCGGTTGCTGTACTGCCCAGGAGATCACGGTGGGTCCTTCCTATGCGACCACCTCCAGCGATACGGCCTGTGCGACCTTCAAGGCTATGGAGCAGTAACTTCCGGGAAGAAACTCCCGGGCGGGTACCCGCAAGGGTGCTCCCCGGGAATTTTTCGTTGATCGCACAGGACGAAATCTGTTATTTATGCCTTCTCGCAGAAGGACAGTACCTTTTCCGGCATATCCTTCGGGGAAATGACCTCGGTGAAGCGCACCTGCCGCCCTCTCAGATCCCGCAGGGGGTAGGGGATCTCTGTGCCGGTGCGCTCTGCCAGCTGATCCAGCGCCGACAGCGGGTCGTGGGGCAGTTCCGTCCCGTCGGTCAGGGCGGTGAACACATCGGCGGCGAACTTGTAGGGGCTGGCGGTGGAGGCTACCACCAGCGGCGTGTTGTCCCCGGCGGGCAGGCTCTCCCTGTACTGTCCGGCGCAGGCCAGACCCACAGCGGTGTGGGTGTCGGCCAGGTAGCCATAGGACTCGAAATACTCATTGATGGTGGCCGCCGTCAGATTCTCCCCGGCGAAGTACCCGGAGAAGATGCGGCGGATGTCACGGAGCACATCGTCATCCACCGTGTAGGCACCGGTGTTCTTCAGGCTCTCCATATACCCGGCTGTGCGCTCCTCCCCGGCGGCCAGGCAGAGCAGCCGCTCCAGGTTGGAGGAGATGAGGATGTCCATGGAGGGGGACATGGTCAGATGGAAGGCTCGGTTGCGGTTGTAGGTTCCGGTTGCCAGGAAGTCTGTCAGCACATTGTTCTGATTGGAGGCGCAGACCAGGTGGCGGATGGGCAGTCCCATCAGGCGGGCGATGTAGGCGGCAAAGATATTGCCAAAGTTTCCGGTCGGCACGCACACATCCATCGCCTCCCCCTGCCGGATGGCTCCGGTGGAGAGCAGGTCGCAGTAGGCGGATACATAGTAGACGATCTGCGGTGCCAGCCGTCCCCAGTTGATGGAGTTGGCACTGGAGAGGACGAATCCCCGGCTGTCCAGCTTGGCGGCCATCTCCGGGTCGGAGAAGATCTTCTTGACCCCGGTCTGGGCATCGTCAAAGTTGCCGTGGATGGCGCAAACCTGCACATTGGAGCCGGTCTGGGTGGTCATCTGCAGCTTCTGCACCCGGCTGACGCCGTCCACCGGGTAGAACACCATGATGCGCACCCTGTCCACATCCCGGTACCCTTCCAGGGCGGCCTTGCCGGTGTCCCCGGAGGTAGCCACCAGGATCAGGGCCTCCCGGGTCTCCCCGGTCTTGACCAGTGCCCGGGAGAGCAGGCGGGGCATGATCTGCAGAGCCATGTCCTTGAAGGCGGCGGTGGGGCCGTGCCACAGCTCCAGGGTGTACAGGGCATCGTGTACATGAACCAGCGGGGCCGCCCCGCCGGGGAAAGAGGCTTCCTTATAGGCCTCCCGGCAGTCGCTCAACAGCTCCTCATAGGTGTAGTCGGTGAGGAATTTGCCCAGCACCTTGGCCGCCCGGACGGGGTAGCTGTCCCCGCACAGGGTGCGGATCTCCTCGGCGGTGAGGGTGGGTATGGTCTCGGGGAGGAACAGGCCGCCGTCCGGAGCCAGACCCATTTTGATGACCTGGGCGGAGGTATACTTCTTGTGAGAGGGGTCGCGGGTGGATTGATACAGCATGACAGGGTACTCCTTGATTTTTTTCTTTGGTTATTGTTCCATGGGAATTGAATTACAGATTTTTCATGGCAAAGTCGTAGAAATTCTTCCAGAATATCTTCTGGATCAGTTCCTCACTGTAGTTGTGCCGGGCCAGCGCATCGGCCACCTGGTACAGGTCGCCCACATGGTGGAGGCTGTCCGGCATGGAACAACCGTCCCAGTCTCCGCCAAACCCTATGATGTCCTCGCCGCCCATGGCCATGAAGTAGTCGATGTGGGCTACCACATCATCGACGGTGGCCGGGCGCACCGAGGTGTCCGTCAGGAAGGCGGTGTACAGGTTGATGCCCAACACCCCGCCCAGTTCCTTCAGGGCCTGAAAGTGCCGATCCCGCAGGTTGCGGCTGACCGGGCAGAGGGTGTAGGAATTGGAGTGGGAGGCGATGAAGGGCTTGCCGTAGGCCTGGGCGATGGGGATGAGATCGTCCACGGTCTGCTCCGACGCATGGGACACATCCGGGATGATGCCCCGCTGGAAGCACCCGGCTACCAGCTCCTTGCCGAAGGCCGTCAGGCCGGTCTGGGTGTTGTGGGAACCGCCTACGCAGGTCTCCCCACTCCAGAGCAGGGTCAGGTAACGCACGCCCTTGTCCCGCAGCGTGTCCAGCCGTTCCAGCTTGCCTTCGGTCAGGCGGGCATCCTCCACCGCCAGGATGGCGGCGTGCTTCCCGCTCTCCCAGGCGGCGGCCAGCTCCTGCCCGGTACGCACCCGGACAGCCCGGTCGGACAGGGCATCCAGTTCCCGGTCAAAGTAGTCTGTAATCCTGAGAAAATCCTGCCAGCAGGCCTCGTCGCTGAGGCCCTTGTAACTCCAGACGGCGTAGTACTGGGCGTAGTGCTGAAAGACCGAGGCTTTCTCCAGGTCAATGTGACAGTCATTTCTGTCTAAGTGTGCCCCCCGGTGATACAGCTCATAGGCTGTGTCGCAGTGGGTGTCGATCAGTGAAAGTTTCATCAATGTAAACTCCTGTCCGGGATCCTATGTCCCTCATAACATGTATGTTTATCTGGCTCCGAAGGCGTTGCGGAAGGTGATGATGTCCGTCACCTGTGCCTCCCCGTCTGCTGTGTGCGAAAGGTATACCTCCACCACATCGATCCGGGGCTGTTTCCCCGTGGGGTGCTCCCGCAGGTAAGCCTCGGCGGCCAGCACCGTCCGTTGCCGCTTGCCGCTGTCCACCGCCCGGGCCGGGCGGCCGTACCGGGAGGGTGCTCCCGGCCTTGCAGTGCGGGTCTTGACCTCCACAAAGACCAGGGAGGTGTCGTCCTCGGCCACAAAGTCGATCTCGTTGTGGGCTTCACGGACATTCCGGGCCAGCACCGTGTATCCCCGGGATTCATACAGGGCTACCGCCGCATCCTCGCCCATCCGTCCGTTGCGCTGGCGGACAGGGCGGGATGTGTTCCCCGACCCCTGCTTGCTTTCAGGTGCGGACTCACTCATGCTCAGGCTGTCCTCCGGCCTCTGCGCCCGCACACGCCGTGCCGGACGGCTGATCCAGGAAGCGGATGAATTTGGTGCGGTGGATGGGGGAGGGGCCGTAGCGGCGCAGAGCCTCCATGTGGGCCTTGGTGCCATACCCCTTGTGCCCTGCGATGCCGTACTGGGGGTACTGCCGATCCAGCTCCAGACAGATCCTGTCCCGTGTCACCTTGGCCAGCACCGAAGCGGCGGCGATGGACATGGACAGGGCATCCCCCTTGACCACGGCCCGGGCGGGGAGGGGGAAGTCCCGGGCGATGTTGCCGTCGATCAGGGCGAAGTCGGCAGGGAAGGGGGTTCCGTCCGGGGTGCGGAGTCCGGCGATGGCCCGGCGCATGGCCAGAAGGTCAGCCTCCAGAATGTTGCTCTGATTGATCTCCTCCACCGTCCCCTGGGCAATACCGAAGGCCACGCACCGCGCCCTGATCAGATCAAACAGGGCATCCCGCCGGTGGGGCGTCAGCTTTTTGGAGTCGTTCAGACCCGGCAGTTCCACCTGCGGCGACAGGATGCAGGCGGCGGCCACCACAGGCCCGCATAAAGGCCCCCGACCGGCCTCGTCCACGCCGCACACAGCCACATAGCCCTCGGCCATAAGGGCATTTTCCAGCGAAAAGTCAGGCATGGCCGTCACGCTCCTCCCCGGTTCCGGAGGCTTTCTCTTCCTCCGGCTCCACAGTGGATGCGGCGGGCAGACGGTCAATGGTCAGGCGGCCGATGCGCCCTGCCCGGAACTCATCCACCAGCAAATTGGAGGTTCGCTCGGTGTCCACGGTGCCGCCGGAGAGAAGACAGCCACGCTTCCGCCCGATCAGCTCCACAAGGTCCGCATCGCCCAGCGCCTGCCACCCGGCCACCTCTGTCAGCCGGTATCGCTGAGCCAGTGCCGCCGGGTACATATCCCGCAGGCGGTGCACCAGCACCCGCCCCAGACTTTCCATGTCCAGAATGTCGTCCTTGATGGCCCCGGTCAGGGCCAGGTTCTCGCCTGTGATCCTGTCGTCAAAGCGGGGCCACAGCACGCCGGGCATATCCAAAAGGTCAATGCCCAGCTTGGTGGACACCCACTGCTTATCCCGGGTCACGCCGGGGCGGTTCTCGGCCTTGAGCCGGGAGACACCGCTCATACGGTTGATGAGGGTGGATTTTCCGGTGTTGGGAACCCCCACCACCATGGCCCGCAGGTGCCGCCCGGCCTGCCCCTTGGCCTCGTACCGTTCCACCCGGTCGGACAGCACGGTGCGGATGGCCCCGGGGAGCCGGTTCAGCCCCTCGCCGGTGACGCAGTCGCACAGCAGGCAGACCGTATGACGGTCGGTATACTGCCGCACGAAAGCCTGACTGGCGGCGGGGTCAGCCAGAGACGCCTTGTTCAGAAGCAGGATGGTGGGCTTGTCGCCGGTCAGCCGGCGCAGTTCCGGATTTCTGGAACTGACCGGGACACGGGCATCCAGCACCTCAATGAATATGTGTACATGTTTTAGATTCTCGGAGATCAGGCGGCGGGTCTTGGCCATGTGCCCCGGAAACCACTGGATATTCTCACTCGGCATGGTTGCCTCCCTGTCAGTCAAAGACGGTAAAGGGGGACAGGCGGCAGATCACCTTGCCAAGCACCCGCCGCTCATCCACGAAGCCCACCTCCACCGTGCGGCTGTCGGCGGAGTTGTTGCGGTTATCCCCCATGACGAACAGGTACCCCTCCGGCACCTCCGCTTCGAAAATACCGGTATAGCGGTCAAAATGGTGGGCCGGAAGCTGGGTCAGCACGCCGATTTCCTGCCCCCGGCTGTTCAGGAAGGAAGCATAGGGTTCATCCACCTGCACACCGTCCACATACACGGTGCTGGTGTTGTAATCAATGCGCACTGTCTGGCCGCCCTTGGCGATGATACGCTTGACCAGCGGCTCGTTGAAGTGATCGTTGACCGTGCTGGTCATATGGAAGACAATGATGTCTCCCGGTTCCGGAGTCACCAGGCTGGTGGTGATCAGCATTTCGCCGTTTTTCAGCGTGGTGAGCATGGAACTGCCATCCACCCGGCACAGCCGGATGCAAAGCGTAAACACCAGGAGCACGGCACTGACGGAGAAGACCAGGATCTCCAGGTACTCGAACAGCGTCAGGACAAAGGAACCCCGCTTCTCCGGCTTTGCCGCCTCGGCAGCTTCCTCAGGGTCTGCCGGAAGCTCCGGCGACACCGTGCCGGACAGACCCCCGTCCTCCGTTCGTTCTGTATCATCCTGCTCTGTCATATCATTCCTATCGATCATAGCTGTGACCACTCCTCATCATTCCAACAGACCCTGTGTGGGCAGAATCATTCAGAATATTATAACATATTTTTTTCACTCTGACAACAGGCTGACACAAGAATTCATGAAAATTTTATAAAAAATCCATGCCCACACCTTGCGGCAGGGCGGGTTCTGTGATATACTTATGGATGGAAATACAACCATCCGCACACGGAAAGGAAGGATCCCTATGAATCAACACCCCGGACAGGAGCAGGAAAATACGGATTTTGAGGCGCAGGCCAGAGCAGCCCAGGCAGGTGCCCGCCGTCTGAAGCGGCGGATCCTGATCGTCTTTGTCTGCATGCTGGTATTCATGGCCATCGCCATCCCCCTGATCTCCTTTATAGACAGCCAGGAGAGCCAAAAGACACCGGAGGGGGCGGAGACCCACAAGTCGCCCTCCATCTCCTTCTGCACCCCCGATTACGACTACGACATCATGCAGGACAGCGAATACCTGTCCCTGAACCGGTACTTCTTCTACGAGGATCAGACCAGCGGCGTGACCGTCATGCTGGACGACACCAACCGGAATGCCTATGGCCCGGCTGTCGTCACCCTGACAAAAATGATCCAAGCCATCATCGCCGGGGACAGCGAGGCATACAATCAACTGTTCAGCGAGGACTACTTCTCCGTGTATGAGCCGGAGGAGCCCTTCACCATGCAGCAGGTGTACGACATCAGGATCAGTAAGCGTGGGGTGTCGCAGGTCACGCCGGAAAGTGGCAAAGCCTACACCCGGCATGAGTTCATCGTGGAGTATAAGATCCACAAGAACAACGGCACCTTCCGTACCGACATCGGCCATGATGAGTCCAGGAAGCAGATATTCATTCTGTCTGAACGGGAAAGCGGAACCGCACGCATTGACGACATCGGATACTTCCTGAACGGTTGAACGGTAAAGATACATTTTGAAAAATAATTGCAAAAACCCTATTGACAATCAAAAGACTGCGTGATATAATTATGCCAATAAAACTGAAAGGAGGCGTATCATATGTTCTGGAATTCCTTACTGCCCATGGAGGCTGTCCTGTTTGCCGGGGATTTTTCCCTTGGCTTCCCGCTTCTGTGGCTGGGCGTGCTGGTGCTGGCTCTGGTGGTCGAGGGAATCACGGCTGAGATGGTATCCATCTGGTTCGCACCGGGGGCCTTTGTGACCATGGTTTTGTCCTTCTTCGTGGATGATTTCGTGATCCAACTGGTCACCTTTGCCGCCCTGTCGGTGCTGTTGCTGATCCTGGCCAAGACCGTGTTCAAAAAGAAGTTCACGGCGAGAAGCAAGATCAGCCTGACCAATGCGGATGCCCTGGTGGGACAGGCGGCCATGGTGGAGGAGACCATCGACAACCAAAAGGAGCAGGGCGTGGTGAAGATCAACGGCCAGCTCTGGACAGCCCGCTGTGAGAGGGACGAGGACAAACCCGGGAAAGGCCAGCATGTCCGCATCGTCCGGGTCGCAGGAAGCAAGCTGATCTGCACACCGATGACGCAGGGCCGCCCCTGAATCCGAAAAGCGCAGACCCCGGAACCGCAAATCGCAGACCCCGGACAACCGACACACACTGTACATGATTGATACGAAAGGCGGAGCTACCGCCGGAAAGGACAAAGTATGATCCACACTGTTGCAACCGTTATGTTCCTGAGCACAGGATCCACCCTGGCCATTTTCCTGGGCATCATTGCCCTGATCCTTGTGATCATCGCCATCGCCAACACCCACATTGTTCCCCAGGGGAGAGCCTATGTCATTGAGCACCTGGGCGCCTTCTCCAAGGTCTGGGAGACCGGTATTCACTGGAAATTCCCCTTCTTCAACCGCATTGCGAAAAAGATCAACAAAATGGAGCAGGTCGCCGACTTCCCGCCCCAGCCGGTCATCACCAAGGACAATGTGCGTATGCAGATCGACACGGTCGTCTTTTTCCAGATCACGGACTGCAAGCTGTTCTGCTACGGTCACGCTACCCCTATGACCGCTATTGAGAACCTGACCTCCACCACCCTGCGGAATATCATCGGTGAGATGGAGCTGGACGCGACCCTGACCAGCCGGGATATCATCAACACCAAGATGCGGGCCATCCTGGATGAGGCCACCGATCCCTGGGGCATCAAGGTCACTCGTGTGGAGCTGAAGAACATCATCCCGCCCAAGGAGATTCAGGACGCCATGGAGAAGCAGATGAAGGCGGAGCGGGAGCGCCGGGAGGCCATCCTGCGGGCAGAGGGTGAGAAGAATTCCGCCATCCTGGTGGCCGAAGGACAGAAGGAAGCCGCCATTCTGAAGGCAGAGGCAGAGAAACAGTCCCAGATCCTCAAGGCAGAGGCCATCAAGGAGGCCAAGATCCGGGAGGCAGAAGGTGAAGCCGAGGCCATCCGCCAGGTGCAGGAGGCGACCGCCGCCGGTATCCGCATGATCAACGAGGCCGCCCCGGGTGACGCCGTACTGACCCTCAAGAGCCTGGAAGCACTGGAGAAGGTGGCCAACGGTCAGGCGACCAAGATCATCATTCCCTCCAATGTGCAGGGTATTGCAGGACTGGCCGCCACGCTGCGGGAGGTCGTGGATGAAGCGACCCCTGTGAAACCTGCAAGCGTCACCACGGCTCCGACTACGGGTCAGTCAACCCAGGGCAAGCCTGCGGGCGGGACGACCGGAAAATAAATGATACAACCTGGTAAAACAGGAAGATCAATCTTGAAGTAAGGAACGGACACAACAATGAACAATCAGGCATGGCTGGAGAGAGAGCTGGAAAAGCCGAAGAATTTTCACCTGCGTAAGTACCTGTTCGTCGCCGGGTTCCTGGTGACGGACAGGGATGTGACGGGGCTGGATGCCTTCCCGTTCTGCGGGAACTGGACGAAGAACTTCCGGCAGGGCTTCTGGTTCCTGACGCACAGCCGGACAAAGGTGACATTCTTTGAGGACAGAGAGCAGGCCTGTACCTACTTCCTCATCGGCCATGCCTATGATCCGTTCACCATGCAGTACAAGGAGGAGGACATCCTGGCTCATGTGGCCGTTCAGTCCGCCAAGGGGGAGATACGCCGGGCACTGGATGAGATGACGGGGGTCTATGTGACCGGGTTCATCCGGGACGGGGCGATCTATTTCGAGACGGATGCCTCCGGCATGCAGTCCGCCGCCTGCGGGTACTTCGGCGACACCTTCTACCTGACCTCTCACCCCCAACTGGTGGGCGACCTGTGCTGTCTGGACATGGATCCGCTGGTGCGGGAGCTGGTGGCATACAAGTGGTATCACCGGGTCATGGGCCCCTACCTGCCCGGCGATATGACGCCCTACCGGGAGCTGCGGCGGGTGGTGCCGGATATCGGCTACACCTACACGGAGGGTCTGATCCGGCACAAGCGGTTCTATCCTTCCGAGGAGCTGACCCCCTGCGCCGATGAGAAGGCATACCGACAGGTCATCGCAGAGGGGGCGGACATCCTGCGGCGCAACATGGAGCTGGTGTCCCGCAAGTGGGAGCACCCGGCCATATCCCTGACCGGCGGTATTGATTCCAATACCACCTTCGCCGCCGCCAACGGGCACTATGACCGCTTCACGGCGTTCAGCTACCTGTCCGACCCCAAGGAAAAGCCGGATGTGGAGGCGGCTCAACGCATCGCCGCCCGGTTCGGTGTCCCCCACACCCTGTTCCGCATCCCGGATACGGCGGAGGAGATCCCGGATTACCCGGTCATCAGGGGGATCATCGACCACAACAACGGGTACATAGCCCCCGGACGGGACAACGAGTACCGCAAGCGTGCCTACCTCTGCCGGCACCTGGACTGCGATGTGGAGGTCAAGTCCTGGGTGTCCGAGACCATCCGTGCCTACTGGTACAAGCACTACGGCAGAACTCACATGCCGCCCCTCTCTCCCCGCCTGTTCCGGAATCTGTACAAGATCTTCCTCTTGAACCGTTCCCTCGCCCATAAGGTGGACGATGTGTTCGCCGAGTACATCCGATCGTACGAGTACAAGAAGATCCCCGCCGGGTACGACATATCCGATATGCACTTCCACGAGGTCACCTGGGGCTCCTGGGGCGGCATGAACATCAGCGAGATGAAGATATATGCGGACATTACCTTCATCTATAATAACCGCCTTTTCCTTGACCTGCTCCTCCATGTCCCCCTGGCCGACCGCATCTCCGACCGCCACCACCTGGACATGAAGGCTCTGCTCAACCGGGAGCTGTACGATATGAACAGCCGGGTGGTCAACCTCCATGAGACCAAACAGCGGGCCAGACGGCTGAACCTGATCTTTACGATCAACTCCCATCTGCCCTTCTGAAAGGATGCTGATTCATTACAGTATAGCTGGTCGGCTTTCCGAAGGCCCCCGGTGTACTCTCCGTCTCCTCACTGAACTGTAACCATTCTACAATTACTCATATTGTCCGCTTCCCCTCACAAAAGCACCCACACAGAGGCTTTCACCTCGGCGTGAGTGCTTTTTCATGGACAGCTTACCCCCGTCTGTCATGTGACAGGTGGGGGTTCCTGCTATGCGGAGTATTTACTTGATCTCAACCAGGTAGGACGGGAACTGGGTCACGCCCACATTGGCGGCGTTGTCGCCGGTGATGAAGCTGGTCTTGCTGGCACTCATGGTCTCGAAGCTCTTGTAAGTGCCCAGGTAGTAGTCGGTATCCAGCAGGTGGGTCAGCAGGATGTGCATATCCGCATCCCAGGTGTAGACATTGGTGGCGGACTCGGTCAGGTGGACACCGACTTTGCCTTCGGTGTACTCATACACCTCAATGTAGGTCTTGGTGTCGCCGGACTTGAAGTACAGCTTGTAGCCGCCCTCGGCCTCTTCCAGAAATACTTCCACAGCCTTGGAGATGTCATCCGAGGTGGCAAGGAAGTTGCCGCTCATCTCACCGGTGAAGTACAGGGTCTTACCAACGGTGGCCTGGGTCAGGGCAAACCGGTAAGCGGTCTCCTTGACCGGGTTGGTCACCACAGTCAGTTCTCCCTCGGAGGGGGTAGGATCATCCGGCTGATCCGGCTTTTCTGTTTCCTCCGGCTCATCAGGCTGATCCGGCTCGTCCGGCTCCGTGGAGGGCACACCGTCCAGGGTGAAGAGGTAAGCCGGGAACTGGGACACGCCTACATTGGCGGCGTTGTCGCCGGTGATGTAGGTGGTCTTGCTGGCACTCATGGTGCTGAAATCCTTGTAGGTGCCCAGGTAGTAGTCGGTGTCCAGCAGGTGGGTCAGCAGAATGCTCATGTCAGCGTCCCAGGTGTAGACATTGGTGGCGGCCTCGGTCAGGTGAACACCCACCTTGCCCTCGTCGGTGTTGTACACATATACTTCAATGTAGGTCTTGGTCTCGCCATTCATGAAGTACAGCTTGTAGCCACCCTCGGCCTCCTCCAGGAAGACATCCACAGCCTTGGCGGTCTTATCGGAGGTAGCCAGGTAGTTGCCGTCCATCTCACCGGTGAAGTACAGGGTCTTGCCAATCGTGGCCTGCACCATGCCGAACTTGTAGGCGGTCTCCGTGGCAGGCTCTGTTACCTTCACAGGCTCCGGTGTGATCTCCTCCAGTGTGCACAGGTAAGCAGGGAACTGGGATACGCCCGCATTGGCGGCGTTGTCGCCGGTGATGTAGCTGGTCTTGCTGGCACTCATGGTGCTGAACTCCTTGTAGGCGCCCAAGTAGTAGTCGGTGTCCAGCAGGTGGGTCAGCAGGAGACCTAAGTCAGCGTCCCAGGTGTAGACATTGGTGGCGGACTCGGTCAGGTGGACACCCACCTTGCCCTCGGTGTACTCGTACACCTCGATGTAGGTCTTGGTTTCCCCGGCCATGAAGTACAGCTTGTAGCCGCCGCTGACCTCCTCCAGGAACACATCCACGGCCTTGTCGGCCTTGTCGGAGGTGGCCAGGTAGTTGCCGTCCATCTCACCGGTGAAGTACAGGGTCTTGCCCAGGTTGGTCTGAACCAGCGCAAACTTGTAGGCAGTGTCCTTAACGGGGTTCTCGACCGGCACGGCCTTGTAGTAAGCGGTGGGCTTGGCATCCACCACGATGGTGAAGGTCTTGGTATCCTGTGCCTCGCCGCAGCTCAGCGTGGCGGTGATGGTCACGGTGGTCTCCACATCCGGCAGGGTGACGGTCAGCTTTCCATCGGCGATGACGGCGCAGTCACTGTCGGAGGCCCAGGTGATGGCGACCTTGGCATAGCTCTGACCGACCAGGGCAAGGTCGAGGACGGAATCATCCGTGATGGTGGTGGGCAGGCTCAGGTTCTCCTTTTCAAAGGCGACCATCTCTGCATCGCTCTTCTCGGGCAGGCTGATGTAGGTGAAGGCATCGGCGGTGACGGGGGTCAGGTAGAAGGCACCGTCATACAGGCAGATGACACCGGTGACATTGGCCAGCCAGCCCAGGTGGGAGGCGTGACCCTCCTTGAAGGTGGCCTGTTCGGCAGAGGTCAGCGGGCAGACGGAGGAGGAAATACGCACATAGCTCTCAAGGTTGCCCAGCTTGAACTTGTAGTAGCCGCTGGAGGTGTCCTCGCCGGTGATCTCCACATTCTTGATGGTCACCAGCATACCCTGCTTGGCTACAAGGTCGGTATTCTTCAGGGAGTCGGCATTGGTGTACAGAGAAGTGAAATCCACTGCCTCGGGGGTAGTGGCGTTCGCATCCACGATCTCGATGCTGGCACCGGTGATCTCATAGGTGCCGCTGTAGGTGGCACGGGTACCGGTCACACGGACGGTCATACCCACGGACAGCTTGTCATCCGTCACCGGGTCGGTGGCCATACCGTACACATAGTAACCACCGTCCGCATCCTGGAGGTAGAGGCAGTTGGAGGAATTGCCCTTGGACTTGGCGATGATACCGGTGACGACACCCTTGATGACCACGGTATCGCCGTCACTGGCGGCCACATACTCAGCCCAGCTCAGCTCACGGTAGGCAGGCACCTTGCGGTTGAAGGTGACTTCGGCTGTCTTGCCGTCTGCATCCTTGATGGTGGCCTTCAGGACATAGACGATCTCCGTCTCTGCCTTCTCGTTGACATCCACGGTCACGGTGTTGTTCTCGCCAGGGAGGATCTTTACTCCCTCGCTGTCGCCGGAGGTGATCTCCACGGACCACTCCACGGTGTAGGAAATGTTATTCACTCTCAGTGTGCTGACCAACTGGTAATCAGAGGGGGTGGACTCGGCGTTGTCCTTGTACATGGCGAACAGGTAATCCCGGGCGGCGTCCAGACCGGAGGAAGCCGGGTCATCTGTTTTTTCGGTGGTACAGGCGGCCAGAGCCGTCACGCAGAGAGCGAGCAGAAGCATCAGTGAAAGAAATTTTTTCATGTTCTAACTCCTTTTTTGCTTTCTTGTATACAGGTTTGATGAATGAAACGGGTGACTTAACGGGTCAGGAATGCACCGTGATGTCGTCTGTAGTGAATATACGGATCTGGTAGGTGCCGTCGTAGTAGTCCACGAGGCCACGGACATCAATGACCTTGCCCTCGTAGGCTTCCGCTGTGACAAGGTCTCCGCTTGCGTCACGGAGCACATTGGTACGCACGGTGATGGTCTTGCCGTCCGCCTCACAGGTCAGGGTCATGGCACCGTAGGAGGAACTCTCCGTACTGCTGGTGGTGTAGACCTGCCGGACAGTCAGATTCTCCATGGACACTGTGGTATTCATAGCCAGGGCGGCGAACCCGAAGGCCTCGGAACCTTCCTCTGTCTCCACCGTTACCTTGCCCTCGGCGAAGGTCTCCGGCGTGATCAGACGGAAAGCACCGGTATGTCCGTCGCTGATCTTCTGGATGTTGCCTGGGTCGTCCGGCTTCATCTGACGGTAGGTCAGACCGGACACCTGCCAGGTGCCGCCTGTCTCGTAGTACTGCACGGTACCCACGATCCGGGACAGGTTGCCCACCGACAGGATGTTCAATCCCTCCCCGGTCAGGCCGAACCCATAGTACACAGCCATGCCGTAGTACATATCCGTTTCCTCGTCGTAGGCTTCCACATAGACGGTGTTGTCGTTGTTGCGGGTGATGACTCCCTCAAAGGCAACCTTGACACCGTTGTATGCCTCCGGATGGCATCGCAGTTCCTTGAGCGTCAGCTCAACCGCTTCGCCGTAGTAGAAGTCCGGGTCTTTCTGACCGGAGTAGATGTGTAGCTTCATGGTCTTGGCCTGGGCGATGGCGGCGGTACAGGTGGAGCCGTAGCGGTTGTTGGCCGCCGAGGAGGCGATGGCCAGACCGTTCTGAAGGATCTCAATGTTCAGGTTCCGGTACTCGGTATCTGTGGCGGTCTTGTACCAGACCCACACCAAGTAACGACCACCGGTGGAGTCCAGGTTCCAGTTCCCGTCGTCGGATTCAATGACAATGGAAACGGCGGAGGACAGCTTCTCCTTGGTGAAGGCGGAGGCCGCCTTGCCCCACTCCTCTATCTTCCCGGTGGATTCCGGGGTGTTGATGGCCAGGTACCGGGCCTTCAACACGCCGGAGCTGGAGACGGAGGTGGGCACATGGAAGTGGGTGGTATCGCCGTCCACGAAAGCCCTCACCGTGACCTCCTGCTTGACGCTGTCGGAGGACATATCCAGCTTGACTGCGGCGGCATAGTCCACTTCCGTGAAGGGAGCGGCTTCGGTTTGCGTGTCCCCGGTCTGACTGCCATCCGCCGCCTGACCGCAGGCCAGAAGGGAAAGGGATAGGCAGAGCACTACCAGGGGGTAGAGATATTTTTTCATGAGCCGGGATCTCCTCTGTTCTGTGAGCCGGGACAGTTAATTGTAGTACTCACATTCTTCAATGGCATCCTCAAAGGCCTTCTTGATCATCTTGTCCACATCGCCGGCGGCATCAGTGGTCAGACACTTGGCCAGCAGGGCACCGACCTGGTCACGGGCTGTGGAGGAACCGTTGAAGGCGGGGGAGGTGTAGTATGCCTTTTCCTGCTCCAGGCAGACCTTGGCACTCAGGGCGGACACATAGGCACCGCCGTCGGCCTTGGCCAGGAAGGAGGCATATGTCTCATTTTCAGCCACAGACTTCAGGACAGGGACATAACCGGAGGCCATGGAGAATTCGGCCTGGAATTCCACGCTGGTGGTCAGGAACTTGACGAACAGCCAGGAAGCGATGACCTCCTGGGGGTTATCCTTCTGGAAGATGCAGACGCTGGGACCCTGGGAGATGACCTTGGGGTTGCTGGGGTTCACCTGGGGGATGGTAGCGATGCCCACTTCAAAGGGATAGGAACCGTCCTCCTTGGCGGCGGGCCGCTGGTGGGTAGCACCGGCAGAGGAACCGATGGACATATAGCTGCGGATGCCGGTCTCGGCGGTGAACAGGCCGGAGGTGTAAGCACCGTACAGCGTCTGGGTGGTCAGGTAGCCCTTCTGGAACCACTCACGGAAGGTCTTGACGAAGTTTCGGTTGGTCTCATTGTCAAAGAGGTAGTGGTCGCCGGTGGCACTGGTGTAATCGGAGCCGTACTGCTCGCACATGGTGATGAACCAGTTGCCCTCGGAGTCATAGCCGAGGGGGATGGAGGAGGGGTCGATCTCCTTGATCTTTGCACACAGAGCCTCCATCTCATCCCAGGTGGTGGGAACCGTCAGGTTGTGCTCGTCAAAGAAGGTCTTGTTGTAGTACAGCACCTCGGTGGACTTGGAGAAGGGCATGGTGTACATCAGACCGTCGCCGAACTGGCGACCCTCCTCGTAGTAACCCTCGATGAAGTCGGACTTCTGCTCCTCGGTCAGACCCAGGATCTCGGTGGTGCCGTCGGCACGGGTCACGGTGATCTGACTGTCGATCAGGTTGTCCAGCGTGGCCACAGCACCTGCCAGGTTATACAGGGCCACATGGTCGGGGTAGCAGTAGGCGATGTTGGGCTGACTGCCCACGGTGATCTCGGTCTTGATCTGATCCCGCACATCGTCATAGCTACCCACCTGCTCGGCCACAATGTGGATGTTGGGGTAGAGCTTATTGAATTCCTCAATGTAGATGTTCAGCACATCGGACAGATTGGAACCCATGGTGTGGTAGAACTTGAGTGTGACCTCGCTGCCGTCGTACCCACCCTCGGGTACATCGAAGTTAGGCTCTGCACTCTTTGCGGGATTGCCGCAGGAGGAGCACAGGACGGCGGTCGTCAGCATACAGACAGCCATCAGGATTGAAAGGAGCTTTCTTTTCATGTTTTATACCTTCCTTATTTTGAAAATTATGGTGAACAGTGGATGTTTGACCGGCACCGCAGGGGTCGGGACATATCGGTCTGTGTCTATCCCTTGATGCCACTGCGGCTGACACCCTTCATGATGTACTTCCGCAGGAAGACGAATACCAGGAAGAGGGGGAGGGAGACCAGGGCTACGGCGGCCATTTGAACCGGGTAATTGACATCTCCGGTGGTTTCGGTGAAGGCGTTCCGCAGACCGTTGGTGATCAGGCGGTGGGCTTCATCGTTGGCCACCAGCCGGGGCCAGATATAGGAATTCCACGCGCCCATCATCTTCAGAATGGTGATGGAGATCAGGGTGGGCATAGCCAGCGGGATCATGACCCTCCACAGGTACTTGATGTCGCTGGTGCCGTCCACCTTGGCCGCCAGGTACAGCTCGTTGGGGATCTGCAAAAAGTTCTGTCGGAGCAGGTAGATGTAGAACACACTGACCAGGAAGGGGACGATCAGCACGGTGTAGGTGTTGATCCACCCCAGCTGAGTCACCGTGCCGTAGTTGGTGATGGTGAACAGCTCACCGGGGATCATCATGGTGGCCAGCAGGGCGGCGAAGAGCACATTCTTTCCCTTGAATTCCATCCGGGCAAAGGCGAAAGCGGAGAGCACCGTGATGATCAGGGAGAGGATGGTGGATATTACGCCCACGATGACAGTGTTGATGAACAACCGACCCAGATTGGCGGCGGTGAAGGCCTCGGCGTAGTTGCTGAACTGTACCTGATGGGGCCAGAAGGTGGGTACGCTCAGGCGGTACTCGTCCAGCGTCTTGAGGGAGGAGTTGATCATCCAGTAGAAAGGGAACAGGACGATGAAGGCCATCAGCAAAAGGAAAGCGTACAGGAAGACCTTGACAAGGATGCGGACTGCCTTCTGGTGGGTAGCCTCCTTGCTCATATCCCGCTCCTGCATGGTGGCCAGCGACGGTTTCTTAGCAGTATCTTTCATGGCGCACCTCTCAGTAATGGACTTTCTTCTTGCTGACCTGCATGTTGATCAGCGTGACCACAAGAATGATGGCGAACAGGATCAGGGCGGCGGCACTGGCTCGTCCCTGACTGTTGGTAGCCAGTGCATCGTATATGAAGCCGACCATGGTGTTCAATCGGCCTGCGTCGTCTGCCGGACCCATGCCCTCTCCGAATATACCCACGATACTGGTATACTCCTTAAACCCGCCGATGAATCCGGTGATGACCACATAGGCCAGCATGGGGGAGAGCAGGGGAACCGTGATCCGGGAGAAGATCCGGCGGCGGGAGGTGCCGTCCACCCGGGCGGCATCGTAATACTGCCGGTTGATACCCTGCAGGCCGCCAAGGAGAACCAGGATCTTGAAGGGCAGGGCATTCCACACGATGTAGACCACCATCACCGTCATGTTGGCGGCATAGGAGGAGCCGTAGTTGATCCAGTTGATGGCGTGCCCACCGAAAAACTCAATGACATTGTTGATGATACCTGCGGTGACGATCAGCTCGTTCTCCGTGCCGTAGAAGCTGCCCACCATGTTGAACATGGCGGCGAAAACCATGCCGATGGCGATGGAGTTGGTCACATAAGGCAGGAAGAAGATGGTCTGAAGCACCTTTTGCAGAGCCTTGATGGAGTTCAGACAGACGGCGATGAGAAGAGCCAGAAAGGTGGAGATGGGCACGGTGATCACGCAGAGCAGGACGGTATTCTTGAGACAGCTCAGAAACTTTTTGTACTGAATGACCTTGGTGAAGTTGCCGAATCCGAAGGAAAACACCTGACCTCCGGCGGCTTTCAGTCCGCTGTAATCCTCCAGAAAGGCCATGCGCACGGTGTTGATGATGGGCCACACCGTGAATACCAGTAAAAGGATCAGGCAGGGAGAAAGGTACAGCCAGGCTTTCCATTGATGCTTGCTTTCTACCATATCACTTACCCTCGCTCCCAAGATAGATGCGTTTCTCGGTCTCCCTGTCAAAGACCAGCAGCTTGTGGGGCTTGATGGCGTAGCGGATGGTCTCGGCGGAGGTGTCCACCGGAATGTCCGCATTGACGATGGAGCGGACGGTGGGATTGACGGAGGCGGGGTGGGTGGACACCACGCTGACATCCCGACCCATGACCTCCACATTGTTCAGGTGACAGCGCAGGGGGCCGTCTGCCTGGGGTATGAAGCCCTCCGGCCGGATGCCCACATAGACCTCCGTGTCCGGCAGGTCGCCTACGGGCAGGAGCTTGTCCTCCCCCACATACAGGTACCCATCCCGGATGGCACCGGTGAACACATTGACGGGGGGCGTGCCCAGGAACCGGGCTACGAACAGGTTGACCGGGTCGTCATACACCTCCTGGGGCCGGCCGATCTGCTGGATGACACCCAGCTTCATCACCACGATCATGTCCGAGATGCTCATGGCCTCCTCCTGGTCGTGGGTGACGAACACCGTGGTGATGCCGGTCTTCTGCTGGATCCGCTTGATCTCCTCCCGGGTCTGGAGGCGAAGCCGGGCGTCCAGGTTGGACAGCGGCTCATCCAGAAGCAGAACCCGGGGCATTTTGACCAGGGCACGGGCAATGGCCACCCGCTGCTGCTGACCGCCGGACAGCTCGCTGGGCTTTCTGTCCAGCAGGTTGTCGATCTGCACCAGCTTGGCGGCACCCAAGGTGCGCTCCAGCATCTCCTCCTTGGTCAGCTTGTCCGTCCCCTTCAGGTTCTGGAGAGGAAACATGATGTTCTGCCGGACGGTCATGTGGGGGTACAGTGCGTAGTTCTGGAACACCAACCCTACCCCTCTGTTTTCCGGAGGCAGATCCGTCACATCGTCCTCCCCAAAGAAGATCTTTCCCCCGGAGGGCTTCTGCAATCCGCAGATCATGTACAGCGTGGTACTCTTGCCGCACCCGGACGGGCCAAGAAGTCCGACGAGCTTCCCATCGGGGATGGTAAAGGTGAAGTCATTGACGGCCACCACCTCTTCTTCGGATTTCTTGTTCCTGCTGGGGAAAACTTTGGTCACATGCTGAAGTTCAACTTTCATATGGCGGTACTCCCTTTCCTTGTTCCTTTATTTATGTGCGTACATATGAAACACAACAGAGAGCCGGATTGGCCGGCTACCGGTTCAACCGGATCCATTCAATAGTCTGTCTGAGCGGCGGCCTCGGCGGCTATCTTTTTCTTATATTCCAACATGGCTTCCTCATTTTCAAATATCATCTGGGAGGCCATGTCCACCACCACCGTGCCGGCCAGCAGGTCGTGGATGGCGGAGTTGGTCTTGGTGACAGCCAGCACGATGATCTGAAGGATCAGAAGCCCCAGGATGGTCAGTGTGCCGGCAAGCCCCAGGAAGTTGAAGATGATCATAACCAGGATGAGCACAGGCACCATGGTCTCGACGGTATATTTTCCAAGGAGCGTGCGCACCAAAAGGGACAGCGTGGGGAGTCGGACACCGTCATTGCGCATCAGGCAGATGCCGAATATCTTCTTGCCCAGAGTCTGTCCGTTTTTCAGAAACAGAGGGATCACAAATTCAAGGAGCAGGTAGGCCAGAAGGATGCCCAAAGAGAGGATGATCAGGGTAAGGTAGATCACCATGTTGTACGCATACAGTGCCTCCCCATCCTCCGACAGGGCGGTGTATGCCTTGTCGTACACCTCTTTTTGCATCGGATCCAGTGCCAGGTATTCCTCCTCGGTGATGTCAAAGCTGATACCGTACTCGGATTCGTACCTGTCGTAGGCGGTCTGCAACCGGTCATTGTACTTGTCATATCCCAGGATGGTGGAGAGCAGAAAAGCAAAGCCAACCGCCACGATGGATAGGAGAATGGTGTCGAACAGCCAGGCCGACACCCGCTTCCACATGCTGGCTTTTTGCAAATCGTAAATCATACCCGTACTCCCTTAGCCCTTGAGAGACAGCTCCACGGCGTGAAAGATCCGCACGAGCTTTGTCACAAAAGGGATTATAACATATTTTCACCCCGAATTCAAGTATCAACCGCAAAGTTTTCACGAATTTTACACGGAAATGGTGACAGTTCGTTACAGTTTAGGTGCTTGACCATAACATACCTGCATTGTCCTATGTCACATACAGATTTTCTGCCCCCATCCCCCCGCCCCCCTTCCCCGGCGGGGAAGGGGGGCGGGGGGATGGGGCTTCGAATCTTTACGGCCTGGGATAACACAGATATGCCCGGTCAAGCACCTGAACTGTAACGAACGGTAGCACATTTTCTGCGGAAAATTGGTTTATACCCTTGCCAAGGAGGGAAAGATTTGATATAATAAGCCGAACAGTGAGTCCCTGCGGCGTGCCGACAGGGCAAAACCGGAATGCGGAGGCAAGGGAGCGTATGAAACACGGATTTATCAAGGTAGCGACAGGTACAGTGCGCACATGGGTGGGGGACTGTCGGAAGAATACCGACGCTTGCGTCAGCCTGGCGGGCGAGGCGTACCGGAGGGGGGTCAGACTGCTGGTCTTCCCGGAGCTGTGCCTGACCGGTTACACCTGCTCGGATCTGTTCCTCCACGATCGCCTGCTGGCGGGGGCGCTGGACGGCCTGCGGCAGTACCTGGCACAGACAGCCGGGCTGGATATGGTGTCGGTGGTGGGTCTTCCCCTGTCCCACGCCGGGAAGCTGTATAACTGCGCCGCCGTGTGCGCCGGAGGACAGCTCCTGGGCCTTGTGCCCAAGTGCCACCTGCCCAATTACGGGGAGTTTTACGAAGTCCGGCAGTTCACCCCCGCCCCGGAGGAGAACATGACCTATGCGTTTGACGGGCAGTATGTGACCATGGGGAAGAAGCAGCTCTTTGTATGCAATACGGTGCCGGACTTCACCTTTGCCGTGGAGGTATGCGAGGATCTGTGGACGCCCGTGCCGCCGTCCTGCGCCGCCGCCGCCGCCGGGGCCACTGTCCTGTGCAATCTGTCCGCCTCCAATGAGACCATCGGAAAGAGCGAGTACCGCCGGCAACTGGTGGCCATGCAGTCCGCCCGGCTGACGGCGGCCTACCTGTACGCCAACTGCGGCCGGGGGGAGTCCACCACCGATGTGGTGTTCTCCGGACATTCCCTCATCGCCGAGAACGGCACCGTCCTGGCGGAGCGCCGTCCCTTTGACCTGCCCGGAGACGGCGACGGCCTGCTGATCACCGAGATCGATGTCGGACGGCTGGCCTACGACCGCCGGAGGATGAACAGCTGGGAGAACACCGGGGCCGGAACCTATACCGAAGCCTACTTTGACCTGACACCGGAGGACACCGCACTGACCCGGTATGTGTCCCCCCACCCCTTTGTGCCGGAGGATAAGGGCGAGCGGGCGGCACGCTGTGCGTCCATCCTGGCCATGCAGGCCGCCGGTCTGCGCCAGCGCATAGAGAGTGCCCATGCCAGAAAGATCGTGGTGGGCATCTCCGGCGGGCTGGATTCCTGCCTGGCCCTGCTGGTCATGGTGCGGGCCATGGACAGCCTGTCCCGCCCCCGGCAGGACATTCTGGCCGTGACCATGCCCTGCTTCGGTACCACCAGCCGAACCAAAAACAACGCCACGGTGCTGTGCCAGGAGCTGGGCGTGGATTTCCGGTGCGTGGATATTACGGATGCGGTGAACATCCACTTCCGTGACATCGGCCATGACCCGGAGAACCGCAATGTGGTCTACGAGAACAGCCAGGCTCGGGAGCGCACCCAGGTGCTGATGGACATTGCCAACGCCGAGGGCGGCTTCGTGGTGGGCACCGGCGACCTGTCCGAGCTGGCACTGGGCTGGGCCACCTACAACGGGGATCATATGTCCATGTACGGTGTCAACGCCTCGGTGCCCAAGACCCTGGTGCGCCACATCGTGGGCAGCTTTGCCGATACCGAGCGGGCCGCCGGACACATCCGCCTGGCGGATGCCCTGTCCGACATCCTGCATACCCCGGTCAGCCCAGAGCTTCTGCCTGCGGACGGGAACGGGGAGATCGCCCAGGTGACAGAGGATCTGGTGGGGCCGTATGAGCTGCACGATTTCTACCTGTACTACATGCTCCGCTTCGGTTGCACCCCCGGGAAGCTGTTCCGGCTGGCTCGGTACGCCTTAGGGGAAAAGTACGACGATGCCACCCTGCTCCGGTGGCTGGAGACCTTTGTCCGCCGGTTCTTCGGCCAGCAGTTCAAGCGCTCCTGCCTGCCGGATGGCCCCAAGGTGGGGTCGGTGGCTCTGTCCCCCCGGGGGGACTGGCGGATGCCCTCGGATGCCTGTGCCGGTCTGTGGCTTTCGGAGATCGCCGACTTGAAGGGACAGCTCACATGATATTCTTCACCGTGACCTTCTCCAGCCGGTTGAGGTCGCTGATGGCGTCGATCAGCATAGCTCGGGAGGAGGCATACCCGGCCTTGTCCCCCGTCTGGGCGTAGGCTCTGGCGGAGTCGGTCAGTTCCCGCACCCGGTCAATGAGAGGAAAGGACACGGAGAGACCCAGCCCGGCCTCGTGGCTGTCCAACAGCCGGAGGATGTTGTCAAGCTGTGCCTCCGTGCCGGAGTCCGGGGAGAGGGGCAGGTCATTGGCCATTCTCTTCATGTTTTTTACGGTGTGATTGACATACCCTGCGTTGCACAGCACCAGGAGCACCACAAGCAGGAGCACCCCAAAGGATAACCATACCGATTTCATGAGGCCCTCCGGGGCAGGATGCGCACCTTGCCCCCGTCGTCGCAGAGCAGGAGGAATATATCCCGCTCGGTCAGCTTGTGAGCCTTGAGCAGCTCCTCCAGCCACCGCCGGTCATGGCCGGACAGGGTCAGATTCTGCTCGTTGACCTGGCCGTCGTTGATGATCAGGTGCATCATGCCCCGCTCGGTGGGGGTGATGCCCAGCTCCTTGGTGGTGGCCTGCCGGGCGGTGGCCTTGAGAATGACGGAGATCTGCCCGTTCGGCTCCGCAATGGCGTACTCCACATCCGCCGGGTCGGTCACATCCTTCTGCCGCAGGCGGGAGAACAGCTCCTCGGCGGAGATGCGGCTCTGCTCCATGGCTTTTGGATCCGGCTTGCCCTTCCGGATCAGAATGGAAGGCCGCACCGACAGGAGCTTCTTCAGCCAGCGGGATTTGAGCAGGACTCCGGACAGGATGACCTCCAGCGCCATGAGGGTCAGAATGGGGATCAGGGCGTAGGACAGGGGAATGTCCTGATTGGTGATGGGCAGGGAAGCCACCTCGGACAGAAGCAGGGTGGTGACCAGCTCCGACACCTCCAGCTCCCCCAACTGCCGCTTGCCCATGAACCGCATGGTGACAAGCAGAGTCAGGTATATGATCAGGGTGCGGATGAGAATGGTGATCATGAAAAAGAAACCTCCCGGACACAGTATTTCCGTAGTATTGTGTCCGGGAGATTCATTTTTTATGTGAGGGAATCAGCGGTTCCTGTACAACTACAGAACCAACAGCTTGATCATGACAAGCATGAGCCCCTCCTCCGTCTGCCGGGACTCCCCCAGGGCGAAGAAGCGGCCCTGACTGTCGCACAGCCGAACCCGGGTGCCGGGGGCGAAGGCCGTGCCCAGCTTGTGCTGGTACAGGGGACAGCCATTCTGGCACAGTCCGGTGAAGAAGGGGGAAAGGGTCAGGCGGGGCAAGTGGGCGAACAGCACCTCGGCAGGGCGCAGACAGGCGAGACGGGCGGCAGGCTCCATGGCCTCCAGAGCCGGGAGGGTCAGACAGTCGGACAGCGCAAAGCCCCCGGCCTGCGTCCGGCGCAGGGAGGCCATGACGCCCCCACAGCTGAGGGCATCGCCGATGTCGGCGCACAGGGTGCGTATGTAGGTGCCGCCCCCGCAGGTCACGGACAGCACATAGTCGGAGGGCAGGGCACCGGGTACAGCCTCCAGAGAGAAGATCTGCACCGGGCGAGCCTCCCGCTCCACCACCTCTCCCCGTCGAGCCAGGTCGCACAGCTTCCGCCCGCCCACCTTCAGGGCACTGTACATGGGAGGAAGCTGCATGATCTCCCCCCGGAACCGGGGGAGGACGGCCTCCAACGCCTCCGGCCCGGGCAGGCGGCGGGGGTCTGTGACCGATAGAATGGTACCGCCGGTGTCCTGGGTGTCGGTGACAAGTCCCAGCCGCAGGGTGGCCCGGTAGGCCTTCACATCGTGGGACACATACTCCGAGGCCTTGGCCGCCCGGCCGATGAGCACCACCAGCACCCCGGTGGCCATGGGATCCAGGGTGCCGGTGTGGCCGACCTTCCGGGTTCCGAACAGCCTGCGTACCCGGGAGACCACATCGTGGGAGGTCATGCCTGACGGCTTGTCCACGAGCAGGACACCGTCCGGCTCGGACACGGCGGACAGGGGGGCAGAAGAGGATACAGCTTGCGGCATAGTGGGAACACCTCCGGAAATCAACATCAGAAATTCAGTGTTATTATACCACAGGATGCCGCCGGTTGTGTGAATGAAAGGAAAATTATTTTACCGTAAACGCACCGCACATGATGGTATACATGCTTTGAAAGTCGTTGAAGGGGTTCGGCATACTCCTTGTACCCCCGTTCCGTAACAGCTCAGGAGCTTGACCTTGATGTGTCTGGATTATTCCGTACATATTGTAAATCGCATAGCCCCATCCCCCCGACCCCCTTCCCCGCCGGGGAAGGGGGGCCGGGGGGATGGGGATAGAAGTCTGTACGGCATAAAGGATAATCTGGATTTGTCGTAATCACGAACCTGAACTGTAACCACGCTGTAATGAAAATTATTTGCGGATATTGAAAAAAACATTGAAATTTCCGGCTGATTGTGCTATACTACTCATGGATGGGTATGTTCTGAGAACAGAGTAACCATATGCAAAAGAAACAGTCATAGAAGCAGAAATAGAAATAGAAACAGAAACGGAAACAGAAACAGAAAATGACAAAGCCTGCAATAAGCCCGTACCTGGAGTGCGGACAGATCATCAACACCCACGGATGCCGGGGCGGCGTGAAGGTAGAGCCATGGGCGGACAGCCCGGAGGACATCTGCGGCCTTGAGCGGGTGTTCCTGGGTCGGGGCAACAGGAAACGGGAGATAAAGATCAACCGGGCATCGGTGCTGGGGGGACGGTTCCTGCTTTTGGAGCTGGAGGGCGTGACGGACATGGATGCGGCCGACGCACTCCGGGGGGAGACGCTATACGCCCTGCGGGAGGATCTCCGCCTGGAAGAGGGAAAATACTTTCTGGCCGATGCCATCGGCCTGCCGGTACTGGATGCCAGGGTAGGCCGGGAGGGGCAGACGCTGGGGACGGTGGCTGACATCCTGCCCGGTGCCGCCGCCCCCATCTATGTGGTGAATACCCCGACCGGACAGGTGCTGGTGCCGGGCGTGCCCACTTTCGTCAAGGAGGTCGTGCCCCTCTCCCATGTGCGGATGGAGCCTATTGACGGTATGTTTGACGGGGAGGGCGAGACGGTGGACACGCCCGACGGAGCCGACGGGGGGCATCACACTGCCCCGGCAGGGAACAGACCCGGCAAGCGGCACCGCAGGAAGCCTGTCCAGGAAGGGAAGGGAACCTGATGCGCTTTGATATCATGACCCTGTTCCCGGAGTTGGTGGATCGGGTGCTGGGGGAGAGCATCATCGGCCGTGCCCAGAAAAGCGGGGCCTGCACCGTCCGCACCTTCAATATCCGGGACTACTCCGAGGACAAGCGCCGCCGGGTGGACGATACCCCCTACGGCGGGGGGATGGGTATGCTCATGGCCGCACCGCCTATCTACAATTGTTACAGGGCAGTGCTGGCCGACCAGCTGGCCTCCGGCTTTGACGGTCGGCGGCGGGTCATCTACCTGTCTCCCGCCGGGCGGGTGCTGACGCAGGGCGTGGCACGGGAGCTGGCGGCGGGGTATGATAACCTGGTCCTGCTGTGCGGCCACTACGAAGGGGTGGATCGCCGGATCGTGGAGGAGATCGTGGACGAGGAGATCTCCATCGGTGACTTCGTGCTGACCGGGGGGGAGATCCCGGCCTGCGTGCTGGTGGACTGCGTGGCCCGGCTGACGGAGGGCGTGCTGTCGGATGCAGCCTGCTATGAGGAGGAAAGCCTGACCGCAGGACTGCTGGAGTACCCCCAGTTCACCCGCCCGGTGGATTACCACGGGATGCGGGTGCCGGAGGTGCTCCTGTCCGGCGACCACGCAAGGATCCGCTCCTGGAGACAGGAAGCGGCTCTGGAGCTGACCAGACGGCAAAGGCCGGATCTTCTGGCACAGTCTGACAGCACAGACGAAACAAAGGAAACATAGTTCAGACATACGGAATTCGGAACAGAAAGGAGTGGGGACAGGTGGCAGAAGTGACCGAAGAGAAGGAAATGACTGCGGACAGTACGGACATCCCGGCGGCGGAGAGGACCGTCGGTCATCGGTTCCGCCTGTGGGACGGGCTGAACCGGGGCACGGCCCGGTTGTACAGTCTCATTGCCCGGAGTGCCTTTGGTCGGCTGATGACAGCCTACCGCCCCACCGGTACCGCGCTCCTGACCGGGGAGGGGCGGTCGGCTGGCCAGTGCCGTCCCCTGTCTCCCAGGCGGCGGCGGGTGGTGCAGGCCATGGAGGGGAGCCGCATCATGGCCGGTATGCGGGCTGTATGGGCGAGCCTTGCGGACTGCCCGACCTATCTGTACGGGATTTTCCTCCTGCTCTACGGCCTAACCGGCCTGCTGATCCATACGATCGGCCCGCTGGTGTGGAGCGGCATGGAGGGCACCGACAAGGGACGGGTGCTCCTGTGCGTCGCCATAGCACTGTCAGCCATTCCCCTGGCTATGACCACCCACCCCCTGGCAGAGACGGTTGGCTCCGGCCGGATAGGCCGATGGCTCCTGTACCGTCTCCTTGGCGTACCGGAGTCTCGCCTGAATCAGGACGGCCGGAAGCAACCCGGGCGGGCGTTCAGCGCACTGCCGGGGTATATCCTGTGCGTGCTGGCCATCCCGGCGGCATGTACGACCGTGTATATCAACCCGTTGGTGATTCCCCTTGGCCTTTTGGGTCTGGGTCTTCTGGGGCTGATCGTCACCCATCCCGAGTCCGGCGTGGTGCTCAGCTCCCTTTGCCTGCCGCTCATGTGGCTGTGGGATGGGGGCGTGTGGATCGCCGCCCTTGTCATCCTGGTGACTTGGGCGGGGTATGTGCCGAAGCTGCTCCAGCTCCACCGCACCTTCCGCATAGGGCGGCTGGACGGCATGGTCGCCATTCTGGGGCTTCTGCTCCTTGGCGGCGGGCTGTTCTGTGCGAAGTTTACGGTGGAGACGGCCAGGCAGATCCTGCTGTGTATGATCCTTTTGTCGGACTACTACCTGACTGTCAACCTGATGTCTGACCGACAACGCATCCGCCAATGCCTGACAGGGGTCGCCGTGGCTGTGGGGGTGGTTCTTCTCATGGGGTACGCCCGCCTGGCCTCCGAGGATGTGTTTCCTTTCCTGGATGGCTCCCTGGCCGGGTCGTATATCCGGCAGGAGCTGACCGGTATGCTCCGATACCTGGCCGGGCAGTGGAGCGGGGAGCATCAGATCTTCCTGGTGCTGATGTGCCCCTGGCTGGCCGTGTTCCTGATGAACAGCCGCCGCCTGTATCAGGGGGTGCTGGCATTGGTGGCTTTGGGGCTGGATCTTGCGCTCCTGACCCTGTCCCATTCCGTGCTGTCAGCGGTGTGTGCGACGGTGTCTCTGCTTGCCTTCTGCCTCCTGTACAGCCACCGTGCGCTGTCGGCAGGAATCGTGGCTCTGCCCATAGCCGCCAGCGGTGCGCTCTGGTTCACCTGGTTCCATCCGCTGTCGACCCTGTTCCCGGCCGCCGAGGCCGCCGTGAAGGCGAAGAGTTGGTATTCCGTGCGCCTGTGGATCGGCGTCATGCGCATGATCGGAGATCATCCTGTCGGGATCGGCCTGGGCACAGCCTCCTTTTCCGCCGTGTATCCGGCCTACGCCGAGCCGGAGGCTGTCACCGCCCTGTCGGCGGGCAACCTGTACCTGGATGTGCTGGCGGCTCTGGGGTGGCCGGGACTGGCGGTTCTCCTGGCACTTCTGTTCCTGTTTCTGCAAAGGAGCCTGACGGCACTCCATAAGGCAGGGCGGCGGGAGGACAGAACCATCCTCATAGGCGGGATGTGTACCGTCCTGGCGGGGCTTCTGCTGGGCGTATACAACGGCATAAGCCTTTCTCCGGCTTTGTTCTTCTCCCTCTGCCTGATGGGGGCGCTGTCCGGCTCTGCGGGAACCGTGGTATTTGACGAGGACAGCGTGCTGATGGCTCACACCATGGGAGACTCCTCCTGTGAGGACAGGATATACCGCACGGATGCGTAAGCCCCGGCACCGGGGGTGCGTCCCTTACCCAATCATGAGAAAGTGAGAGGTATTTGTATGGCTTCCTTTATGAATCATACAGGCGACGAGGGGAAAGCCTCCAGCCTGCCGGGTGGTGCCGGTCTTTACGACGGACGAGCCGGTACCCCATCGCCGGAGCTTCCCGGCGGGCGACGGCGGACAGGAACCGGGGCACTGCCTGCCAGGCAGAGGAACGGACGGGCGAACGCCTGGGTGGTGGATGTGGTCATCCTCCTGCTCATTGCCGCACTGGGGGTGGGCATCTGGTTTGGCTACCGCTACCTGAAGCAGAAGTATGCCCCCCTGTGGGAGCAGCGGACAGTCACCTACTGCATCCTTGTGGAGGGGCTTGATCCGGAGCTGATCACCTACGGCCCGGACGGGCAGGTCACGCTGTGCGGCCAAACAGTCTATGCCTCTGACCGGGAGGAGGCGGACAACCTGGGAACGGTCATGTCCGCAGAGACCGTGCTGATCACCCGGGAGGGGGAAAAGGAAAGTGTGGATCTGTACCTGTATGTGGAGGCGGAGACCCGGTATCAGGCCGGATATGGGTACTGGGCGGGGGATACCCGGCTCCTGGCCGGAAGTCAGGGCACCTACCGCCTCTTCGGGCTGATCGTCCGGGGGCAGATCATTTCCCTGGAGGAAAAATCGGCAGAGACCACCCCGGAGACAGGTGCGGAGACAGAGGAAGCAGAGCCGGAGACCGGAACCGTGCAGGATACCGCACCGGCAGGTGCAGAAGGGAAGGGATGACGCATGGATCACGATAGAAAGGATGCCGAAAACAGCCGGACACGGGCCGGGCGGCAGGGACGCTGGTCGGCAGTGGATGCGGTCATTATCATCCTGGCTGTTCTGTGCGTGGCCTCGGTGATATACAGGGTGGTGTATGCCTACAACCAGCGGGACAAGGGCACGGCAGTCACCCAGACGCTCTACGATGTGACCTTTGAAATTGAGGAAGTCCACCGGGATGTGCTGGCCTGTGTGTCCTCCTTCGATGCCCTCTACCTGTACGATACCGGCGAGCGGATCGGCTATGTGGGCGTGTATCAGGACAGCGAAGGCAACACCCGGATCGCCCTGACTGTCTCCGGCGACGACAGTCGAAGTCGAAGTGGAAGCGAGAGCGGGGAAAATAACGAAAGCAGTGTCAGTCCCTCCGACTGGGTAGCCGCCAACGGATGTATGGTCTGCGTAGGCGGAGCCATCAAGGACGGATGCCTGCCGGTGGACGGCAGTGATCTGTACCTGGCTCCCGGCAGTGAGCTGACCGTGTGCACCGAGCGGGCACTGTTCACCCTGCGCATTACCGGGATCACGGCCCGGGAGTGATGTTTTCGACATTTTCCGTCCTTGTGAATATCAATAAAAATAAGTAAAACTGGTATGTAAAAATTCTCAACATTGTCTCTTGATTTATTCTGCTTTTTTTGGTATACTACAGTATGGATAGAGGTGTATCTGAATTC
Organism: uncultured Clostridia bacterium; assembly: GCA_945929845.1. Classification (GTDB taxonomy): domain Bacteria; phylum Bacillota; class Clostridia; order Oscillospirales; family CAG-272; genus CAMEON01. The sequence continues at coordinate 7,182 of CAMEON010000013.1, read as the reverse complement.
CGTGGTATTTCACAAATAACAGGAGAAATGGGTATGAAAAGTCGTGATGTTGTCATCAACAACGCCAGCGGTCTTCACGCAAGACCGGCAACCTTCTTTATTCAGAAGGCAAACTGCTATAAATGTACCATTTGGGTGGAGAAGGATGACCGGAAGGTCAATGCCAAGAGCCTTCTCGGTGTGCTGTCTTTGGGGATCGCCAAGGGGATGACCGTGACTTTGCTGGCCGACGGGCAGGATGAGGATGCCGCCCTGGATGGCCTGGCTGCCCTTATCAATTCAGGATTTGCCGAGTAAGACAGGCAGAAAAACGGAGCAGGCGAAGAGGCCGGATTGTGTTACATAACGATTGAACGAACGGTGCGTATGGTACCCATGAGGATGTGGGCAACGCACCGTTTGTTTGTAAGGGGGGAGAACCGTGTCGGATCAGGAGGAAGGCCGGGAGGTGGACAGGGCGGAGAGCCGGGGCAGGCAATACCTGCTGGAGAAAGCCAACTCCCTGCCGCTGTGCCCCGGCGTGTATATCATGAAGAACCGGGCGGGACAGGTCATCTATGTGGGAAAGTCCCGGAAGCTGAAAAACCGGGTCTCCCAGTATTTTCAGAACAGTGAAAAGAACCTCAAGACCGCCCGGATGGTAGCCGCGGTGCAGGATTTTGACTACTTCCTGTGCAGTACCGAGATAGAAGCCCTGACGCTGGAGAATACCCTGATCAAGCAGTACAACCCCAAGTACAACATCCGGCTGAAGGATGCCAAGTCCTATCCCTATATCAAGATCACCGACGAACCGTACCCCCGGCTGATCATGACCCGCAAGCGGGAGAACGATAAGGGTCGGTACTTCGGCCCGTACTCCGGCGTGTCCACCGTGTTCTCTGTGCTGGACACCCTGCGGTATACCCTGCGTCTGCCCTCCTGTAACCGCCGCTTTCCCCGGGACATCGGCAAGGAGCGGCCCTGCCTGTACTATCAGATGGGCCGCTGTACCGGGCCCTGCACCGGCCAGGTCAGCCCGGAGGAGTATGGCGCCACGGTGGCCCTGGCCGCCGACATTCTTCGGGGACACACCGCCGAAGCCCGCCGGGCCCTGACGGAGCAGATGTACGCCCATGCCGAGGCGGAGCGGTATGAGGCCGCCGCCCGGTGCCGGGATACCATCACCGCTCTGGACAGGCTGAGTCAGAAGCAGACCGTGGTGGCCGCCCCGGACACCGAGCAGGATGTGGTGGGCTTCTTTGCCGACGAGGTGACCTCCTGCGTGTCGGTGCTCTACATCCGGGGCGGAGCCGTGGTGGACAAGGAGGATTGCCTGGCCGGAGCGGAGCGGATCCTGGATGAGGAATCCCTGCCTGCCTTCCTCTGCGAGCATTACCGCACCCGGGAGCATATACCCAAGACCATCCTGCTGTCCTTCCCGCTGGAAGAGGAGGAAGCGGCGGCTCTTGGCCAGTACCTGTCCGACCTGTGCGGGCACAAGGTCACGCTCCGCACCCCGGAGCGGGGGCAGGGAAGGACGCTGTGTGAGCTGGCCGTGTCCAATGCCGCCGAGCAGGTGCGCCAGTTCCGCCGGGATGCCGAGCGGGACGAGGGGGCGCTGGTTCGGCTGGGAGAACTGCTTGGCATCGGGTACCCCCAGCGCATTGAGGCCTACGATATATCCAACCTGGGCAGTGAACACCTGACCGCCGGCATGGTGGTCATGGAGGACGGGAAGCTGGCAAAGAGCGAGTACCGCACCTTCCGCATTCGCACCGTCACCGGGACGGATGACTACGCCAGTATGCGTGAGGCACTGGATCGCCGCCTGGCGCACCTGTCCGATGCCGACGGCTCCTTCTCCCGCCTGCCGGAGCTGATCCTTCTGGACGGCGGCAGGGGACATGTGGCGGTGGTGAGGGAGCTTATGGCGGAGCGGGGGCTGGACATTCCGGTGTTCGGCATGGTCAAAGATGACTTCCACAAGACCCGTGCCCTGTGCTCCGGGGACGGGGAGATCAGCATCGCCCGGGAGAAGCAGGTGTTCGTCATGCTGTATAAGCTCCAGGAGGAGGTGCACCGCTTCACGGTGTCCCGCATGGAGTCCGCCAAGACAAAGACCCTGACCCACTCCACCCTGACAAGGATCCCCGGCATCGGGGATAAGAAAGCCCGGATGCTCCTGAAGGCACTGGGCAGTGTGGCGGCTGTCCGGGGAGCCACGGCCGAGGAGCTGGCCGTCATCCGGGGCATCAGCCGGGCGGACGCAGACCGCATCCGGGCGTACTTTGACCGGGATGCCCAACAACCACAGTGAAGAGAGCAAGAGCAGGATGATAAATAAAAGGAGGAAACACATCCATGATGCGAATCATTACAGGCAAGGCCCGGGGCGTGCGTCTGGACACGCTGGAGGGGGATATGACCCGCCCCACCACCGAGCGGGCTAAGGAGGCCATCTTCTCCATGATCCAGTTTGACATTGAGGGGCGGCGGGTGCTGGATCTGTTCGCCGGCTCCGGTCAGTTGGGGCTGGAGGCTGTGTCCCGGGGTGCCGAGCACGCCGTGCTGGTGGATCAGTCCAGGGAGGCCGTGGCCATCATAGACCGGAACGCAAGGAAGACCCGGCTGGAGGCGGCCTGTACCGTCATCTGCGCCGACTTTGCCGCCTACCTGCGTGCCCGCCGGGGACGGGATGCCTTTGACATCATCTTCCTGGATCCTCCCTACGCCATGCGGGCGGTACCGGCGGCGGTGGAGGAGATATGCAAGGCCCGGGCACTGAAGCCCCACGGCCTGATCATCTGCGAGAGCGGGGAACCGGATCCGCTGGGCTACGCCACAGGCACCGCCCTGTCCGCCCGCTTTACCCGCCTGAAGGAGGTCAAGTACGGGAAGGCGTATGTGACCGTTCTCACCCCGGTGCAAAGAGCCGAAGACAACGGTATCCCCACCGGAGAGCAAGAAAGGGAGTGAGGTAGGAATGCGACAGGCACTGATCCCCGGTAGCTTCGACCCCATCACCTGCGGCCATGTGGATGTGATCGCCCGGGTGGCCCCCCGCTTTGACAGAGTGTATGTGGCGGTCATGACCAATGATATGCGAAAGTATGTGGCAGATGCCCCGATCAAGCAGTATATGTTCACCATGGAGGAGAGGCGGGAGATGGCCGCCCTGGCCTGCGCCAACCTGCCCGGCGTGGAGGTGATCACCTGGGACGGGATGCTCATCGACCTGTGCGACAGGCTGGGCGTGGACTGGATCATCAAGGGACTGCGCAATCAGGAGGACTACACCTATGAGCAGGCCCACGCCCTGTGGAACCGTGCCCATAACCCGGCGGCGGAGACGCTGTACCTGCCCACCGACCCCCGGTATGCCCACATCAGCTCCACCCGCGTCCGGGAGGCTATCTCTGCCGGGGATAGCCTGTGCGGCCTTGTGCCCCCGGTGCTGTGCCATTGGATTGCCACTCACCCACGGGGTGGGACTGCATAAACAAAAAATCAAACCTGAAAACAAAGGAGAGCAAATTTTATGATGAACCCAACCAAGAAAAACCGACTGGTAGCCAGAGTGATTTCCCTTGTCATGGGCATTCTGATCGGTGTCCTGCTACTGGTGCTGGCCTCCTTGCTCACGCAAAGCACCGTGGCCGCCATCCTGCACTGGGGTATGATCATCTGCGGCATCTTCGTGATTATCAGCAACATACCCTCCCTCATCCAGGGCATCGCTCATGCGAATACAACCATGGGTGTGGTGGATCTGATCAGCTCCATCCTGGGCATCCTGCTGGGTCTGGCACTGATTTTCTTCCAGAACACCGTCCTGGTGGTCTGCATTGGTGTGTACATGATCCTGCTCCCCCTGCTCCGGGTCATCCTGGCCTCTGACCGGCGTGCCCAGTGGGGTCAGGAATGGTTGCGCCTGCTTTTGGGCGTGGTGCTACTGATCTTCCTGCCGGTGCTGATCGACGCCGCCTTCACGGTACTGCATGTGCTCCTCTTGGTGCTGGGCTGGGCTCTGATCGCCCTGTCGGTGGTGTGCGGGATCATTGGCATTGTGCTGACCCTTGCTGAACCCGCCGCACCGTCCGCCCCCAAGGGCAAGAGAACCTATGTGGACTACGACGGGGACGGGAAGATCGACGATGTCTTCGAGGATCAGAGCGGGCGATGATGCGCCCAGCCGTCTGATTCAAAAAAATCACTTACAGTGGGAGGAATTGTGCCATGAACGATGCAGAAAGAAAAAGAGCGGCGAAGACCTTTGCGGCGAATTGGAAAGACCGGGGCGACGAGAAGAGCGACAGCCAGTCCTTCTGGCTTTCGCTGGTTCGTGATGTCCTCGGCGTGGCGGAACCGGAAAAGTTCATCCTGTTTGAGGAGCGGGTCAAGCTGGATCACACCAGCTTCATCGACGGGCACATTCCATCCACCCATGTGCTGATCGAACAGAAAAAGAAGGGGCTGAATCTGCGCAGTCCCATCCGGCAATCGGATGGCACCTTGCTTACCCCTTTCCAACAAGCCCAGAGGTATTCGGCAGGTCTGCCGTACTCCCTGCGACCCCGCTGGATCATCACCTGCAACTTTGAGGAATTTCTGATATACGACATGGAGAAGCCCACAGGGGAGCCGGAGAGCATCCGGCTTTGCGACCTGCCCCGGGAGTACTACCGTCTGCAATTCCTGGTGGAGGAGAAGAGTGAGCTTTTGCACCGGGAGGAACAGATCTCCATGCAGGCCGGTGAACTGGTGGGTAAGCTGTACGATGCCCTCCTGGGGCAGTACATTCACCCGGAGGATAAGCAGTCCCTGCACAGCCTCAATATTCTTTGCGTCCGGCTGGTCTTCTGCCTGTATGCGGAGGATGCGGGCATCTTCGGGGAGCACCTGAAATTTCACAACTACATAAGCGGATATGCACCCAAAGATGTCCGCCGGGCACTGATAGACCTGTTCCGGGTGCTGGACACCAGGGTGGAGGATCGGGACCCGTACATGGAAGAACAGTTGGCTTCCTTTCCCTATGTCAACGGCGGTCTGTTTGCCGACGAGAACATAGAAATACCCAACTTCACGCAGAACATGGTAGACCTGTTGCTCCGCAAAGCCAGCGAGGACTTTGACTGGTCGCAGATCAGCCCCACCATCTTCGGTGCCGTGTTTGAGAGCACCCTGAACCCGGAGACCCGGCGCTCCGGCGGGATACACTATACCTCCATCGAGAACATCCATAAGGTCATCGACCCGCTGTTTTTGGACGGCCTGCGTGCGGAGCTGGAGGAGATCAGGGCGCTGAAGGTACCGAAGATTCGGCGGGACAGGGCCGAGGCGTTCCGTGATAAGCTGGCCGGGCTGACCTTCCTTGACCCCGCCTGCGGCTCCGGCAACTTCCTGACCGAAACCTATATATCCCTGCGCCGGCTGGAGAATCAGGCCCTTTCCACCATCAATGAGGGGCAGATGCTGGTGGACTTCGGGGATGTCATCAAGGTGTCTATCGGCCAGTTCTACGGCATTGAGATCAACGACTTTGCCGTGACCGTGGCCAAGACCGCCCTCTGGATCGCAGAGTCACAGATGATGAGGGAGACGGAGGAACTGCTCAACATCAACCTGGACTTCCTGCCGCTGAAATCCTATGCCACGATCGTACAGGGCAACGCCCTGCGGGTGCCGTGGGAGAGCGTGGTGCCCAAGGAGAAGCTGAATTATATCATGGGGAATCCGCCGTTTGTGGGCTACTCTCTGCAATCTGCGGAACAAAAGCAGGATATTCTTTCAATTTATGTTGATGAAAAAGGAAAACCTTATAAGACCGCAGGTAAGATTGACTATGTTGCAGGTTGGTATTATAAAGCATCGGTATTTATGTTAGGCACAAATATTCGGACTGCATTTGTATCAACCAATTCTATAACACAAGGTGAACAGGTTGCGGGCGTATGGAAACCGCTTTATGATCGGTTTGGAATTAACATCGACTTTGCACACCGCACTTTTATATGGGACAGTGAAGCGAGCATTAAGGCTCATGTGCATTGTGTGATTGTTGGGTTTAGTACAGTGCTAAATAGTAAACCGAAGCAGCTTTATTCTTCAGAAAGATTTCAGGCTGTAGATAATATCAATTTCTATTTAGTTGACGCACCGACTGTGTTTGTTGAGAGTAGAAACAAACCCATTTGCGATGTCCCTTCTATGACAACGGGAAATCGACCTGCGGACGGCGGGCACTTGATTATTGAAGACAATGAAATGAATGAATTTCTGAAAAAAGAACCTAACGCTCGGAAGTACATTAAGAAATTGATTGGCTCGGAAGAATTTATAAACAATAAAAAGCGATGGTGCTTGTGGCTTGTGGAAGCTAATCCTTCCGAGTTAATTCAGATGCCTGAAGTAATGAAAAGAATTGAACTGTGTCGTCAGGATAGGCTGAAAGGTGCACCAGATAGACAAAAACTGGCAGATAAGCCTATGCTGTTTAGAGAGACAATGAACCCTAATTCTTTTTTACTTGTTCCCAAGGTCAGTTCCGAACGCAGAAAATATGTTCCCATCGGTTTTTTTGACGGGCAAACGATATCTACAGACTTGAATTTTATTGTTCCTAATGCAACATTATACCATTTCGGAGTCCTGACATCTAATGTCCATATGGCATGGATGAGGGCAGTATGCGGGAGATTAAAAAGCGATTACCGTTATTCCAAGGATATTGTTTATAATAATTTCCCTTGGTGCAATCCATCCGAAGAACAAATAGCAAAAATAGAGCAAACTGCAAAAGCAATAATAGATGCCCGCACTTTATACGATGAATGTACATTTGCAGATATGTATGGAGAAAAAATGTATATGTTCCCTAAACTTATGCAGGCTCACAGAGAGAATGACCGTGCGGTCATGCAAGCCTACGGCTTTGATGTCAAGACCATGACCGAAAGCACCTGCGTGGCAGAGCTGATGAAGATGTATCAGAAGCTGACCGCAGGAAGCCGGGACGAATGACCACAATGCCGCCGGAAAAGACCACCCTGTCGTAACCGTTCAGTTCCCGGTACAGCCAGGTCATGTGTATGCCCACTCTAATTTTTCGTAGGGGCGGATTCCATATCCGCCCGCATGAAACCGGGCGACCACATCCGTATACGGCTCCGTATACGGATGTCGCCCCTACTACACTGT